>CAYNKL010000041.1:0-28787 GCA_964397775.1 uncultured Rhodobacterales bacterium | reverse complement strand
CCTGCCCGCGTCCGAGTCGGGTAATTTCGGAGGCGTATCGTTGCCGGGGGTTGAATTGCTGCAGTGCAGCATTATCTTTCCATCAGTAGCGCAGACGGCGCAAGAGACACCGATCTTCTTTGGAGGAGACCCGACATGACCAAGCAGAACACCAAATCCGCAATGGCCGACATGCAGACCCTGTTCGACCCGAAGGGCTATCAGGACATCTTCAAGACCTGGACCCAGAACAGCGAGCGCATGATGGCGTTGACCACCGACGCGGCGAGCCAGTCGACCGACATCGCAAGCGAGACCGCCAAGGAAGCGTTCTCGAACCTTCGCGAGGTCACCAAGGTCCGCAACGAGCCCGCCGACTACGGCAAGGCCTTCAGCGATTTCGCGCAAAAGCAGATGGACCTGTTCATGCGCACCGCGCAGACCATGTCCGAGGTCGGCCAGAAAACCGGCGCAGAGGCGCGCGAACTGGCCACGAAGGCCGGCGAGGACATGAGCCAGAAGGCACAGTCCAACGCGCAGAGCGCCGCGGACAAGGCGACCTCGGCGGCCAAGAAGGCGGCCTGAGGCAAGAGCCACAGACCAGAGATAAACGGCGGCGGGTCCCTTCGGGGCCCGCCGTTTTTCTATGGGCCCTCGGCACCGGGATCGCTGCAACAGATTGCCGGGGGCCGGGCCATGCGGCCGGGCCAGCAGGTGTCATTCCAGCAGTTCGAGCAGCTCGATGCGGTTGCCGAAGGGGTCGTCGACGTAGACACGGCGCAGGGCCGGCAGATCGACGTCGCGGCGATAGCTCACCCCATGGTCGTCGAGGTGCCGGACCATCTGATCGAGGGAGGCGACCCGCAGGGCGGGATGCGCCTTTCTTGCCGGGTTGAAGGGCTCTTCGACGCCAAGGTGCAGCTCGACGCTCCCGCGGCTGAACCAGACGCCGCCGCGCACCCTCAGAAGCTCGGGTTTTTCCACTTCATCGAACCCGAGGATGTCAGCGTAGAAGGCGCGCGCCTCGTCCTCGCCGCCGCGGGGCATGGCCAGCTGAACGTGATGCAGGGCCTCGATCATGCGAGGCCCCTGCCGAAGGCGTAGTGGCACGCGCGGCGGGCGACCATGCCGCTCAGAGCCGGTTCAGAAGCTGCGGTGTCGGCCAGGCGTCGGCGGGCATGCCAAGCTGGCGCTGCACCTCGCGCACGGCGTCGCGCGTGCCGGCCCCGAGGATGCCGTCGGCGCCACCCACGTCATAGCCACGCGCCTGAAGCTTGCGCTGAAGCTGCTGCATCTGGTTGCCGGAGAGTCCCGGTTCGGGGTTGCCCGCGTCGTAGACCGGCGCCCCTTCGAGCCGCGTGGCGAAATAGGCCGCGGTCAGCACATAGGTGAAGCTCTGGTTCCACTCGAAGAAGACGCGGAAGTTCGGGTAGGCGATGAAGGCCGGACCGTTCCGGCCCTGCGGGATGATGATCGAGGCCTGCAGGCGCCCGTCGTCAAGCTGTCCGCTACGCGCCCGCACGCCCATGCGCTCCCACTCAGCCACGCTTTTGGTTTCGTGCACGCCGGTCTGGTACCAGTCGAAGTTCTGCGGCAGCTGCACCTCCTGCAGCCAAGGTTCGCCGTGCCGCCAGCCGAGGCTGGAGAGCATGCTGGCCCCGGACATGAGCGCATCGGGCGCCGAGGTCTTGAGCGTCACGTGACCGTCGCCGTCGCCGTCGACGCCGTTCTCGATGATGTCCTTGGGCAGCATCTGCACCATGCCGATCTCGCCCGCCCAGGCGCCGGTGGTGCTGGCCGGGTTGAAATCGCCCCGTTCGAAAAGCTCGAGCGCGGCGAAAACCTGCGGGCGGAAGATCTGCGGGCGGCGGCAGTCGTGGGCCAGCGTCACCAGCGCGTTGGCGGTGTTGAAGTCGCCCTGTACCGCGCCGAAGTCGGTCTCGAAGGCCCAGAAGGCCAGCAGCACACCGCGCGAGATGCCGTACTGGCGTTCGATCCGGTCGAAGACGCTGTCGTAGCGCTGCGCCATCTGGCGGCCGCGGTCGAGGCGGCTCTGGCTGATGAGCTTGCGCGAGAAGGTGATGAAGGGATCCTGGAAGATGCCCTGGCGTCGGTCGGCGCGCAGCACCGACTGGTCCTGCGAGACCTGCCCGAAGAAGCGCGCGGCGGCCTGCGGGTCATGGCCGCGGCGCACGGCTTCCTGCTGAAGGTCGGAAACGAAGCCGGAGAAGCTGCCCCCGCAGGGCACCGACTGCGCCTGAGCGGCCGTGGCGCCCAGGACGAGGGCAAGGATCGCTGGTCTTATGAACATGGGTCTCTCCGCCTGTTTGACGACCAAGGTAGCAGGCCGTCGCGCCTTCGCAACCGGACATGGTTTGCGATTCCTTGCCGGCCCCGGGGCGCGGTAAGACAAAATTAACCAAATATTGAGGAAGATGACCGAGAACTTCGATCGACGGTCCGGCGCTTTCATAAGGACATGCCGCATGGACGTACTCATCATCGAGAGCCGCAAGGCGCTGGCCGACCTCTGGAGCCGCCATCTTGACCGGATGGGCGCCGGTGTCGTCTGCGCGACCGGCGAGGCCGAGGCGGTTGCGCATCTCGAAAGCGAGCATTTCGACGTCGTCATCCTCGATCTTGTGCTCGAGGAGGGCAGCGCCTTTGCGGTGGCCGATTACGTGGCCTACCGGGACGCGGCCACGCGGATCATCTTCGTGACCAATACCACCTTCTTCTCGGACGGGTCGATCTTTTCGCTCTTCGCCAATGCCTGCGCCTACCTGCCCCGGGCGACCCCGCCCGAGGACCTGTCGGCCATGGTAGAGCACTACGGCCGCCACGTCTGAGGCTGGCCTCAGGCGGCGTCGAGCCTGTCGCGCCCATGCGGCGCCATGAGATCGAGCACCGGGCCGATGGGGATGATCCGGTTGGGATTAACCGTCTCGTGGCTGTAGTGATAATGGCGCACGATATGGTCGAAGTGCACCGTCTCGGCCACGCCCGGCCACTGGTAGAGCTCGCGGAGATAGCCCCAGAGCGCCGGGAAATCGACAATCCGGTTGCGGTTGCACTTGAAGTGGCCGTGGTAGACCTTGTCGAAACGGATCAGCGTGGTGAAGAGCCGCCAGTCCGCCTCAGTCACGCGGTCCCCCATGAGATAGCGGTTACCCGAAAGCCGCTCCTCCAGCCAGTCCAGCGTCTCGAAAAGCGGAAAGACCGCCTTCTCGTAGTCTTCTTGCGTGGTGGCAAAGCCCGCCTTGTAGACGCCGTTGTTGAGCGTGTCGTAGATCCGGGCGTTCACCGGCTCGATGTCCTCGCGCAGGTGCTGCGGCCAGTAGTCGTCGTGGTTGCCGGTGAACTCGTCGAAGGCGCTGTTGAACATGCGGATGATCTCGGCACTTTCGTTCGACACGATGGTCTCGCGCTTGCGGTCCCACAGGACCGGCACGGTCACCTTGCCCGAAACCTGCGGATCGGCCTTGGTGTAGATGTCGCGCAGATAGGGCAGCCCATAAAGCCGGTCGCCGGTGGCGCCCTCGAAATCCGTGCCGAAGGTCCAGCCCTCGTCGAGCATGTCGGGATGCACCACGCTGACGCCGATCAGGTCCTCGAGCCCCTTGAGCTTGCGGAAGACCAGCGCCCGATGCGCCCAGGGGCAGGCATAGCTGACATAGAGGTGGTAGCGGTCGGGCTCGGCCTTGAAGCCGCCCTCGCCGGTGGGCCCGGCACTGCCGTCGCGCGTGATCCAGTTGCGAAAGCCGGTGTCCGACCGCACGAAGGCCCCGCCCTCGTTGCGGGCCGTGATCGACCCCTTTTCCCACTTGCCGTTGACGAGCTGACCCATGGTGCGCCTCCTGTTCGCTTGGAAGAACACCTAGGCCCCGCGCAGGGTTTCGCAAACCGGGACCACAGCGCAGCTTCCCTGCGCGGGCGCACAGGCGGGGTCAGGCGCCCAGCACGGTGCCCTTGGGTACGCGATGGCCCAGCAGGAAGGTTGCGGCGTCCTGCGCCCCGCGTCCCGCACGCTGCGCCCGGGTGATCTGCACGGCGCCCTCGCCGCAGGCCACGGTAAGCGCATCGTCCAGAACCTCGCCCGGCGCGCCATCCCCCGGCACAACCCGCGCGCCCAGAAGCTTGATGCGGTCCTCGCCATGCTCGGTCCAGGCGCCCGGGAAGGGCGCGAGCCCCCGCACCTGGCGCGACACCGCCTCGGCGGGCTGCGTCCAGTCGACCCGGGCCTCGGCCTTGTCGATCTTGGCGGCATAGGTCACGCCTTCGTCGGGCTGCGGCACCGGCACCAGGTCGCCGATCTGGTCGAGCGCCTCGACGATCAGCCGGGCGCCGATGCGCGACAGCCGGTCGTGCAGCTCTCCGGTCGTCGCGTTGCGGCCGATCGGCGTCGCCTCGCGCAGCAGCACCGGCCCGGTGTCGAGCCCCGCCTCCATCTGCATGATGCAGATGCCGGTGCGGTCGTCGCCCGCAAGGATCGCACGATGGATCGGCGCCGCCCCGCGCCAGCGCGGCAACAGAGAGGCATGGATGTTCAGACAGCCCCGTTCGGGCGCATCGAGGATGGCCTGCGGCAGGATGAGCCCGTAGGCCACCACCACCGCCACCTCGGCGTCCAGCGCCGCGAACTCGGCCTGTTCGGCCGCGCCCTTCAGCGATGTCGGATGCCGCACGGGCAGGCCCAGCTGCTCGGCCCGCGCCTGCACCGGGGTCGGCCGGTCCTTCTTGCCCCGCCCCGCCGGGCGCGGCGGCTGGCAGTAGACGCAGGCGACCTCGTGGCCGGCCTCGACCAGCGCCTCCAGCACCGGGACGGAAAAATCGGGTGATCCCATGAAGATCAGACGCATGACAGGCCCTCCGCTCGACAGGGCCAAGGCATGGCCCCGCCCGGTCGGGATCGCAAGCCCCGCGCGCTTCTTCTTGGTCCAAATATCACGGGGAGTCGCCCGGAACGGGCGACGGGGCAGAGCCCCTGCCCCGCGTGCCGCAAAGACCAACGCCTCAGCGACGCGCCTTGCGGAACCGCCTCAGGATCATCTCGCGCTTCACGCGGCTCAGACGGTCGATGAACACATGCCCGTCCAGATGGTCGATCTGGTGTTGCACCGAGGTGGACCAGAGCCCTTCGAAGTCCCGCTCCACCTGCGCGCCGCTCTCGTCGAGGTAGCGCACGCGAACCTTGGCGGGGCGTTCGATCTTCGCCGAGACGCCCGGCAGGTTGGGGCTGGCTTCCTCGTGCGGCCGCATCTCGTCGGAGGCCCAGAGAAGCTCGGGGTTGGCAAGCCGCACCGCCTGCCCGCCGAGATCCGACCCATCGACCACGGCAAGACGCAGCATCACGCCGATCTGCGGCGCGGCAAGGCCGACACCGGGCATCGCGACCATGGTGTCCACCATGTCGTCCCATATCGTCCGGGTCTCGTCCGTCACTTGCGTGACCGGTTCGGCGGGCGTGCGCAGCCGCGTGTCGGGCCACATGACGAAGGGGCGCGGGCTCATGTACCGGGGCCGGGATCGGGCTTGTCGGTGATGAGAATACCGTCGAGGTGGTCGCGTTCGTGCTGCACGCAGACCGCGTCGAACCCCTCAAACCGCGCCTCGTGCCAGTCGCCGGACAGATCCTGCCAGCGCAGGTCCACCCAGCCGGGCCGCGCGACGCGGCGGGGCGTGTCGGGGATCGACAGGCAGCGTTCCTCGTGGGGGACAAGTTCCTCCGCCGCGCCGATGATCTCGGGGTTCACGAAGACCTGCGGGGCGGGCGTGCCCTCTTTCCAGCTGGTGTCCATGACGAAAAGCCGCCGGGTCACGCCCACCTGCGGCGCGGCAAGGCCCCGGCCCTGCGCAGCGTAAAGCGATTGCAGCATTTCCACGGCCAGCACGCCCAGCCCGCCGTCGAAGTCCGTGACCGGCTCGCACATGGTGCGCAGCGCCCGGTCGGGATCGAGCAGGACCGCAAGCCGCGTCATCAGCCGGCCGCCCGGGCACGCTCTTTCTTGAGTTTGAGCATCTTGCGGGTGATCATCTGGCGCTTCAGCGGCTTGAGGTAGTCGATGAAGAGCTTGCCATCGAGGTGGTCGATCTCGTGCTGGACGCAGGTCGCCCAGAGCCCGTCGAAATCCTCGGTCATCAGGTTGCCGTCGCGGTCGAGCCATTCGACGGTGACCTCGGCGGGGCGCTCGACCTCGGCATACTGGTCCGGGATCGAAAGGCAGCCTTCCTCGTAGGTGCTGCGCTCGTCAGAGGCGGCGATGACGCGCGGGTTGAACATGACCAGCGGGCGCGGTGGGGCGCCCTCTTCCTTGACGCAGTCGAGCGCGATCAGGCGTGTGGAGACCCCGACCTGCGGCGCGGCCAGCCCGATGCCCGGCGCATCGTACATGGTTTCGAGCATGTCGTCGGCCAGCTTGCGCAGCTCGTTTGAGATGTCCTCGACGGGCGGCGCGGCCTTCTTGAGGCGCGGATCGGGGTGGATGAGGATGGGCCGTTTCATGGGGCTGATGTAGGCAAAAGAGCTTTCAGGGACAAGCGAGGGCGTGACGCCTTTATTCGGCGCCGCCACCGCCCTCGGCGCGCTTCTTCTTGATCATGGCGAGCCGCTCCTGGATCAGGCCCTTGCGGCGGTTCTGATAGGCGGTGATGAGCGGCAGCGAGACGTAGTAAGCGACGGTGGCGGCGATCAGGCCGGGGATAATTCCCCCGATCATGTAGGGGAAGAAGACCTCGTGATAGAAGATCGACAGCGCCGACCAGTTGGCCTCGGTGTTGTTGAACATCGCCTCGAAGTTGCCCCAGAGATCGCGGCCGGCCATGACGAACTTTTCGCCAAGCCCGCCGTGTTCGGGATCGTCCTCGAGCCCCAGGAGCCAGTAGCCGGTGGTAAGCGAGATCACCCCGATGGGCACGTAGGTCAGCGGGTTGCCCACGAAGGTGGCCAGCAACGCCGCGATGACGTTACCGCGCATCATCATGGCAATGCCCGCGGCGACAAAGAAATGAAGGCCGTAGAAGGGTGTAAAGGTGGTAAAGACGCCGGCAAAGATGCCGCGGGCGATGCGATCGGGGGGATCGGGCAGGCGGTTGACGCGATGCTTTATGTAGACCGCGGCGCGGCCCCAGCCGCCGCGGGGCCACATCGCCTCGAAGACGATACGCCACAAGGGCCGTCTGTCGCGCCTCTTGAACACGGGGACCCGTCCCTTTCCAGTTCGCTGCGTTCGCTCACTCGGCCGCGTCGGGCATCGCCGTCAGGCCCGGATCTCGGCGGCGCGCCACCGCGGCTACGTTGCTTTCCGCATCCAGGGTCACCATCACCGAATGCAGCTGCTCCGCGTCGCTTAGCTCTACATCCATTAACAAACGATAGAAATCCGGCTTTCGATCCAGAAAGCGCAGGTCCGAGATATTGGCCTTCCGCTCGCCGATCAATGTGCAAATCCGACCAAGTACGCCCGCATCGTTGGTGATCACGAGTTCGAGTGAAACGGGATAGACCGCGGGATGGCGGCCTTCGGCCCAGTGGAGGTCGAGCCAGCGTTCGGGTTCGTCCTCGTATTCGGCGAGCCGCGTGCAGTCGATGGCGTGCACCTGAACGCCCTCGCCGCGGCGGGTGATGCCGACGATGCGTTCACCGGGCAGCGGCTGGCAGCATGGGGCGCGTTCGAAGCCCTGCCCGTGTTCCAGACCGACGACGGCGCGCTTGGCCTCGACCTCGGAGTCGTCGTCCGGAACGAGGTCGGGATAGACGGCATCGACCACCTGCCGGGCGGTGATCTCGGCGCTGCCGAGCCGGGCCAGAAGCGTGTCGGTGTCGGCAACGCCCAGCGTGCGCGCGGCGGTGGCCAGCGCCTTGTCGGTCGCCTTCTTGCCGACATTCTCGAAGGCGGCGCGGGCAAGTTCGTGGCCGAGCTTGATGTAGCGGCCGCGATTGGCCTCGCGCAGGGCGCGGCGGATGGCGGTCTTGGCCTTGCCGGTGGTGGCGATGTCGAGCCATGTGGCCTGCGGGGTCTGACCCTCGGCGGTGATGATCTCGACCGACTGGCCGTTCTTCAGCCGGGTCCAAAGCGGCACGCGGATGCCGTCGACCTTGGCGCCGACGCAGGCCGAGCCGATGCGGGTGTGGATGGCATAGGCGTAATCGAGCGGCGTCGCGCCCTTGGGCAGCTTCACCACGTCGCCCTTGGGCGTGAAGCAGAAGACCTTGTCCGAGTACATCTCGAGCTTCACGGCCTCGAGGAATTCCTCGTGATCCTCTTCGCTGCTGAACTGTTCGGTCAGCGAGGAAATCCAGCGCGATGGGTCGACGGCGAAGGGGTTCTCGGCCCGGACACCGTCGCGGTAGGACCAGTGCGCCGCCACGCCGGTTTCGGCCACGTCGTGCATCTGGCGGGTGCGGATCTGCACCTCGACCCGCTTGCCGTCGCGGCCCGACACGGTGGTGTGGATCGAGCGGTAGCCGTTCGATTTCGGGTTAGAGATGTAATCCTTGAACCGCCCCGGAACGAGCTTCCAGCGGTGGTGGATCACGCCCAGCGCGGTGTAGCAGTCGGCCTCGGTCCGGGTGATGACGCGAAAGCCGTAGATGTCCGACAGGCGCGAGAAGCCGATCTTCTTTTCCTGCATCTTGCGCCAGATGCTGTAGGGCTTCTTGGCGCGACCGAAGACCTCGGCATCGACACCGGCCTGTTCCAGCTCGTGGCGCATGTCCGAGGTGATGCGGTGAATGACGTCGCCGGCCTCTTTCTGAAGCGTGATGAAGCGGCGGATGATCGAGCTGCGGCCCTCGGGATTGATCACGCGGAAGGCGAGATCCTCAAGCTCCTCGCGCATGGACTGCATGCCCATGCGTCCGGCGAGAGGCGCGAAGATGTCCATCGTCTCGCGCGCCTTCTGCATCTGCTTTTCGGGCTTCATGGCGCGGATGGTGCGCATGTTGTGAAGCCGGTCGGCGAGCTTGACCAGGATCACGCGCAGATCCTTGGACATGGCCATGAGCAGCTTGCGGAAGTTCTCGGCCTGCTGGGTCTCGGAGCTGGAGAGCTGCAGGTTGGTCAGCTTGGTCACGCCGTCAACGAGGTCTGCGACCTCGCGGCCAAACCGCTCGGAAATTTCCTGGTAGGTGGAGCGCGTGTCCTCGATCGTGTCGTGCAGGAGCGCGGTGACGATGGTGGCATCGTCGAGCTGCTGCTCGGTCAGGATCGCGGCAACCGCGACGGGATGCGTGAAGTAGGGCTCGCCCGACTTGCGCATCTGCCCGTCATGCATCTCGCGGCCGTAGTCATAGGCCGCGAGGATCAGGTCCGCATTGGTCCGTGGATTGTAATTGCGAACGAGGGCGACAAGGTCTTCGGCGGCAATCATCGTGCGCCACTCTCCCTCGACGCGTGGTGCGCGATCACCCCTGGCCCTGGGCCTCCATGAGCGCGCGCAGCAGTTTCTCTTCGGACATGTCGTCCTCGGCCGGCTTGTCGGGCTCGGCGCCCATGAGCAGGGCCATGGCGTCGTCCTCGGGCTCGTCGACCTCGATCTGGGTCTGGTTCGACTCGATCAGACGCTCGCGCAGCTCGTCGGCGGACTGGGTTTCCTCGGCGATCTCGCGCAGGGCGACAACGGGGTTCTTGTCGTTGTCGCGATCGACGGTGATCGCGGCACCGGAGGACACCTCGCGCGCCCGGTGTGCGGCAAGCAGCACCAGCTCGAACCGGTTGGGCACCTTGTCGACGCAATCTTCCACTGTGACGCGGGCCATGTGACGCTCCCTCCTGAGGATCGGCTTGGAAAAGGCTGGAATAACGCTGACGCTGCCGGAATACAAGCGTGATTCGCCCTGCTGCGTCCCGGCGGGGGCTTCACCTTTGCGGGATCACCTCATCCCGCGCCCCATCCCCGAGCGCCTGCGTCATTTCCGCCACGGTCTGCCTGAGAAGTGGGTGGCGCCAGTCCGCGGCAATGTCGCGCAGGGGCACGAGGACGAAGGCGCGGTCCTGCAGCCGGGGATGCGGCAGCACGAGATCGCCGGGTGCATCGTGCAGGCGACGCTCCTCCGGAAGGTGGCGCCACTGTTCCTGCGTGGCGATGTCGGGCCAGACCGTGTCATCCGCGGCGAGAAGGTCGAGATCGAGGCTCCGGGCGCCCCAGCGCTGCACGCGCTGGCGTCCGAAGGCCGCCTCCACGGCATGCAGACGCTCAAGCATGGCACGCGGATCGGCCGGCCCGTCCACCACGGCGCAGGCGTTCACGTAGTCCGGCCCCGCCCCGGGCGGAAAGCACGGGGTGACGAAAAACCGGCTGAGACGGCGCAGGCGCAGCCCCTCTGCGGCCATCGCGAGGAAGCCCCCGCGCAGCGTCTCAGCCGCGTCGCCCTCGGCAGATCCGAGATTGGAACCCGCTGCCACCAGATACGTTTTCGACGTAGCGGAAATGGTTGACCTCTTGTGTCAGGTAGCTCAATCAGCTTGATCGACTTCGATCTTTGCCTAACTTAAGCGGCGGGATCGTGGAACTCACTCACTCACCACTCACACTCACGAACCTCACGGAACGTACCAAGTCCCATTATTAGAAAGGACTTTTGATGTTTTACAAGGATGAAAGGCTGGCCCTATTTATCGACGGGTCCAACCTTTATGCTGCAGCCAAGTCACTTGGCTTTGACATCGACTACAAGCTACTCCGGCAGGAATTCGCCCGTCGCGGGAAAATGGTTCGCGCCTTCTACTATACGGCCCTGCTGGAAAACGACGAGTATTCGCCGATCCGCCCGCTGGTCGACTGGCTGCACTACAACGGCTTTTCCATGGTCACGAAACCGGCCAAGGAATACACCGACAGCCAGGGCCGCCGGAAGGTGAAGGGCAACATGGACATCGAACTGACCGTCGATGCCATGGAGCTTGCGCCCCGTATCGACCACGTCGTGCTGTTCTCGGGCGACGGCGACTTCCGTCCGCTGATCGAGAGCCTTCAGCGCCAGGGCGTGCGCGTCTCGGTGGTGTCGACCATCCGCAGCCAGCCGCCAATGATCGCCGACGAGCTGCGCCGCCAGGCCGACAACTTCATCGAACTCGACGAGCTGCGCGAAGTCATCGGCCGACCGCCGCGCGAGCAGCCCGCCGAGCGCAACTTCGAGGTTGCCGGAAGCAAGTGAACGGGCGTGCGGCCGTTGTGGGGATGAGGGCCGCTCGTGTGGGATGAGGCCGCCGCTCTGGGCGGCCTTTTCCTTGCCGCCTTCGGGGCGGCGACCATCCTGCCCTTCCAGTCCGAGATCGTCTTCGTCGGCCTGCAGCTGCGCGAGCTGGCGAGCCCGGTCGCGCTTGTCGTGGTGGCCAGCATCGGCAACACGCTGGGCGCGGTGGTGAACTACCTGATGGGCATGGGCGCCGAGCGGCTGAAGGGCAGCCGCTGGTTCCCGGCCTCCGAGCGGCAGCTTGAGCGCGCGCAGCGGTGGTATTCGCGCTGGGGTGTCTGGACCCTGTTGCTGAGCTGGGCGCCCTTCGGCGACGCCTTTACCGTGATCGCCGGGATCATGCGCACGCGCTGGTGGGTCTTCCTGTCGCTGGTGGCACTGGCCAAGACCGGCCGCTACGTGCTGCTCGCCTGGGGCACCGCCGGGATGTCCTAGTCGACAGCGGCGCGGGCGTTCATCTCGTCATGCATCTCGCGGATCTCGTCGGGCCATGTGCTCTTGATGTAGGCCAGCACGTTCAGGATCTCGTCCTCCGTCAGGATGTCGCCGTAGCCGATCATGTTCGACCGGTAGTCGCCGCCGACCACCGCCTCGGTCCCCTCGGTCACAATGCGCACCAGCAGCGGATCGGGGTGATGCCAGGTGTGGCCACTCTCGTCATGGGGTGGCGCGGGAAGATAGCCCTCGGCATCGGGGCTGCGCCAGTCGGGCTGGCCCTCGAGGTCGGCGCCATGGCACGAGGCGCAATTCTCGGCATAAAGCACCCTGCCCTCGGCCACCCGCTCCGCATCCTCGTAGGGCAAGAGCCCCTCTCCCATCGCGGGACCCGCCACCAGGGCCAGTGCCAATGCCAGTCTCATATCCGCCTCCTCCTGACAGCGCTCGCGCAGATATGACCAGCTTCCCGCAGGTGGAAGCCAATTCAAGAAATCGTGGGTCTGGACGGCCCGGCGCACAGCCACTACCTCGGGAATATGGAAACGCCGACCCCGAAACCGCCGCTGACACTCTACCTCGCCGCGCCGCGCGGATTCTGCGCGGGCGTGGACCGGGCAATCAAGATCGTCGAGATGGCGCTCGAGAAATGGGGCGCGCCGGTCTACGTGCGCCACGAGATCGTCCACAACAAATACGTGGTCGACGATCTGCGCGATAAGGGGGCGGTCTTCGTCGAGGAGCTCGAGGAATGCCCTGACGACCGGCCGGTGATCTTCTCGGCCCACGGGGTGCCCAAGGCGGTGCCCGCCGAGGCCGCCAAGCGCGAGATGATCTACGTGGACGCCACCTGCCCGCTGGTGTCGAAGGTCCACATCGAGGCCGCCCGGCATCATGAGAACGGGCTCCAGATGATCATGATCGGCCACGCCGGCCACCCCGAGACCGTGGGCACCATGGGCCAGCTGCCCGAGGGCGAGGTGCTTCTGGTGGAGACGGTTGCCGACGTGGCGGGTGTCGAGGTGCGCGATCCCGACAAGCTGGCCTTCGTGACTCAGACGACGCTTTCGATCGACGACACGGTGGACATCGTGAACGCGCTCCGTGCCCGGTTCCCCGGCATCGTCGGCCCCCACAAGGAAGACATCTGCTACGCCACCACCAACCGGCAGGAGGCAGTCAAGGCCGCGGCGCCGCATTGCGAGGCCATGCTGGTGGTGGGCGCGCCGAACTCGTCGAACTCGAAACGGCTGGTCGAGGTCGCCCGGAAGGCGGGCTGCGGGTATTCGCAGCTGGTCCAGCGGGCCGCCGACATCGACTGGCGGTCGCTCGAAGGCGTGCGCTCGGTCGGGATCACGGCGGGCGCGAGCGCGCCGGAGGCGCTGATCGAGGAGGTCATCGACTCGTTCCGGGCCCGCTACGACACCACGGTGGAGCTGATCGAGACCGCGCAGGAAGACGTGGAATTCAAGGTGCCGCGGGTGCTGCGCATCCCCGCCTGAGGGCAATGTCCCGGGCCGGGACATTCTTGCGACCAAGCAGAATCAATGGCTTGAACTCGGGCGTTTACGAAACGTCAGGGATCGGCGTTTTTGGTCTCGCCAAGCGCACGCAGCGCTGACAGTCTGCCGCCATGCCTCGCCCCTTCGATCCCGAAGAGGTGCTGTGCCTGCCGCTGATGGCGATGCTCGCCACGGTGGACAGCGACGGCGCCCCGCGCAACGCCCCGGTCTGGTTCGACTGGGACGGCGCGGTGCTGTCGATGCTGGGCAATCGCGCAGGCAGTTCAGTCAAACGCATCGAGGGTGATCCGCGCGTGGCGGTCGAGATCGTCCAGTACGACAACGCCGGCGGCATTCTGCGCCACCTCGGGCTGCGTGGACGGGCCGAGATCACGCCCATGGACACCGACCTCTTCCGCCGGCTGCTGCGCCGCTACCTCGGGCCGGAGCCTGAGTGGAACCGCTGGTTCATCGACACCATCGCCCGGATCGGCGACCCCGACAGCCGCCTGATCCGCCTGCGCCCCGAGAGCATCTTCACCAACGACGTGAGCTATTTCCGCACCGGACCGGAGCTCGCCACCGCCACGACCACTGCCACGAAGGACACGCCGTGATTTCCTACCAGTTCCTGCTGACCGCCCTGGTGGTCGTCATCGCCCCCGGCACGGGTGTGCTCTACACGCTGGCGCTCGGCCTCGGACAGGGGCGGAGGGCGGCGCTCGCCGCCGCCGCGGGCTGCACGCTCGGGATCGTGCCGCATCTCGCCGCTGCGATCCTCGGGCTGGCGGCGGTGCTGCACGCCAGCGCCCTGCTCTTCTCGGTGATCAAGTGGGCGGGCGTGGCCTACCTGCTATGGCTCGCCTGGCAGGCGGTGCGCGAGGACGGCGCGCTCTCCATCGGCGAAACGCCCGACCCGGAACCCGGCTGGCGCATCGCCCGGCGCGGCGCGCTCATCAACATCCTCAATCCCAAGCTCTCGCTCTTCTTTCTGGCGCTGCTGCCGCCGTTCCTGTCGGGCGATCCCGCCCGCGCCACGGCCGAGATGACGCTTCTGGGCGGCATCTTCATGGGGCTGACTTTCGTGGTCTTCGCACTCTACGGCAGTTTCGCGGCCCGCGCCCGCGACTGGCTGCTGGGCTCGGAACGCGCCATGCGCTGGCTGAGCCGCTCCTTCGCAGCGGTCTTCGCCCTGCTCGCGGGGCGGCTCGCGCTCGAACGGGCCTGAGGCGCACCGGTGGCCCTGCGCTTCTTTTCGCCCTAAATACTTCGGGGAGCGCGAGGGGCAGAGCCCCTCGCTTCCGACACCTGCCAGACGGAGGCCCCCGTTGAAGGACATCCCCCGCTCCGCCCTGATCCTCGGCCTTGCCGGGGTGCTGCCCTTTGCCTGGGGCGCGCTGACCTACCTGCACGGGCCCTTGGGCATCTGGACCACGCAGACCATCGGGCCCCGCTACACCGGCCCCTTCGTGCAGCTGCTTTACGGCGCGGTGATCCTGGCCTTCATGTCCGGCGTGCTCTGGGGGTTCGCCACCAAGGTGGAGGGCCGGCGCGCGGGGCTCGCCTATTCGCTGTCGGTGATCCCGGCGCTCTGGGCCTTTGTCGCGGCGGGCGGCGGGCCGGTGGTGGCGTCGGGCAACCTGATCGCGGGCTACCTCGGGCTGCTGCTGCTCGACTGGCAGTTCTGGCGCTGGGGGCTGGCACCGCAGTGGTGGATGCAGCTGCGGGTGCTGCTGACCACGCTGGTGGTGCTTTGCCTCTCGGTGACGCTGCTGCTCTGAGCCCGCTTGACGGCCCGCGCGGGCGCGGGCAAGAGCCACTCCCATGACCGAGCTTTTTGCCTATACCGACGGAGCCTGCTCCGGGAACCCCGGCCCCGGGGGCTGGGGTGTGCTGCTGCGTGCCCTGGAGGGCGGGGCCATCCAGAAGGAGCGCGAGCTCAAGGGCGGCGAGGCGGCCACCACCAACAACCGGATGGAGCTGATGGCCGCGATCCAGGCGCTCGAGACGCTGGCGCGACCCTCCAAGATCACCATCATCACCGACAGCGCCTACGTGAAGAACGGCGTGACGGGCTGGATTCACGGCTGGAAGAAGAACGGCTGGAAGACGGCGGCCAAGAAGCCGGTGAAGAACGCCGAGCTCTGGCAGCGGCTGGACGCCGCGCAGGCGCGCCACGAGGTGCGCTGGGAATGGATCAAGGGTCACGCCGGCCACGCCGAGAACGAAAAGGCCGACGAACTGGCGCGCGCCGGCATGGCGCCGTTCAAGCCCGGCAAGGGCTGAGGCCCAGCCACCGACGACCAGGGCCCACATGGGCCCTGCCCTTACCGATCCGACGACATTTCCGCATCCGTGTACACGGCCTCCCCTGCCCCATTCGCAGGCCGTGTCGGGGAACCCGCGCCACAGTCGGCCGCCGCGCGTGACACTCAGACTTGGCTGCGCGGGGCAAACTCCCCTAGGGTCCGCACGACAAGTTGGTGGGAGTGGCAGGATGACCAAGCGGCCCGGGTTCGAGACGCGCCACGTGAGCGCAGAGGATGCGACGCGGCTGTACCAGGCCTGGGCGCGGCTGGGACTGGCGATGGTGGAGCGCCCCATCGGCTTGTCACGCACCGCCGTCGAGAGGCTGGCCGGCGCCGCTGTGCAGGGACTTGTCGGCCCCTGGGCGCCGCAACGACTGGCGCAGACGGCGGGGCGCGAGGGTCTCGATTTCGCGACAGGGCTGATGGCGACGCCGGCGGAGGCCGCAGCGGCGGCTGTCGAAACGCTCGACGCGCCGCGCCCGCCCGTGCCCGAGGTGCTGGAGAACGTGCTCTGCGCCTCGGCGCCGGCGCCGCTGGGCGGAGCGGTCACGGTGCGGCCCGGCATCGCGATAGAGCAGATTCGCGCGCTGGCCGAGGCCGCCGGGACCACGCGCGGCGACGAGGACATGGCCCGTGTGCGGGCGGGCGTCGCGGATCGCATCGTGCTGCCGGCGCGGATCGTCGATTCCTCGCAGGGTTGGGCCTCTTGGTTCGTGCCGGGCGAGACCGCCGAGGCGCTGATGCGCGAGGCGGTGGAGCTGGGCCACCAGCCGCCCGAGGTGCTCGAGACGTTCGAGCCGGTCATGGTCGGCCGCGGCGCGGCCATGGTGACGCTGATGGCGACGGACTACCGGACATCGGATTTCGGCAAGCTGACCGAGATCGGCCTGACGCTGACGGTGACGCCGCGCGGCGGGGGCTTTCCCGATCCGGGGCAGATGTTCCTGCGGCTGATCGTCGACGATCCCTTGTCGCTGGCGGTGGCGCGGCGGGTCTGGGGCATCCGGAAGGATTACTGGGACACGCATGAGGGGCCGCGCATCGACGTGGCCTACAGCGCGGATTCGGTGCGCTTCGGATCGGCGCTGATCCGGGCGCCCGAGGCCGTGCGGGGCGACGTGCTGGCGATGACCTTCCCGCGGTTCGGCCGGGGCCGCAGCCAGGACATGCGCAGCGGGATCTACTCCATGCGCGAGCGCGGGCCCGAGCCTGGCGGCCCCTGCGAGCCGGTGCGCGCGACCCTCTGCCGGACGAACGAGCGCGAGGGCACGCAATACGGCGGCAATGTCGAGCTGGAGCTGCCGGAATCGAAGGCCCTGGGCAGCGGCGGCGGGTGCCTCTGCTCGGAAGGCATGGCCTGCCTGTGCGAGACCCTGCGGGGCATCGGGCTTGACCGGCGGCGGCCGGCGGCGAACGGCTGGACCGACCGGATGACCGGCACACTGGCGGCGCCGGAGCCGGTCGCCCCGGCCTATGCGCCGGGGAAGTAGCGCTTGAAGGTGCGGCGCAGGGTGCTGTCGGTCTCGGAGACGGCCCGCGCGGCATAGGCCAGGGGGCGCAGGGTATTGGCCGCGGTGGCGACCATGGGACCGGGCAGCGCATCGGGCACCGTGATCTCGACCGGGTCGCCCTTCCCCGTCCGGCGCCGGACCGCCTCGGCCGCCATCAGACCGCTCATGGCCGCGCCCTCGATGGTGACCACGTCCACCGGCGTCTGGACGAAATCGCCCGCGACGAAAAGGTCGGGGACCTCGGTCGTGGTGGTCGGGCGGAAGTGCCAGGTGTTGACCGCGTTCACGAAGAGCTCGCCACCGGCATTGGTCTGCAGGTGCGTTCGGCAGGGCAGCAGGTCGGCCTCGCGGTCGAAGTCCACGTAGCGGCTCAGCTCGTCGAGCATCAGCGAGACGATGACCTGCCCGCCGTCCTCCTGCTCGATGTAGGGCATGAGCCCGTCGGCGTCGGAGGCGCAGATGCTGATCTGGGTGAGCTCGGAATCATCCTCGTGGCCGTCGCGCCAGAGCTGGGTGTTGTCGTAGAGGCTCATCTCGTAGCGGGAGCCGAGCAGGATCACGATGCCCTTGGGCAGCGGCGTCTTCGGCGGGTGCCGCAGGAAAACGTCGAGCACCATGATCGGCGCCCCCGCGAGCCGCGGCGACTGGGCAAGGCGATGGTCGATGCCGGCAAGCGTCGCGCCGCGGTCGGCCGGGCCGTCCTTGGCCCGCGCGTAGACGATCCGCGCAAGCTGGCGCGGCGGCACGGTCAGCACCACCTGCCCGCCAAAGCGCCAGATCTCGGTCTTGTCGGCGGTGATCCGGACCGGGTCGGGTTGCGCGGAGGGTGACCCGTCGAGCGTGGCGATACGCAGGAGAAAGTCGCTCGTGTCCTGGTCGATCTCGAGCCCGGTGAGCGCGGTCAGCGGCATGAGCGTGAAATCCGGACGGTCCGAGGGCGGCTCGGCGGCCTTTTCGGCGTCGTTTTCTTCCTGGATCCGGCGGAAGATCTCGCGCGGGGGCTCGCGGTGGTCGAGGATGCGGAACTTCCCCGAAAGCCGCGACAGCGCCTTCAGCCAGGGGGAAAAGAGCGCCTCTTCGGTATTGCCGGTGAGCAGCCACATGGCGGGCGCGGGCAGGCGCGCGCCGTATTTCAGGAAGGACCGGTAGGAGGACGCCGAGGCGATGGCTGTTGGGGCCGCGAAGGCCTTGGCCAGCACCTGATGCGAGGCCTGACGCGACCGGGCGGTGGTGTAGCCGAGCTCGCGAAGGAAGGCCTCGACGCTGATCTGGTCGAGCCGGTGGTCCGGATGTTCCGGCTTGGCGAGCAGATCGAGGATCGACTCGCTGTGCAAAAAGACATCCGGCGCGGGCGCCACGCCGCTGGTCATGTTCTGCCAGGCGGTGCCCGGGGAACCTGGGTTGTCCGCATGCAGCGGAGGCGAGCCCGGGGGGCCGGTGAAATAGCTGATGCGGGTGATCGGCTCGAACCGGTCGGCGATGCCGATCTCCTCCACCAGCTTCCAGAAGTTGTGATACCAGTTCAGGTACATGTGGTAGCAGTGCTCGTGCCAGTCGGTCTCGCGCGCGGCGCAGCAGCCGGGCACGTCGCAGTGCGCGCATGTGCCGCTGCCAAAGGGGCGGGCCATTTCGAGCGCGGTCTTTTCCGTGAGGCTGCGCCGGGATCCGAACCGTTCCGAGATATGCTCGACCCGTTCGTCGGCCTCCTGATGGGCGCCGAGTTTGCCGCCGAGATAGGAATTTGCCTCAAGCATGGTCACATCGTGGCCACGTTCCAGCAGACGCTGTGCCGTTGTCATGCCCGCGACACCACCACCGACGACGATCACGTGCGGGCGCCCCGTTGACACAAAGGGATACCGCCTGATTGCCGGGCCCTGCCCGTCGGACTCCGAGTTTGGGGTTGTCATGGAACACACCGTCGTTAAGATTTTGACGCAAAGTAACATCGGGGGAGTGACGGGCCAGCATGAAATCGGAACGCGGTGAAATGGTTGCGACCATCGGCAGGGCCTACGCCGCCTGCCTGGGCGCAGGCGCGGAGGTCGGCATGCTCGCCGTGCGCTCTGCGGCGCAGGAAAGCCGGACGGTGGCGCTTGCCACCGCGCGGGCCCTGCGGGCACCGATGACCGAACGCGGCCCCGCGCTCGAACACGCTGTGCGTCTCGCCTACGACGCCCAGACCCGGCATCTGCACGCCCTGCGCGGTGCGTCGAGCCTGCTTGGCATGGCCTTCCTGCACCGGCTGGACGCTGAACAAGAAGATTGAAGGATCCAGACATGGCTTCGAGCGGACCCGATGACGGGCAGACCCCGCCAAACGACGGGGCGGACCCCCTGCGCATGATTGCCGACAAGCTCGCCGGAGGTTTCGAGACCTACGCGCGCCTGATGGAGCAGATCGCCGGGGCCGCGGGCGGCACCGGTGGCGATGGCAAGGGCGCGGAGGCGCCGCTGAAAGAGGCCTGGCTGATCGCCTCGGCCAGCACCGTGCGCTACGGGCAGGGCCTGACCGAGGTCTTCGGCCGCCATCAGGGCGCGCTGACCGCGGCGGCGGCCCGCAAGATTGGCGCGCAGGAGGCGACGCCGGAGGAGCTGCGCGCGGAGGCCGAGCAGATCCGCGGCTTCCTGCGCGAGGTCGGCGAAACCGCCGTCTTCGAGGCCCGGCGGCTGGAGCGCGAGCTTGCCGCGCTGGGCGAGAGCGTGGCGCAACAGGCCTCGGAGCCCTGGCCCGAGGGCGCCGACCACCGGACATGGAACGTGAAGCGATGATGGACACTGTTGCCGAAGTGGACACCACCGCAAGCGTTGACGAGACCAGCGGCGCCGTCATCGACGCGCTGGGCTTTCCCGACGAGATGGCGGCCCTGCGCGAGACCATCACCGGGTGGGTCCGCACCTGTGACCCCGAGATGCGCGAGGCGCTGGAGTGGCAGTTCTTCGGCGGGTCCAAGTATTTCCGTCCGCTGACGATCTTTGCCTGTTACCGCGCGGTGCACGGGCCGGGGCCGATCCCGCATCACATCATGACCTCGGCGCTGGTGATCGAGTTGTTCCACAACATGTCGCTGGTGATCGACGACATCGTCGACCGCTCGCCCGAGCGGCGCGGCCGGTCCACCATGCACACCCGCTTCGGCGAGCTGAACGCGCTGATGACCTCGGGCTACATGGTGGCCGAGGGCTACCGGCTGCTGGGTTCGGACCTGGACGGGATCGCGCTTTTCTCGGAGCTGATGCGGCGGCTGGGCGTGGCGGAGGTCATGCAGTGGCGGCTGCGGCGCAAGCCGCTGGGCTTCGAGGACTGGATGACGATCGCGGGGGAGGATACCGGGTCGATGTTCGAGGTCTGCGCCTGTCTTGGCGACCGCAGCGGCAACCTGCGCACCTACGGCGGGCTGCTGGGCCGGCTTTACCACGGCTGCGACGACGTGGCCGACGTGCGCGGGCTGCCCGCGCTGGGCGGTGGCGGCAAGGAGGACCTGCGCGACGGCATCCTGACGCTGCCCGCGAGCCTTGCGATCGCCGATGAGAACGTGCGCACGGCCTTCTGCCAGACGGACCCCAGCGACGCCGATCTCGACCTGACGGCCGAGGCCTTCACCCGGGCGCTGCCTGCCTCGGAAGCGAAGCTAGACGAGATCGCCGCGCGTGCGGTGGCCGAGGCGCGTCAGTTCTCGAACGATCCCGCGCCGCTCGAGGCGCTGGTGGCCCAGACCCGACAACTCAGCGGACGCTGACATGGCTGCGTCCGAGGCACTACGCAGGTTTCTCGCCGGGATTGGCCTGGAAGACTACGCCGACGCCCTTGGCGCCGAGCGGATCGAACCGGGGGACCTGCCGCTGCTGTCGGACGAGGATCTGGCCTCACTGGGCCTGCCGCTGGGACCGCGACGACGGCTGCAACGGGCCCTGAAGGAGCACCCCCCGCCCAAGGCGACCGAAAAGCCGCCCCTGAGTGTCCCCGACCAGGAGCGCCGGAACCTGACGATCCTGTTCTGCGACATGGCGAATTCGACCTCGGCTGCGGTCGCGCTCGATCCCGAGGACCTGCGGACGCGGTTCCGGACCTTTCGCGCTGCCTGCACCGCGGCGATCGAAGCCGAGGAAGGCTTTGCCGCGCACCGGCTGGGCGACGGGATCATGGCCTATTTCGGCTATCCGGCGGCCTCGGAGGACGCGGCGATCTGCGCCGTGCGCGCCGGGCACGAGATCGTGGCAGCGGTCCGACGACTGGAGGCGCCGGGCGGGCCGATGTCGGTGCGGGTGGGCATCGCCACCGGGCTGACGGTGATCGAGGATTTCCGCGACGCACAGATCGATCGCGACGAGATCGCCACAGGGGCGACGCTGGCGCTGGCTTCGCGGATGCAGTCGATGGCCGAGCCCGGGCAGGTACTGCTCGCCGACACGACGCGGCGGCTCCTGCGGGACCAGTTTGCGCTGCGCTCGCTCGGGCACCAGAAGCTGAAGGGATTTTCCAAGCCCGAGGAGGTCTGGCTGTCCGAGGGGCCTCGGGCCGGACGGGCGCACGGGCCCGCGCCGGGCCCCGACCGCATGGTCGGCCGCCGGGCGGAGCGGGACCGGTTGCTGAAGGCCTGGGAAGCCTGCCGCGCGGGCGCCGGAAGCGCGATCCTGATCGAGGGCGACGCGGGTGTCGGCAAGTCGCGGCTGCTGGCCGAGGTGGCGCGGGCGGGACGCGAGGCCGGAACGCTGGTCTCGCTCCAGTGCCAGCGGCATCGCCACGGCGCGACGCTGCACCCGGTCTCCGACTGGCTGGAGAAGGTCGCGCGCGACGTAGAGGGCGGTCTTGCCGCCCTGCCCGGCGTGACGCCGGAAAGCGCGCCGCTGCTGGGCACTCTGGTGGGAGCCGAGACGGGCCTGCCCCCGCCCTCGGAAGATCGCAAGACCCTGCAGGACTCGATCCTCGGCGCGGTGACGTCGCTGCTCTCCACCCCGCCGCCGGAGGCCGAAACACCCTGCCGGATGGTGCTGGTCGAGGACCTTCACTGGGCGGACGAGGCGACGCGCGCACTGCTCGGGCGCCTGCTCGAGCGGACCTCGAACGATCCGATCCTGGTGGTCGGGACGGCGCGGCCGCGAGCGGGATATTCCTTGCCCGACGGGGTCGAAGTCATCGGCCTGTCGCCGCTGCCGCCCGAGGCCACCGAGGCGCTGGTCGCAAGGCAGAGCGGCGCCGAGGCGCTGACGCCAGGCCTGCGCCGCGTGATCGCGGAACGGTCGGGCGGCGTGCCGCTCTTTGCCGAGGAATTGACGCGGGCGATGCTCGAATCGCCCGCCAGCGGCAGCGAGGTCCCCTTCACGCTGCAGGACACGCTGATGGCGCGTCTCGACCGGCTGGGGCACGGCAAGCCGCTGGCGCAGCTCGGGGCGCTTTTCGGGCGACAGTTCTCGCACGAGCTGCTGGCCGCCTGCACCGACATGGACGGCGAGACCCTGCAGGAGGGGCTTGCCGCGCTGACCGAGTCCGATCTTGTCGCCGTCACAGACAACGGCGAGCGCACCTACACCTTCCGCCACAGCCTGATCCGGGACGTGGCCTATGATTCGATGCTTCGGACGCGGCGGGTTCACCTGCACCGGCTGGTGGCGGGGGTCATCGGCGAACGGTTCCCGCAGCTTGCTCGGTCCCAGCCGGAACGACAGGCGCATCATTACACCGAGGCCGGCGACTACGCGAAGGCGGTGCCGCACTGGGAAAGGGCTGCCGAACTGGCGCTGACAAAGGGTGCGTCGGAGGCGGCTGCCGAATATTTCGGCACCGCCCTGTCGCTGCTGGAACGGACGCCCAACTCGGCGCAACGCACCGAGACGGAAATCACCCTGCGGGTGCGACTGAACATGGCGCTGACCGTCACGACGGGCTTTTCCTCGACCGCGACGGAAGAGAACCTCGCCCGGCTCGAGACGCTTTACGACGAGCTCAAGCCCGACCCGGCGGCGTTGCAGCTTCTGTGGAGCAACGCCATGTCGGCGCTGGTGAAGTCCGATCTTGTGCGGGCGAAGGCGGCGACGCTGCAACTCGAACGACTGGCGCGGCAGGCGAGCCTGCCCAACGCCACCCGTCTGCCCGACCGATTGCTGGGCTACATCTCGATCCTCGAGGGCGAGACCGAACAGGCCGAGGCCTTCTTCGGGCGATTGTTCGAGGGCTACACGCCCGACGGGCTGGACCCGATCCTGCAGGGGCATCCCTTCGACGTTCTCGCGGCATCGCTGTCGCAGTACGCGATCCTCAAGGCGCTGCGCGACGACCCGGAAGCGGTCGAGGACTGCGAGCGCCGGGCGATGGCCCGGTTGGAGAGCTTCGAGAGCCCGGCGACCACCTTTCAGGTGCTGGTGCACCTCTGCATCGCGCGCTTCGAGATGGAGGACCATGACCGGGTGCCGCCGCTGATCGCGGGGCTGCGGGAGGTGGTCGACAAGAACGGGATCGTGCCGCTTTACGTCGAGATATGGGAAGGCTGGCTGCGTGCCCGGTCGGGCGACCTGGAGGGCGGATTGCGCGCCATGGAGGTCGCGCAGACCCAGCGGCAGCAATACGGGCTTTGGATGCCGGGCTGCACGCTGTTGCGGGTGCAGCTTCTCGCGGAGGCCGGGCGTCACGATGCGGCGCTCGAGGTGCTGAACCGTTGCGACACCGAGATTGCCCGCTACCGTCATGCCTACCTCCGCCCCGAGGCCATGCGAAGGCGGGCGCTGTCGCGACGCGCGCTGGGGGCGCCGGCCAGCGAGGTGAGGGATCTGCTGGAGCGCGCCGCCGAGACTGCCCGACAGCAGGGCACGCGGCGGTTCGAGCGGTTGGCGTGCGAGGCCCTGTCAGGCCTGCGCGCCGCGCCGGTCTGAGCCCCGCGTGACGTGGTGACGCTTGCGTGTGCGCAAGCGACCCATATAACCGGGGCATGGCGAAGTTTCAGTCCTCTGCTCGGAAATCCCTGGCCGACACGACCGTCGGCGATTCCGCCCCGGTTCTGGAGGTTCTGTCGAGACTTGGCCGGACCGAGACGCTCGCGCCGGGAAAGACGCTTTTCCGCCAGGGCGATCCGGCGGATGCGCTCTATGTCCTGGAGGACGGGTCGCTCGAGGTCAGCATCCTTTCGGAAGAGGGGCGCAAGCTGACGCTCAACCACATGTTCACGGGCACGATCTTCGGCGAGATCGGCCTGATGGACAGCGGACCGCGCAGCGCCACGGTCACCGCGGAGGGCGCCTGCGAGATCCTGAAGGTCCCGCGCCAGGTGCTGCTGGACGAGATCCGCCGCAACCCGGACTTCGCCCTGGCCATCATCCAGCTCTGCGTCGAGCGTCTGCGCTGGGTGAGTTCGCAGCTCGAGGAGCACGTCTTCCTGCCGCTGCCCGTGCGGATGGCGCGGCGGCTGGAGTTCCTGATGCGCTCCATGGGCCGGGGCCCGGAGATCCCGATCTCGCAAAGCGCGCTGGCCGACCATGTGGGCGTCACGCGCGAGGCGGTGGCCAAGGTCCTGTCGGACTGGAAGGCCTCCGGCATGATCTCGCCCGGGCGCGGCAAGATCCGCATCCTCGACGCGACGGCGCTGCGCGACATGACCCGCACCGGGCAGGTCTGATCCGGCACCGGGCCGGATGGGGAATTCACGCTTGCCCGTCATCAGGGCAAGCGTCCGCCCGGGGCCAGGGTGCCGAACTGCCAGAGGATCAGGAAAAGTCCCACCCCCAGCAGAACCAGCGACCCGGCTTCGACCGGGCGGAGCCAGCCCCGCCCAGACGACAGCCACTGACAGAGCGACATGATCGGGCGAAGGCTGAAAACGGAGAGGGACTTCGCGGCGCGGCCCAGACGGGACAGTGCGCGAAGCAGGATGAGCGGGTCCAGGACCGGGCGGGTCGCGAAAAGCGGCAGAGCGCGATCATCGCGACGGCGCGCGCGGCGGAAGGTACCGGCGGCGGAGGCGACGGCCAGCGCGAGGGGGGCGGCCAGCAGCGCGTGGCCGAGGAGGGCCAGCTCTGGCCAGAACTCGGCCTGGTGGTCGAGCACGTCCAGCCCCAGCCACGCGATCAGCGCGGCGGGGATCAGCAGGAGGAGGGCTTCGGTGTGGGTCATTTTGGTGGTCCGGGGCATTATCGGTCAGCGCAGGCCGGCGTCCCGGGGACCGGGGCGGCGCTGCGGCACCGAGAGGGATGACGGGTGTCGCGAGGCGGGACGCTCCCCCGCTGGGGGTGCCGATCCCGGTCGGCGCCGCTTCCCGGCAGAAGCGCGCGCAGTCCGGGACCGGCCGATGGGCGACCGGGGACAGGGGCGTCGGTGGGACGACCGACGGCCCGGCATGCCGGTGCACCATGGGGGAGGTTGGGACGCCCCGGGAAACGGATTTCCGCAACAGGCAGCCCGGCAGCATGCGGCACGTCGCGTGACCGTTTTGCTCCGATGAATACCATGTCGTCGAACCCCGCTTACCAAGAGACAGGGGGAAGGTGCCGCAAACCGGCGGCGGCGTATGTGAAGCAGTTCACTCAGAACGACAAAAAGCGGGTCGGGATTGTCGGGCACGCGCCTTGCGAGACGTGTTGCAGGGCCACCTATGCCCCGACGCAGGCGTCCAGGCGGCCAATCGCCCTCACATAAGGACGGGTCGCGGCTTCATCGCTCGAAATGCCTAGGATCCGGTCAGTCGTCGAGCCCCGCTTCGACAGCGGCAAACTCGGCGATGCCTTCATCCGATCCATCGGTGAAACTCGCGACCGTGACGGGCCTCTTCAGATCGGGAAAGTGGTAGACGGCATTGACGCTGAACGGTCCGCCGCCGGAATGGCCGATGGCGCGGCCGGCATCCTTGCATCGGCCACTCATGAGACCGAGCGCGTAGCCGCAATCGAGCCACGGGCGTCCCGCGATGGCACCGCCAAGCGGGTGGCGGATCAGCATCTCGGCAAGCATCGCTGCGCTGAGCAACCTGCCCTCGAAGAGGGCATGCAGGATCCTTGCCGCATCGGCGGCGGTGCCCGTAAGGCAGCCGTGGTAGACCCATCCGGGATGATACCGCTTCGCCCCTTCCCAGTGGAGACGGGCGAAGTCCTCCCGCGTTTTCGCAACTTCGACGCTGTGCAGTTCCAGCGGGTCCGAGATCATCTGCCTGACCAGGTCGGCAAACGGCTGCTGCGCCGCATCTTCGATAAAGTTGCGCGCGAGCATGTAGCCCAGGTTGGAGTAGGCCCAGCCCTTTCCCGGAGCGAAGCGCCTGCCCTGGGCCATCGTGACCTCGCGCAGATGCTCCGCAGTCCAGGGCGTCTCATCCCGTGCAACGGCCTCCCTGTAGTCAGGAAGCGAGACATAATCCGGCAGGCCCGATGTATGGGTCAGCACCTGGCGCAGCGTGACGTCGTAACCGGGCAGAGGCGTGTCGAGATCGATCCTGTCCTCCTGCACCAGCCGCAAGGCGCAGATCGAAATGATTGTCTTGGTGAAGCTCCAATAGGGGAAGATCTCGGACCCCGCCGCCTGATCCTTTTCTTTCTCCTGGCCGGAGATACGATGGACAAAGATCGGGTGGTTCGTGCTCATCGCGCGACACTAGATTGCTTCGGGAAAGACGGCAAAGGTCTCGAACCACTCTCTCATGGACCGCATCGCGCGTCACCGCGTTCAAAGCAGTGGGCCAGTCAGCGCGCGGCCAAGGACAGGACGGAGGCCGAACGACCGAACGAACGCGAAGCGCCCTGCGTGGAATCAAGAGCCGCAGGCCCGCCGCGCATCGCAGCCGCGCCCCACGCGGCGGCGATTTGGTGAAGCTGGGTGCCTCGCGTCGAAGTCTTCCTGACCTTGCGAAGATAAACCAAGAGGATCAGCGGTCGCGACCGCCACCGCGCGCGGCTTAGCCTCATTGCACAAATGGCAGCTCCCTCCCGCTCCGCGGTCGTTCAGCCGGGATAAGGGGGGATCGCTGCCTGCGACACCGAACCTTCCAACACCTGCGACGCTCATGCCCGGGCGAAAGCGCAGGTCGACACATCGTGCTGCGGCCCGCTCGGCGGGACCATGGATGGGACCCACCGAAGCGCGCGGTCGGCGACGTTGCTGGCGCCTGTCGCCCTCTGCTATGTCATCGGCGTTATTCAGTCGTGATGAGGACCCCAATGCACAAAGTTTCTTCAAGACCTTCAGTCCTGACACGGCTGCAGATTGCTGCAGTGACAACTGCCGCATTCATGGCCGCAATCGTCCCGGTCGCGGCCTCCGCCGAAGAGATCGCCATTCCGTCTCAGGACGAATGGGACAGCGCTCGGCAGATGAGCACGCTTCCCTCAGGGCAGACCATCGCGTTTGTCGAGATGGGCGACACCGAGGGGGATCCGCTGGTCCTGATCCACGGCTACACCGACAATAGCCGGAGCTGGTCGCTTCTTGCGCCCGAGCTGGCGGATCGACACATCTTTGCCGTCGATCTGCGGGGCCACGGGGCGTCTGACGCGCCGGAGTGCTGCTACACTCTCCTGGATTTCAGCCATGACCTCGAACGCTTCATGGTCGCGCAGGAGATCGAAACGGCGGACATCGTGGGCCATTCGCTCGGGTCGATGACAGCCGCCCTCTTCGCGGCGCTGCATCCCGATATGGTCGACAGGCTCGTCCTGATCAGCACCGCGGCCAGCATGCCCGAGGCTTCGGACGATTGGCTCTGGGAGAATGTGCCGCAACTCCCCGAGACGCTGGATCCCGATAGCCAGTTCATGATGGACTGGTACTGGAACCCCAATCCGGTTCCGGCCGACTTCATCGACCGTGAGCGCGCAGAGAGCGCGGCAACGCCGAAACAGGTTTGGACCGGCGTGCTCAAGGGGCTGACGATGACGGACTGGTCGCCCTATGCCGAGCGGATCGAGGCACCGACGCTCATCCTCTGGGGGGATCAGGACGGGTTGTTCGGAGAAGCCTCGCAGGAGCGGGTCAAGCAGATCCTTCCCGACGCGCGCCACGAAACCTTCGAAGGCTACGGGCACAACATGTTCTGGGAGACGCCCGAGACGGCCGGACCGATGATCGCGGACTTTCTTTCGGAATAACGATCCGCTTTATCCTGTCTGAACTGCGAACGCTCCTGACCATCGGAGTCTTCGGCGGAGACGGCAAAACCATCCGCTCCCATTCGGCGATCAGGCCCGGAGATCACCCGGGCCCGGTTCGGCGGCTGCGCGAGGGTTACTGCAGGTCGGCGAAGGCCTCTTGCAGGCGGCGGCCGGCTTCCTCGATCCGCGCGCGGGGCGTGGCGAAGTTGAAGCGCAGGTAGCTTTCGCCGCCCGTGCCGAAGGTGCCACCGTGGTTGACGGCGATCTTCGCCTCCTGCTCGACCCGGCGGGTGAACTCGGCCTGCTCCATCCCCGTGCCCGAGAAATCGACCCAGGCGAGGTAGGTGCTTTCCATGGGCATGGAGGTCACGCCGGGGATGGCGTTCACCATCTCGTCGAAGAGCTGCCGGTTGCCGTCGAGATAGGCGGTGAGCTCGTCCACCCAGGCGGCGCCCTCGGGGCTGTAGGCGGCGGTGACCATGTGCATCCCGAAGCTGTTGGGCGAGATGCCCAGCGCGCCCATGCGCTTGGCGAAACGCGCGCGGAGCTTGGCATCGGGGATGATGACGTTGCCGATATGGGCGCCGGCGATGTTGAAGGTCTTGGTCCCGGCGGTGAGCATGGCGAGCCGGTCAGTGATGTCCGCGTCGAGCGTCGCCATGGGGATGTGCTTCTGCCCCGGCATCACCAGGTCGGCGTGGATCTCGTCCGAGACGAGCACCAGGTCATGGCGCCTGGCGAAGTCGGCCACGCCGCGCAGTTCGGCCTCGGACCAGACGCGGCCGCCGGGATTGTG
>CAYNKL010000040.1:0-28808 GCA_964397775.1 uncultured Rhodobacterales bacterium | reverse complement strand
CCCATCAGAACGATCTGACCGTTCAGGTAATCGGTCTCGATCCGTCCGGTGTTGCGCAGCAGGCTTTGCGAGGTCGAGCTGCCTTCGCGCTCCACCCCCGGAACGTCCTTCATCTGCATGAACTCCGCCCGGCGCGCATCGCCGGGGCCAACGTCCCTGGGCGAGATTCCCGCGGCGGCGTAAACCGCGCGGGCCTCTGCGACCAGCAGATCGCGGATGTCATCGGTTTCGGCATCCCGGCCCAGCGCGGCCTCGACCACGTTGGTGAGGTTCATCAGCAGCTTGCCGTACTTGCTCTCCATCACCGCAGGGTCGCAGAAGCTCTGGATATTGGCGGCCGTCAGCACCTCGGCCAGCGCCCTGTCGTCGGCGTCGACGCCCTGGGGATAGCGGCCAATGTCGAGCATGCCGAAACAGGGTCCGCCATGGGTGACAACCTCGCCCGGCGCCAGGTACTGGCCGGGCAGCATGACGGTCACCGCATGCACGTTTGGAAAGTAGCGGCAGGCCAGCCGCTCGTTCTCGACACCGTTCTGCATGCAGAAGATCGGCTGATCTCGTACCCCCGCAGCGCGCAGCTCTGCCAGGGCAGCCTCGGTGTCCTGCGTCTTCATGCAAAGAAGGATGGCGTCGTCCGGGCGAAAGGCGATCTCGGAAGGTCCCGCCACGCACTCCAGGCGCACCGTCTCGTCCGTTTCCGGTCCGCGCAGGCGAAGGCCCTTCTCCCGGATCGCCTCGAGCATCCGGCCGCGTGCGATCCCGACAACCTCCTGCCCTTTTAAGGCAAGCGCCGCCGCAATGACGCCGCCAACCGCCCCGACCCCGTACACAATGATCCGCATCGTCACTCCGCCGCCGTCGCGAGGGGCAGTCCGCCGATCCCTGCCAGCAGATCGACCACCTGATCGACGCCCTTGCCGTGCCGCAGGGCGCAGAAGACAAAGGGCTTGCCCGCCCGCATCCGCGTCGCATCCCGTTCCATCACGTCGAGCGAGGCGCCGACATGCGGCGCAAGATCGGTCTTGTTGATGACGAGGATATCCGACTTGGTGATCGCCGGACCGCCCTTGCGCGGGATTTCCTCGCCCGCGGCCACGTCGATGACATAGAGCGTCACGTCAGCCAGTTCCGGCGAGAATGTCGCCGAAAGGTTGTCGCCGCCGCTTTCGATCAGGACCACATCGAGGTCCGGAAAGGCCGCGTTGAGTTCGGCAATGGCGGCGAGGTTGATCGAGGCATCCTCGCGGATCGCGGTATGCGGGCAACCGCCGGTCTCGACCCCCTTGATGCGGTCAAGCGGCAGGATCTGCCGCCGCATCAGCTCCTCGGCATCCTCGCGCGTGTAGATGTCGTTCGTCACCACGGCGATGGACAGCCGGTCGCGCAGCGCAAGCGCAAGCGCCGCCGTCAGCGTGGTCTTGCCGGCGCCAACCGGGCCGCCGATGCCGACCCGCAGGGGTCCGTTCGGAGATGTCATGTCTGGCCTCCAGGTTTCATGAGCGGAAGATGCGCGGTTGAAGCGCTTCCTGCCGCTGGGAATGGATGTCGATCAGCGGAGAGAAGGTGCCGATATCGTCGATGTCAGCCTCTGCGGCCTCGGCCGCACGTGTCACGCAGAGCGGCCCGAGCGCGGCCGTGATCTTCTGCCCCTCGGTCTGGCCGAGCGGGATCAGCCTCACGCCGGCGCTGGTCAGGTTGGCAAGGAAGGACTGCAGCAGCAGGCGCACCGCGTGTTCGTGTGGAAGGTCGAGCGCCCGCACCGCGCCGCCGACCGCCACGGGGTAGCAGACCTCGGGCAGATCCACCCCCCAGACGGCGTTGGCAGTCGCGGCAAAGGCCCCGCCCTGTTCCGCCGTCTCGCGCCGCCGCGCGGCGGAGGGCGTCATGGCCCGGGCGAGTTCGTCGAGCTCCGCCAGCGGTGCGCCACGCGCAGCAAGGGACAGCAGCACCGCGTCAGACCAACCCGCACCATGGGTCAGCACCGCCGTGAGCCAGCCTTGCAGCGAAGCAGCATCGGTAACGTCTCCATCCGCGATGGCCGCCTCGAGGCCGTGGGACCAGGCAAAGGCACCGACAGGGAAGGCCGGCGAAAAGAGCTGATGCAGGATCAGGTGGGGTTCAGTGCCCGTGGTCATGCGTGTGCCCCTCGGGGCCGTGGGAATGCGAATGGTCGTGCCCGTGCGTGCGCCCGTGGCCATAGGCGCCGCCTTCGGGCGTGAAGGGTTCGACAACCTCTTCGACCGTTGCTCCAAGGTGGCGCAGCATGTCGCGGATCACGTGATCGCGCTGGATCAGCAGGCGCCGACCTTCGATCTGGCAGGGGGTGTGACGGTTCCCGATGTGCCAGGCGAGCCGGGGCAGATCATCGCCGGACACCGCCAGGAGCGGCTCGGGCGCCGCGATGACGGCCAGCTGACGTCCGTCGGACAGCACCAGCGCATCCCCGTGATCGAGACTGGTGGTCTGGGGCAGATCGACCAGGATCGCTTCGCCCGCGTCGCTTGTCAGCACCTTGCGGCGCAGGAACCGCGCCTCGTAGCTGAGCGAGACACCCGCGCCCTGCCCCGCGGCTTTGCGCGCCACCTCATGTGCTACCGGCATCGCCGTCATGGTCTTTTCCGTCATTGTCTTCGTTCCGTTCGTCGTTCCGCATCTGCCCTAGAACATGAAATAGCGCTGCGCCATGGGCAGCACCTCGGCGGGTTCGCAGGTCAGAAGCTCCCCATCGGCCCGGACCTCGTAGGTCTCGGGGTTCACCTCGATCTTCGGGCAGGCATCGTTGAGCTTGAGGTCCCGCTTGCCGATGCCCCGGGTGTGCCGCACGGCAACGGTTTCCTTGGCCAGCCCCAGCGATTTTCCGATCCCCTCGGCCTGCGCGGCCTCGGAGACGAAGGTGACCGCCGAATTCTCGACGCTGCGGCCGTAGGCGCCGAACATGGGGCGCGAATAGACCGGCTGCGGTGTCGGGATCGAGGCATTGGGATCGCCCATCTGCGCCATCGCGATGGTTCCGGCCAGCAGCACCATGTCGGGTTTCACCCCGAAGAAGGCCGGCGACCAGAGCACAAGGTCCGCGCGCTTGCCCGGTTCGATACTGCCGATCTCGTGCGCGATGCCATGGGCGATGGCCGGGTTGATCGTGTACTTCGCGATGTAGCGGCGCACGCGCATGTTGTCGTTCTCGCCAGTCTCCTCGGACAGGCGCCCGCGCTGCTTCTTCATCTTGTCGGCGGTCTGCCAGGTGCGGATCAGGACCTCGCCCACGCGGCCCATGGCCTGACTGTCGGACGCGATGATGCTGAAGGCGCCCATGTCGTGCAGGATGTCTTCGGCCGCGATGGTCTCGCGCCGGATGCGGCTTTCGGCAAAGGCCACGTCCTCGGGGATCGACTTGTCGAGGTGGTGACAGACCATGAGCATGTCGAGATGCTCTTCCAGCGTGTTCACGGTGAAGGGCCGCGTCGGGTTGGTCGAGCTGGGCAGGACGTGCTCTTCGCCGCAGATCTTGATGATGTCCGGCGCGTGGCCGCCGCCCGCGCCCTCGGTATGGAAGGCGTGGATCGTGCGGCCCTTCATGGCGCGCACGGTGTTCTCGACAAAGCCCGACTCATTCAGCGTGTCGGTGTGGATCATCACCTGCACGTCGTAGTCGTCGGCGACCGACAGGCAGTTGTCGATGGTGCCCGGCGTCGTGCCCCAGTCCTCGTGCAGCTTGAGACTGCAGGCCCCGCCCTTGATCTGCTCGATCAACGGCGCCGGAAGGGAGGCATTCCCCTTGCCCGCGAAGGCCAGGTTCATCGGAAAGGCATCGGCGGCCTGAAGCATCCGCGCCATGTGCCAGGGGCCGGGCGTGCAGGTGGTGGCCAGCGTCCCGTGCGCCGGGCCGGTCCCGCCGCCGAGCATGGTGGTCAGCCCCGAGTGCAGCGCGTCCTCGATCTGCTGCGGGCAGATGAAGTGGATGTGGCTGTCGAAACCGCCCGCGGTCAGGATGCGCCCCTCGCCCGCGATGACCTCGGTCCCCGGGCCGACGATGATATCGACGCCCGGCTGCGTGTCCGGGTTGCCGGCCTTGCCCAGCGCCGCGATGCGCCCGTCCTTCAGCCCCACGTCGGCCTTGAACACGCCCGTCCAGTCGACGATGAGCGCGTTGGTGATGACCGTGTCGACGGCACCATCGGCACGCGTGTACTGCGACTGCCCCATGCCGTCGCGGATCACCTTGCCGCCGCCGAACTTGACCTCTTCGCCATAGATTGCCGCGTTCGCCCCGGTGCCGCCTGACATGGCATTGCCCACGGCCTCGGCGGTCAGGTCGCGCTCGACCTCGATGATCAGGTCGGTGTCAGCCAGCCGCAGGCGGTCACCGGTGGTCGGTCCAAACATCGCCGCGTATTCGGCGCGGGAGATCTGTGCAGGCATGGTCTTCTCCTGTCAGGCGGCCCTCAGGCCGTGTTTGCGGTGCCAGTCGTCCAGAGACAGCTCCGGATAGGCGTCATAGCATTCGTCGTGCGGACCGGGATCGAGCGGCACCCAGTCGGGCTTTTCCTTGAGCATCAGGTGCACATGCGACGGCGCCACCGGCAGGGGCGTGTCGATGGCGCTTGCGAACGGATGAATCAGGTCGGGCCACTTGATGTCGTGCAGCCAGAGCGCCGTGGCGCAGCGGACGCAGAAATTGCGCTCGCCGGTCGAGACCTCGCAGGTCTCGCCGCGCTGGATCTCGGCCCGGTAGACGCCGATATGCCCCCGTCCGCGCACCGAGAGCGACGCCGCGATGCCGCCGAGGTTGACGGCATATCCCCCGCCGCCCGCCGTCTTGCGACAGATGGAGCAGTAGCAGCGCTGGTAGGGAACCGGCGTATGGCTCTCCACAGTGAAGGCGACCGCCCCGCAGCGGCAGGAGCCGGCAAGCGTCATGGGCATCTTTGCCTCCGGCAGGATTGCTGCGTCTGGTCTGTGTCTTGGTCTCTGGTCATCGGCAGTCCTAGATCACGGCCATGACGCGCGCGGGCCCGCCCGTGCCCTGCTTGTGCTTGGGCGCGCCGACGAACAGCGTCGCCCCGGTGGCGGGCAGCGCGTCGAGGTTGGCGAGGTTCTCGATCCCGAAATGCCCCGAGGGCAGCCAGGAGCAGTGGACCGCGAAATCGGCGGAATTGCCGGGATCGAGCGAGAGCGTATCCACGCCGATGGACCCGGCGCCTATCTCGGTCAGCATGTCCGTCGCCGCCTTCGAGAACCCGGGGAAGGTGAAGTTGCCCTCGGCGTCGTTCCGATAGCCCTCGGTCCCGAGCTTGTCAGCCCACCCCGAGTTCATGGCCACGCAGGCGCCTTGGGGAATATCCCCGTTCGCGCTGACAAAGGCCTCGATGTCCTCGGGCTCCAGCATCGCGTTGGGATCGTCTGCCGCCTTGGACTTGATGTCGATGATGCAGAGCGGACAGACGAGGCTTGAAGGGTCGAGTTCCGCGACCGAGGCACCGTCCGCCGCGAAATGAAGCGGCGCGTCGATATGCGTTCCGGTGTGTTCGTAGATCGTCAGTTCCCAGATCTTGTAGCCGTCGCGGTCATGTTCGAATTGACTGGAGTAGAGAATGCCGGGGTTGCCGTCGAACGTCGGGAAGTCGCCGTCGTAGGCATGCGTCAGGTCCACCACCCGGCCGGTTGACTGCGCCAGGGCCGGGCGTGCACTGACGATACCCGCCGCGGCCGAGGCAAGCCCGACGGAGGCGGCGCCGCGAAACAGCTCGCGGCGCGACAGCATGGATGTCTTGACGTTCTCGATCACGCAGGCATGACACATCTTCAATCGCTCCCTGTCGGACGCCCCCATGTCCAGGGGGTCGATCTCCAAATCTGCCGCCCTGCCCGATCGGTCAGAGCGCCCCCATCACGGCCTGGTTGAAGCCGTAGATCTTGCGTGCCCCATCGTAGGGGATCAGTTTCACGTCGCGTTCCTGGCCCGGCTCGAACCGCACCGCCGTTCCCGCGGCGATATCGAGCCGCATGCCGCGCGCGGCGTCACGGTCGAAACCCAGCGCGGAATTGGCCTCGGCGAAATGGTAGTGCGAGCCGACCTGCACCGGACGGTCGCCGGTGTTCGCGACGCGCAGGGTGATCGCCTCGCGCCCTGCATTGAGGGTCAGTTCGCCGTCTGCTGGGAAAAGCTCTCCTGGGATCATGCTGCGCCCCCTCACCCGGCCAGGGCGAGAAACGAGCCGCCCATCGCGACAAAGACGCCCGCGCCGCGCGCAACCAGCGGACCGCCGAAACGCGCCAGACCCGCGCCGATCACCGTCCCAGCCGCGTGCAGTGCCGCCGTGGCAAGCGCGAAGCCTCCAAGATAGGCCATCGCTCCGGCGCCGCCCATTTCGCTGCCGTGCGCGTGGCCGTGAAAGACCGCGAGGACCGCCACGATCGCGCCCGCCACCGGCAACGACAGCCGCGAGGCCGTTGCCACGAGCACACCCAGCACCAGCGCCGAGGCCAGGATCATCGGCTCGACCATCGGCAGGGGCATGCCGCCCAGCGAAAGGAGAAAGCCCAGCGCCATGGCGCCCACGAAAGCGGTCGGCAGCGCCCAGAGCGCCCGACCGCCCAGCGAGGCCGCCCAGAGTCCGACAGCCACCATCGCAAGGATGTGGTCCGTGCCGAACATCGGGTGGCTGGCACCGGCGGCAAAGGATCCGTGCTGCACGGTATCAAGGTGCGCGAGCGCAGGGCCGGCGGCGATCAGGGCGGGGATCAGGGTAAGCGTCAGGCGTCGCATCGGGTACTCCTCGTCATTCGTGTCTTCAGCGGATCGGATTGTGGACGGTCACAAGCTTGGTGCCGTCCGGAAAGGTGGCCTCGACCTGCACTTCGTGGATCATCTCGGGCACCCCTTCCATGCATTGGTCGCGGGTGATGACCCGCGCGCCCGCCTGCATCATCTCGGCCACGGACCGTCCGTCACGCGCGCCTTCGACGACCGCATCGGTGATAAGCGCGATGGCCTCGGGGTGGTTGAGCTTGACGCCGCGCTCCAGGCGCTTCCGGGCGACCTCGGCCGCCATGGCGACCATCAGCTTGTCCTTTTCGCGGGGGGTCAGTTGCATGTCTCAGATCATCCAGGTCTTGGGAATGGGGCCGTCGGCCAGTTCTTGAAGCACCGGCACAAGGGTTTCTCGTAGCATGAAGCCATCTGGCGCCACGATCCGGAGGAACACAAGATCCTCCGTGATGGCGCTGGCGCCGGCACACTCGGGCAGCATCTGCCGGAGGGTTTCGATCAGCGCCGATGCACCGGCGCGCGCGATCAGCACCGAAGCCATGGCACGCGCCCCACCCGCGACGGCGGCAAGGTCGAGCTGCGCCTGCGCATCGCCATCGAGCCGCAGCCGGTCAGAGAAGACGAGCTTTCCGTTCTGCCGCAGGTCCATCCTGTCGCGCAGGTAGACCTGCCGCACGTCCTCGCCCATCGCCTTGCGGCCGAAGATAAGACACTCGCAGGCCAACAGCCGCCCACCGGGCGCGAGCGCCACGGACAGCTCTCGATCCAGCGCCGAGGCATCGAAGAGGATCGTCTCCTGCGGGAGCCAGTGCAACGTGCCCCCGTCGGCCACTTCAAGATGGTTCCGCACATGCCCAGTGGCACCGGGCGACGCCCTGTAGATCCGCTCTGCGGCCTGCGTCGTCAGCGTAACCGCAGCGCCCTCCTCGACCGTGGCGGCATAACTGAAGCGATCACCGCCCGTGATCCCGCCCGCCGTGTTGAGCATGACGGCATCAAGGCTGGACGTGGAACGGCGGGGAAAAAGCAACTTTGCGCTGCCGGACATCGCAAGATCGGAGATCACGCTCTGTGCATCGCGACGGCGCACAACGAGCTTTGCATGCCCTCTCGCACGTTGCGGAGCGGCGCCCTGGCGGGATGTCTCCAAGCTTGCGGTATCGTAGGGAATGGCGCGCTCCATGGTATTTGGGAAAACGTAGACGCACGGCTCCGAAGGCGACAAGCGAGGGTCTGCTGCTCCGGATACGCGCCAAGCGTGCCCATCTAACGGGCAAGAATTTCGCCCACTAATTGATCGGTAAGGACAAAATATGGGCACAATGGGAACGCCTGCTGAGTGTGCTCAGCGATCCTGATATCCGGACAGGAAGCTCGTCAGATTTTCCCCGAGCTTGGGCTGAAGATAGCCGCCTTCCTGGACAATAACCGCAGGCAATCCCATTCCGGCGATCCGCCCAGCCATGCGTGCAAAGCCTTCGGTTGTGACCGCAAGCCCCTGAAAAGGATCATCTTCATGGGCGTCGAGCCCCAGCGCAACCACGACGGCATCGGCCCCGAAAGCCGCGATCCGGGCAAGCGCCTTGTCCAGTGCCTCGAAGTAGCCCTCGTCCGCGGTCCGCCTCGCGAGCGGCAGGTTCAGGTTCGCGCCCTCGCCTGCGCCGGTGCCCCTCTCGTGCGCGTGGCCCCAGAAGAAAGGATAGAACCTGGCAGGGTCGGCGTGGATCGACAGCGTCAACACGTCGCCGCGGTCGTAGAAGATGCCCTGAGTGCCATTCCCATGATGGACGTCCACGTCGAGAATCGCGACGCGGGCGCCCCTGCCCCGCAGAGCTTCTGCCGCGATGGCGGCATTGGCCAGGAAGCAGAAACCGCCCGCCATGTCGGCAAAGGCATGATGCCCCGGCGGACGGCATAGTGCATAAGCCGCACCGTCACTCTCGGCGATTGCGGCGGCGCTGAGCGCCGTCTGCGCGGACCAGTACGCCGCCTCCCACGTATCGGCGGCAATGGGACAGGCGGTATCCGCCATGTGCCACCCGGCCTGCCCGACCATGCCGTCGGGACGCGACAGCCCGTGGCGCCCGGGGTGGATGTTTGGGATGACCTCTTCGCTGGCCCCCTCCATACGCGACCATCGCTTGTGGATGTTCTGAAGGAAGTCGAGGTACTCCGCAGGATGGATCGCGGCAATCGGCCCGATCCCGTGGTCCTGCGGCGCTTCGAAGACGGCGCCCGCGGCCTCGGCCCCGCTGCGCAGCGCCTCGATCCGGGCGGGCTGTTCGGGGTTGTCGCTGGTCACCCCGTTGGCCAGGAACATCTTCGGGTCGTGCGCGGCTTGCCGGGGGTGAAGGACGGCACGCAGGCTCACAGCAGGACCCGATGCTCGCGTTGTCCCTTGAAACCGGTCGGCACCGAGAAGGTCATCCCGGCAAGCCGATCATCCGCGGGCGCATCATCGTAGGCCGAGGTCGCAAACATGGTCGACAGATGCGGCCCACCGAAGACGGGACAACTGATCTGACCGGCCGCGAGGCCGATTGCTGTAAGAAAGCGACCTTCGGGATTGTAGCAGGCCACACGCCCCGCTCCCCATTGGGCGTTCCAAAGGTTGCCCTGGGAATCCACGACCGCCCCATCGGGGTTTAGTTTTTCGCTGCGCAGGTCGAGCCAGTCCTCGGGCGAATCCGACGGCCAGCCCTCGGCGTCGAGCGTGACGCGGCGAATGATACGGGTCGGGGTGTCGGTGAAATAGGCGTAGGCGCCGCCGGGCGAAAAGCAGATCGCGTTCGGAATGGTGAGCGCATCATAGATCATGCGCAGCTCGCCTTGATAGTAACGGTAGATCGCTCCCTGGCCGGCCCCCTTGTTGCCGCTCTGATCCTTGGCCATCGTTCCGATCCAGAAGCCGCCCCAGGGATCGGCGCGTCCGTCGTTGGACCGCATCTCCTCGCGATCGGCCTCCAGCCCCACGAGGCTCTCCTCGCTTCCGGTTTCGAGATCGAAGATGAAGAGATCCCGCTCGGAGGCGATCAGCAGGCGGGTTTCGTCGATCCAGCCCGCGGCCGATACCATCCTGTCGAACTTCCAGTTCCGCTGCGAGGACCCGTCGTGCTCGAAGAGCTTGCCATCGAGAATATCGAACCAGAAAAGCGTGCCACGCTCCGGATGCCACAGTGCCCCTTCACCCAGACGGCAGAAGGTATCGGAATAGATGAGATGGCTCATGTCCTCCCCTTTCTTTCACCAGGCCCCCCGGCCCGGCGTCTTGCGCGCACTTTGCCGGAACGCGGCGCGGGATACCAGACGCGACCGGCACCGCCTCAACGCGCCGAAGGCAGGGAAGGATGCGCGCCTGCCGAAAGAATGGCCCTTAGCGAACTGGCGCGACTTGAAGATCTGGACCGACGCAGCACCGCGCGCTAGGCCTAAGTCATGTCCGACACGAGATATGCAAACCTGCTGATCGACACGGCCGACCGGCTTGCGGAAGCGCGAAACGGCAATGAATCCTGGGACGCGATCCAGACTGTCGCCAAGAGGATCGGCGCCACGGCCGTGAACGCCGGCGGCGTGATCACGCTGCCGAACTCGGCTGGGCTTCGCACGGGCACACATCCGGCCTGGATGCGGAGTTCAATGGAGGCCACATGGTTGGAGGAGTACCAGAACGCGGAGCTCTACCGCCACGATCCGGTCCTTCGCTCTGCCCTGATGGGGCTTCCGCCGCCATCTTACTACGACGTGCGGGCGGCCCATTCCCTTGAAAGGACCGAACCTCAGCTCGCCCCGCTGCATGACGGGCTTCTGCGCCATGACTACCGTTTCGTGCTCGCGCACATGTGGTATGAGAAGAACCTCGGAAAATGCATCGTCCTGGGGTGCAGCAGCGATCCCCGGGACCTTTTCGGACCGGGCACAGAGCGGGCGTTTTCGACGATCTCGGCCATGCTGGCCATGCGGCTTCAGCCCCCGGACGACGGTGTGGGCGAAGCCTCTGCCTTCGGAATCGACTGGCTGATGCCCACTCCGCAGGAATTCGATGTTCTGTGTTATCTCGCCCGGGGCCTGAACGAGGCAGAGGTCGCCGAAAGGCTGGGAATCAGCCTGACCGAAGTCCGGCGCAGGGTCCGGAACGTCGCGCGCAAGATGGGCGCCGAGACACCGGACCAGACCCTCGCTCTTGCCCTGAGCCGGGGCCTTCTGCCGCTCTGAAGGCTGCGCCTTGAGCAGCGAAGGATTTATTTTGCGGCGCTCCGGGGATATCTTCGGCCTCATGTCGCGCGACCTTTCCACGTCTTTCCCCCTGCGTCCGGCCCGTGTTCACGAGGCCTATGGACCGGCGGCGCCTGTTCTGGCGGCCGTGGCCTGCGGCCAGGTGGAGGGAAGCCTGTTCTGGATCTCCGAGAGTTGGCTGCCGGAACGCCTCAACCCCCTGGGCCTTTCCACTTTCCTTGATCCCGCGCGCCTCCTGACAGCCCGCACCGGCAGCCAGATCGACTCGCTGGCCATCGCCGAGGAAACGCTCAGAGACGGCTCGCTCGGGCTTGTCGTGCTCGAAACCACCCGCCCGCTCAACCTTCGCGAAGGGCGGCGCCTGCAGCTGGCCGCGAAGGCAGGTGGCACACCCGGCCTCTGCATCATCCCCGAGGGCATGGGCAGCAATGCCGCAGAGACCCGCTGGAAGGTCGAGCCCCTCCCCTCCCTCGGGAGCCGGGACTCGACTCTGATGCGCTGGGATCTTAAAAAGAACAAATCGGGAACACTTGGCGCTTGGGATGTTCGATGGGATGCAGAGACGCGTCGCTTGCATGTGGTTTCCCCGGCTGGCGAGTGACCGGGCGCTGCGGTTGCGCCCCCTCGACGGGCCCTTTGCCCTGACAATCCGGGAGAGCAACACCAACCGCATTCATTGCCTCAACCATGCCGCCGAGCGGGAAGGCCTGCATGCGGGCATGCCGCTTGCCGATGCGCGCAGCTTCTGCCCCGAGCTTCTCAGCGCCGAGGCCGACCCCGAGGGCGACACAAGGTTCCTGCATGCCCTGCGCCGCTGGGCCACGCGTTACTGCCCCTGGGTGGGCCTCGAGGGGAAAGACGGGCTGGTGCTCGACGTGACGGGCTCCACCCACCTTTGGGGTGGGGAAGCGGGCATGCTGACGGACATGCGGCAAAGGCTGCTGCGCACCGGGCTGTCTGTACGGCTGGGAATCGGTGACACCCGTGGCGCCGCATGGGCCCTGGCGCGCCATTCCGAAGGCCGCGCCGCCCCCGGCGCCTCCCTCGCCGCGCTGACCTCTCTGCCCGCCTCAAGCCTGCGCATCCCCGCCGAAACGGCCATGGCGCTGCAGCAACTGGGGCTGCATACCATCGGCGATCTGGCCAAGGCACCCCGCGCCCCGCTCACACGCCGCTTCGGCCCTGAGCTTTTGTTGCGCCTCGATCAGGCCCTGGGACAACAGCCCGAGCAGATCACGCCGCTCGAGGAGCCGCCTCATTACGGCGTCAGGATCAGCCTGCCCGATCCCATCGGTCTCACCGCCGATGTCATGGCCCTGACCGAGCGGCTGCTGCGCCGCCTCTGCGAAACGCTCAAGGCCCACGAAACCGGTGCCCGGTCGCTCTGCCTCACGCTTCGGCGGGTCGATGGCGGCAGCCAGCAGGTGGAACTGCGTCTTGCCGCGGCCATGCGCGATCCCTCCCGTATCCTGCCCCTCTTCGAACGGGGCGTGGGCGAAGTCGACGCCGGCTTCGGCATCGACCAGATGCGCATCGAGGCCACGCAGGTCGAACCCCTTCCCGTGCAGCAGCTCAGCCATTCCGCCGCAGTGCAGACCGGGCAGATAGAGGATCTCATCACCCGCGTCGGCACACGCATCGGACTTGAGAACATCCAGCGTTTCGTGCCTGCCGACAGCCACATCCCCGAACGCGCCTTCCATTCGGTGCCCGCCGCATGGTCGTCCCCCGAGAGCGGTTGGAGCGCCCCACGGCCGCGCCCGTTGAAGCTTTTCCCGCCCGAACCCATCGCCGGCAGCGGCACCGAGCCGCCGCGCAGCTTCCGTTGGCGCAGGATGGCGATGGAAACCGACCACGCCATCGGCCCCGAACGCATCGCACCCGAATGGTGGCTCGAGGACGAGACCTGGCGCTCCGGCCTGCGCGACTACTGGCATGTCCAGACGCGGCAGGGCCGCAGGCTGTGGCTGTTCCATACGCCGCAGAACCCGGGCTGGTTCGTGCATGGAGAGTTCGCATGAGCCACCATGACACGAGCCATCATGACACGGGCGCCGACATGCCCGCGGCCTACGCCGAGCTCTGCGTGACCTCCAATTTCACCTTCCTCACCGGCGCCTCGCACCCGGAGGAGCTGGTCCTGCGGGCATCGGAACTGGGCCTTGCCGCCCTTGCCATAACCGACCGCAATTCGCTGGCGGGCGTGGTCCGGGCCTGGTCCGCCCTGCGAAGCCTTGAGAAGGAAAGGTCCGAGGCCCTGCGCATTCGCTCCTCGGCCCAGATCGACGGGTGCTCGCGGCAGGAAGTCGGCCCGCCCCGCGACCTGCCCGCCCCGGCCTTCGACCGGCTGCCCCGGCTGATCGTCGGCTGCCGTCTCGTCCTGCGCGACTGTCCGCTCCACTGGATCGCCCTGCCCACCGACCGCGCCGCCTACGAGCGCCTCACGCGGCTGCTGACCCTTGGCAAGCGCCGGGCCGGAAAAGGCGACTGCCATCTGGATCTTGCCGATCTGGCGGCTTCGGCCGAAGGGATGATCCTCATCGCGCTGCCGCAGGGGCCGCTACGCAGTGCCATCCATCAGGCCAGCGCGCCCCTGCAGCACCTGCAGCGCCTCTACCCCGGACAGGTCTATCTTGGCGCCGCGCCCCGCTACGACGGCTCGGACCAGGCCTGGCTCGATGCCTGCGCGCAGCTCTCCCGGCGCTGTTGCACGCCCATGGTCGCGGTGGGCGACGTGCTCATGCACCATGCCGCGCGGCGGCAACTGGCCGACGTGCTCACCTGCATGCGCGAAAAGACCACGATCGACCGGATCGGCACCCGCGCGCTGCCCAACGCGGAACGCCGCCTGAAGGGGCTTTCCGACATGGCCCGCGTCTTCCGCCGCCATCCTGCCGCACTGCGCCGCACGACCGAGATCGCGGCCCGCTGCAGCTTCGACCTCGGGGAGCTCAGCTACGAGTATCCCGACGAGATCTCGCTGGGTGGTGAAGCGCCTCAGGCGCGGCTGGAACGGCTCACCCACGAGGGGCTGCGATACCGCTGTCCTTCCGGCATCCCTGCCCGCTACCGCGATCTCGCCGCCAAGGAGCTGAGCCTCGTGGCGGATCTCGGCTACGCGGCCTACTTCCTCACCGTGCACGACATCGTGCAGGAGGCCCGCGCCCGCGACATCCTCTGCCAGGGGCGCGGCTCGGCGGCGAACTCGATCCTGTGCTGGGCGCTCGGCGTGACCGACGTGGCCCCCGACATGATCGGCATGGTCTTCGAGCGCTTCATCTCGCGCCACCGGGGCGAGCCGCCCGACATCGACGTGGATTTCGAACACGAACGCCGCGAAGAAATCATCCAGTGGATCTACGAGCGTTACGGCCGTCACCGGGCGGGGCTCTGCGCCACCGTGATTCACTTTCGCACCCGCGCCGCGATCCGCGAAGTGGGCAAGGTCATGGGGCTGAGCGAGGATCTGACCGCACGCCTTGCGGGGGACATCTGGGGGCTGACCAACAGCGGCGCCGACATGGAGCGCGCCCGCGAGCTGGGGCTGAACCCGTCCGACCGGCGGCTGTCGCAGACCCTGCGGCTGATCGGCGAGATCATCGGCTTTCCCCGCCACCTCAGCCAGCATGTCGGCGGCTTCGTCATCACCCGCGGACGGCTGGACGAACTCTGCCCGATCGAGAACGCCGCGATGGAGGGGCGCACCTGCATCGAGTGGGACAAGGACGACATCGACGCGCTGGGGATCCTCAAGGTCGACGTGCTCTCACTCGGGATGCTGACCTGCCTGCGCAAGAGCTTTGCCCTGCTGGAGCGCCACGAGCGGATCAGCCGCACCATCGACAGCGTCCCGCAGGAGGACGCGGCGACCTACACCATGCTTCAACGGGCCGACGCCGTGGGGGTGTTCCAGGTGGAAAGCCGCGCGCAGATGAACTTCCTGCCCCGGATGCTGCCCAAGACCTTCTACGATCTGGTGATCGAGGTCGCCATCGTCCGCCCCGGTCCGATCCAGGGGGGGATGGTGCAGCCCTACATCCGCCGCCGGCAGGGGCTGGAGAAACCGGAACCCTTCGGGCCGGAGCTGGAGAAGGTCACCAGCAAGACGCTGGGCGTGCCGCTCTTCCAGGAGCAGGCCATGCAGATTGCCGTGGTGGGTGCGGGCTATTCCGCCGAGGAGGCCGACCAGCTGCGGCGCTCGCTGGCCTCGTTCCGGCGGATGGGCACGATCGGGGCGCATCGCGACCGCTTCGTCACCGGCATGACCGCCCGGGGTTACTCCCGCGAGGTGGCAGAGCAGTGCTTTTCCCAGATCGAGGGCTTCGCGGACTATGGCTTTCCGGAAAGCCATGCCGCGGCCTTCGCCATGCTGACCTATGTCTCGTCCTGGCTGAAATGCCACCATCCGGCGATCTTTGCCTGCGCGCTGCTGAATTCGCAGCCCATGGGCTTCTACGCGCCCGCCCAGATCGTGCGGGACCTGCGCGATCACGGGCACGAGGTGCGGCCGGTCTGCGTCAACGCGAGCGAATGGGACAATTCGCTGGAGCGGCGGTCGGACGGGCGGCTGGCGCTGCGGCTGGGGTTCCGGCAGATCAAGGGCTTCCGCGAGGAGGACGCGGCCTGGATCGTTGGGGCGCGGGGCAACGGCTATCCCGACCCCGAGAGCGTCTGGCTGCGGGCGGGCGTGCGGCCGGCAGTGCTGGAGCGGCTGGCCGGGGCGGATGCCTTCACCGGCATGGGGCTCACGCGGCGGGACGCGCTCTGGGCTGTGCGGGCGATCCGGTCGCCCGATCCGCTGCCGCTCTTCTCCGACCGGGTCCAGGGCGAGGGGATCGAGGAGCCGGACACGCTGCTGCCGACCATGAACCTCGGCGAGGAGGTGGTACAGGATTACGTGACCATGCGGCTGAGCCTGAAGGCCCACCCGATGGAGATGCTGCGCCCCGAGATCCCGGGGCTGCTGCCCAACGAGCGGCTTGCGGTGGTGCCGGTGCGGCGGGTTTCGGTCTGCGGGGTGGTCATCACCCGGCAGCGGCCGGGCACGGCCTCGGGGGTGATCTTCCTCACCCTCGAGGACGAGACGGGCGTTTCCAACATCGTGGTCTGGCCTCGGGTCTACGAGCGGTTCCGGCGGCCGGTGATGGGCGGGCGGCTGCTGAAGGTGACGGGGCTGATCCAGCGCGAGGGGATCGTGGTCCACGTCATCGCCGAGCAGATCGAGGACCTGACCCAGCAGCTTCTCGACCTAGGTAGGCCCATGCCCGAGGAGGGCGAGGGAGAGGATGCGGCGGAGGCTGACGGGCCGCCCCGCAGGCCCCGTCAGGGACCCAGCGCCCGCCATCCACGGGAGCAGGCCAAGAGGCTGTTCCAGAGCCGGGATTTCCACTGAGATCCCGGGCATGCGCCGGTGCGCCCCGGGAGTGTCCCGGGCCGGGACATCTTTAGATCATATATAAATCAATGACTTAAATATACGTCTCAACCAAAAATTAGGAATGTCCCGGGAGCAGCGCGGGATACGAAGACCACGATCGGCGCGTCTGCATCGGAGGCATGGGAGACATGGGACGAACCCATGGACTGCTCTGACCCATGTTATTCGACGCCGTCATGAAAACCGCGATGCCCGACCCCGCGCGCCGCATGGCAGGGTTTGGCGGTCCGGAGTTGGACCGACGGCAAGGTGCGGATCATTGCGAGCGGTGAGACAGGACGCTCTTCCCGCTCAACCCCGTGGGCGAGATGGAAGAGGCACTGGACGTCCGAGCGAGGAGAGCACCAAGGCCAAAGGCCTCTTCAACGCGGTGGCGCGGAGGGGGGGACCTGGCAAAGACTGCACCGCGGGGCCCTGCCCGCCTTTCCCCCCAACCAAGGCCCGAACGTTGGAGCTGATGCAGCGCGCGTCTTCCTATCGTCTGGCGCGCATCGCGCGCCGGTCCCCGGCGGCCGTCACCGACCGCCGGGGCAGTCCCGGGGATCTCAGGTCGCGTCGGCGCCTGCCTTCCACGGATGCGCATTCGCCACCCCGGCGGGGCCGGTGATCGAGATGTGGGGCGTGCCGCCCGGCAACGTCCCGTCGGGCGTCGCGCTCTTCCAAGCCTCGACAACATCGAAGGTGCCGACAAGCATGTTGCCCGCGTCCTCGCCCAGAAGCGCGAGGTTGCGCACCGACTGGAAACCGGTGCCTGGCCCGAAGCTGGCCGAGAAGACCTGTGCCCCGTCGACCCAGGCCCGCAGGGTGCCTGTCGCGTGGTCGAGACAGACCACCAGATCAAAGGCCACGCCGTCCTGCACGGTCCCCGCGGGCGCGTACTGTGCCTGCACGAGATAGCTGCCGTCCGTGTTCCTCGCGTAGAACCGCAGCGCGCCGTTGTTGGTCAGAACCTGCACCTGGAGCACCTGCCCCGTGATCTCGGCCAGGTCCACGGCATTGCCCGAGGCGCCGAAGTCGACGCTCCCCTTCACGCGCATCGTCACGGCAGAGGGCGTGCCCAGCGCGACGGGGTCGATGAAGTAGGGCCCGGCGGCGCTGGTGGTGAAGATCGGCGCGCCCACGATGGTGCTGGCGAGCACCTCGTCCGCCGGCAGCGGTCGGACCGGGACGCCGCTGAGACCGTAAAGCCCGAGATCGACGATCGGGTAGTCGCGCCAGGCCGCGTTCTGCGCGTCGGCATCATGGGCGATCCACCCGGTGGCGCCGCCTTCGCCGAAGGTGAGGGTCGTGGCGCTCGAGAAACTGCCCGCGTTCGGGTACACGCGGACCCGCCCGTCTGGCTGGATCTCGGCGCGGGTGGCGGGCGCCCCGTCGATCTGAAAGCCCAGGACATCGGTCCAGTGGGGATAGCCATCTCCGAGCGGCGGATCGCCGCGTTCCCGGCGCAGGGTCGTGATCGGCCCGGCCGAGGACCAGACGTCGACATGGGCGCCCGAGGCCTCCCACTCTGCCCCGTCGATCACCGGCAGCGGCCAGGCGGCGAGGCCCGCGCCGCGCAGGATGGCGTGGGCGATCTGCGTGACGCGCAGGTTGTAGCCTTCCTCGGTCCAGCCGGAAGGATGGGACTGGTCGCTCCACGTCCCGGTGCCGTCATCCTCACCGTTGGCATAGCCCTGGATCTGGATCTGCGGGCCCGCGAAATAGCTGGCGAGCCCGGCGCCGGTCACGGCGGCGCGCCAGCTTTGGGTGCTGCGCTGCTTGTTCCAGAGCCCGGTGTTCGTCCCGCCCGCCGCGTTCAGCGTGGCCGAGGCGAGGTCTTCGAGCGGCACGAAGGCATGCGCCCCGCCCGGCGCGATCCAGAGCGGCATGTCGGCGCCGTAGAGGTCGCGCAGCGTGCGCGAGACCTGGATGCCGTTCACGTCGAGAGGCGCCGCCTCGCTGTAGCTGAGCGGGCTGCCGTCAAGCGCCCGTCCCAGCAGGAACGCGCACATGTTCTGGCCGTAGTTGTCTGCCCAGGACCCCGGAGCGGCAAACCAGCTGTGCCAGCCGTAGCCCACGGGGATGCCGTCTGCGGTGGCCGCGGCGTGAAGCGCCCAGTCGTCCTGCCAGCGCCGCTTGGTGCCCGAGACGACAAAGCCGTCATCCATGATCTCCTGCGGGGCGGAGCCGCTGAGGGTCATCATGAGGATATGGATGTCGCGCCCCGGCATGGCCTGTATGAGCGTGTTGGCCATGCGGATCATCGGCGGGGTCACGGCGTCGGTTGCCACCGATGTGGCGTCGAGCAGGACGCTGCGGATACCGGCCGCCCCCGGTTCGGCCGGATCGTGGCTGTGCGACCAGAAGGTCACGCGGCCCTCGGCCAAAAGCGGCTCTTTCGGAATGGTGTGGAAATACGAGGCTAGGATGCGGTCGTCCTCGGACTGCCCCCAGATGGCGACCTTGAAGGGCGCGGGGCCCGTCCCGCCCTGACCGGCGCCTGCCGCGCCGCTGCCGAGTGTGAGGCCGACGCCGATCATGTCCGCCCCCGCGTGAATGCCTGCAACATGGTTCTGATCCCCCTTCAGAGGTGCTGAGCTGTCAAGCGCGCCGCCTGAGGCGCGTTGCCGGAAGCCGGGGAGGTGTGACGGGGAATGACGCTGCGCAGCCCGCGGCCACGCCCGAGGGCGGGCGGCGCGCGATGGCATCCTTGGGTTCCCGTCGGCGCCTGCGGTCGGCCTCCGCACGGGCTCATGCTCCGCGGCGGCTGCTACGAGCCGGTTAAGCGACCGTGCGCAGCAGGGCTTGCGTCCCTGCCTGGGGCAGGCCGCGGGATGGTGGGATCAGATGTTTCGGAGAATGGTGCCCCCACACGGACTCGAACCGCGGACCTACTGATTACAAATCAGTTGCTCTACCAGCTGAGCTATAGGGGCATCGGGGCGCAGCTTTAGGACAAGCCCGCCACCGGGTGCAAGAAGAAATCACCGGTTCGCGCGGGCGAGCAACCCGACGGCAAGGAGGCTGACGCCGATCACCAGCACCGCCGCCGGGGCAGCATCGCCGAGGTTCTCGAGGCTGGCCTGCTCGTGGACCCGCGTGGCGAGCGTCTCGTAGTTGAAGGGCCGCAGGAGCAGCGTGGCCGGCAGCTCCTTCACGCAGTCGACGAAGACCAGCAGCAGGGCGGAGGCGACCGAGGCGCGCATGAGCGGATAGTAGATCGCGCCCAGAACCTGGCCCTGGTTGCGCCCCAGCGAGCGCGCGGCGAGCGCGAGGTTGGGCGAGACGCGGCCCATAGCGGCATCGGCGGCCCCCTGCGCGATGGCGAAGAAGCGCACGCAGTAGGCGAGCACCAGGGCGAAGGCGGTGCCGGTCATCACCAGGCCCGGATCCCAGCCGGTGGCCGCCCAGATCGCGTCGGCGACGGTGTTGTCGATGGCCGCGAGCGGGATCAGGATGCCCACGCCGAGCACCGCGCCCGGCGCGGCGTAGCCGATGGTCGTCACCGGCAGCAGCAGCCGCGGGAGGCGTCGCCCCGAGAGCCGCACGCCGTAGACCAGAAAGACCCCGGCCGCGACGGTCACGATGGCGGCGATGCTGCCCACGGTGAGCGTATTGAGCCCCGCCTGCCAGAGCGCGCCGTCCGCCCAGACCTCGCTGTTGCGCAGCGCGTGCGACAGGATCACCGACGCCGGCAGCACGAAGCCCAGCGCAAAAGGAAAGGCGCATGCGGCAAAGGCCAGCCAGCGCAAGGGGCCATGCATCTCCTTGCGGGGGACGGGGCGGTGCCTGCGCGAGAGGTCGAAGAAGCGCATCTTTCGCCGCGAGCCCTTTTCCAGAAGGACGAGGAAGATCACGAGGAAAAGCACCACGGCCGCGATCTGCGCCGCGCCCCCGGCGTTGTTGCCGTCGAGCCAGGTGGAGAAGATCCCGGTGGTCAGCGTCTGGACGGCGAAATAGTCGACCGTGCCGAAATCGTTGACCGCCTCCATCATGACGATGGCCGTGCCCGCGGCAATGGCCGGGCGTGCCAGCGGCAGGCCCACGCGCCAGAACCGCGCAAAGGCGCCCGAGCCGAGCGACTGGGCCACTTCCTCGGCCGAGCCGGACTGTTCGCGGAAGGCGGCACGGGCCAGCAGGTAGACGTAGGGATAGAGCGCCGCCGCCAGCACGATGATCGCCGCCCCCATCGAGCGGATCTCGGGAAACCAGTAATCGCGGGACGTCTGCCAGCCGAAAAGACTGCGCAGGCCGGTCTGGACGGGCCCCGCGTATTCGAGGAAGTCGACCAGCGCGTAGGCGCCGACATAGGCAGGAATGGCCAGCGGCAGGAGCAGCAGCCATTCCAGCGCGCGCCGTGCGGGAAAGTCGTAGCGGCTGATCAGCCAGGCCGCGCCGGTGCCGGTGCAGGCCGCGATCAGACCCACCCCGGCCATCAGCATGGCGGTATTGCGCAGGTAACGCGGCAGCGTCGTCGAAATGAGGTGCGGCCAGATGTTTTCGGACGGAAAGAGCGCGATCCAGAGGACCGACAGGATCGGCCCCAGCACCACGGCCGCGATCAGCAGGGCGCCGACGGACCAGCGGCTTGGAAGGTAGCTGCGCATGGGGGCTCTGGCCTCTTCACCAAGGGACATGGCGCCGCGTCTCCGTCTTGCTGTTTTTCTTCCCGCCTCGGGCCTTATAGTGCGGAAAGGCACGGAGATTAAAGGCGAGCGCGATGCAGGTCATCCCGAATATCGCAGGCAGAGTCAGGTCCGGGGTTTCCGGCCGCTGCGCAGTCCGTCGCTCGGAGGTGACGGCATGAGCACAAAGGCTCCCCGCAGCATTTCCGCGCTTTCGGCGCGGCTGAAGAGTGCGCGCCTCAAGGGCCCCACGACGCAGGCCACCGAACGGGCGCGTCGGATGCTGGGCGTCTACCTGGAAAGCGCCGAGGCGCACGGCGTGCCGTTCCGCGAGCTGGTCGGGCAGCTGGCCTCGGGCACGGCGGCGCTGCGGATCGCGGGGGCGGACCTGGAACAGCAGGCCGCCGATCCCGCGGGGCCGATGGCCGAGGCCGATTGCAGCATGGGCTGCGCCTTCTGCTGCATCCTCTCGGACGACGGCGGCACGGTGACGGAGGCCGAGGCGCGGCAGGTCCATGCGGCCCTTGCCCCCTTGGCGGGCGGTCCCGACGGGCGCGACTGGCATCCCCGCGCCTGCGCCGCGCTCGACCCCGAGACGCGTCTCTGCCGGGTCTACGAGGCGCGGCCCCTGTTGTGCCGCACGTACCTGTCCCGCGATGTCGAGGCCTGCAAGCAGATCGCCGAGGGCACGCCCGCTGCCGGGGCCGGTGTGCTGGGCGCGCAGGGCGTGATGCTGAGCGCGCAGGCACTGGCGCGGGCCATGCTCAAGGGCGTGACCAGCGTACCGAGCTACGCGCTTGCCGTGGTCACCGCCGGTGCCGCGGACGGCGAGAACATTGAGACCACGCTGGGCCGGGCGCGGCAGAAGCCGCGCGGGCTCGAGGACGAGCGGGCGCGGCTTTCCGGGTTCTAGCGGCTGAAGGCGTAGACGACCGCGTGCCGGTAGGTCTCGCCCGGCCAGAGAATGCAGTCGGGAAAGCCCGGCTGGTTCGGCGCGTCGGGCCATTCCTGCGTTTCCAGCGCGATGCCGGCATTCGGTGCCCAGGCGCTGCCATCCGGGGCCGTGGCGCCGGGGATGCTTGATGCGTCGTAGACCTGAAGGCCGGGCGCGTCGGTGCGGACCATGAGGGTCAGCCCGCCATCAGGCGCGCGCAGTTCGGCCACGTCGCGCAGCCCCTCGCCGCGGCGGTTCAGGCAGAAATTGTGATCGTATCCATGGTGCCCGATGACACGCGCGGCGCGGAAGTCGAAGGGCGTGCCCTCGACGGGCTCCTCGCCGGTCGGGATCAGGTCCTCGTCGACCGGCAGGTAATCATCGGCGTCGATCCGGAGCTGCGCATCGCGCACATCGCCCTCGTGAACGCGGAAGTAGCTGTGGTGGGCGAAGCTGCAGGGCGTCGCGCGGTCGGTCTTGGCCTCGGTCACGATCGAGAGCGCGCCATCCGAGACGGCATAGCGGACACTGACACCGAGCGTGCCGGGAAAGCCGCCCTGCCCGTCCGGCAACGTCAGCGCGAAGGTGACTGCATCGTCGCTGCGCTCCGCGATCTCCCAGAGCTGGGCATGGGTGCCGGTGGACCCGGAGTGCAGCGTGTGGCGGCCGTCCTGGTTGGCTTCGGTCTCGAACGTCTCGCCCTCGATCTCGAAGGAGGCGCCGCCGATCCGGTTGGCAAAGCGCCCGACGGTGGCCCCGAAGTAGGCCATGTCGCCGAGATAGGGTTCGATCCCCCCGGCCCCGAGCACGAGCTGGAACGGCACACCGTCGAGACGGAGATCGTGCAGGCGCGCCCCGTAGGGCAACAGGGTGGCGGTGAGCCCGTCCTTCGTGATCGTCACGCGTTCGACGGCACGCCCGTCGGGAAGTTTTTCGAGTTCCATGCGCCCCTCCTTCGGCTTGCTTCGGGATATAGGCTGCAGGCCCCGCGTCAAGCGAGCGGGTGGCTTGGGCCCCCTGTCGGGAGAAAATGATTGACGTCTATCATCATCCGCCCTCTACTGGGCGCGGGAGGACTTCATCGTCATGCGGGCACCGACGCTCACGGATGTGGCGCGCCATGCGGGCGTCAGCTACGCGACCGCGGATCGCGTGGTGAATGCGCGTGGCGGCGTGTCCGAGAAATCGGCGGACCGGGTGCGTCAGGCGATCGCGGAACTCGGTTACGTGCGCAACGTAGCCGCCGCGAACCTGTCGCAAAACCGGACCTATCGCTTTGCCGCCATCGTGCCGGGGGGCCGGGACACCTTCTTTTCGAGGATACAGGCCCTCCTTCAGAAAGAGCGTGAGCGGCTCGCCAGCGACCGGGTCGATCTGGAGATTGCCGAGGTCGATTCCTTCGATCACATGCAACTGGCCGATTGCCTGCTGCGCCTGGAGGATGAAGGCGTTGACGCCGTGGCCATGGTCGGGACCAACCATCCCGCCGTCATACGGGCCATGACCCGGCTGCGCGCGCGTGGCGTGACGATCACCACGCTTGTCTCGGACATGCCCGAGGGTGCGCGCGACGCCTACGTGGGCGTTGACAACAGGGTCGCGGGCCGCACCGTCGCGCGGCTGATCGGCATGGCCCATGGCGGACGGCCGGGGATCGTGCTGCCAGTCATCGGGGCGATGACCGCGCGCGACCATGCCGACAGGCTCGCGGGACTGAGCGAGGTTCTGACCGATGCGTTTCCCGGCATCCGGCTTCTGCACCGCGTCGAAGGGCGCGACCAGGCCGACCTTGTTGCCGCCCGCGTGGGCGCCGCGCTGGAAGCCGAAAAGGGCATCACGGCAATCTACAACCTCGGCGCCGGCAACCCCGGTCTGATCGAGATCCTGCGCGCATGGTCGGGCCCTTCGCCCCGGCCCGTCGTCGTGGTGCACGAGCTGCTGGAGCATTCGCGGGCCGCGCTCGAAGAGGGTCTGATCGACGTGGTCATCGACCAGCGCCCCGAGGACGAAATCCAGCGCGCCCTCGAGATCATGCGGCGCGGTGCCGACAGGCTGCCGCCCGATCCCGTCGCGCCGCTGGGCGCGGCCATCTACGTCAAGGAAAACCTGCCGCCTGTCGTCGGCAGCCAGCCAACCGAAAGGGACTGACCCATGTCGCAATTCTTCGGGGACATGACCCCGCTCACCTTCAATCCGGACGCCGACGGCCCCGCCTTCCGGCACTACAACCCCGAGGAAGTCGTGCTCGGCAAGAAGATGAAGGACCACCTGCGCTTCGCGGTGGCCTACTGGCACAGCTTTGCCTGGCCGGGCGGCGACCCCTTCGGCGGCCAGACCTTCGACCGGCCGTGGTTCGGCGAGACCATGGAGGGCGCGCGGCTCAAGGCCGAGGTGGCCTTCGAGATGTTCGAGATCCTGGGCGCGCCCTACTTCTGCTTCCACGACGCCGACATCCGCCCCGAGGGCAAGGATTTCGCCGAGAGCCGCCGCAACTTCGAGGAGATCATCGACATCTTCGGCGAGAAGATGTCGCAGACCGGCGTCGGGCTGCTCTGGGGCACGGCGAACCTGTTCTCGCACCGCCGCTTCATGTCGGGCGCCGCGACCAATCCAGATCCAGACGTCTTCGCCTGGTCGGCGGCGACGGTGAAGACCTGCATGGACGCGACCCATAAGCTGGGTGGCGAGAACTACGTGCTCTGGGGTGGCCGCGAGGGCTACGAGACGCTGCTCAACACCAACATGGGCGCCGAGCTCGACCACATGGGCCGCTTCCTGAGCATGGTCGTCGACTACAAGCACAAGATCGGCTTCAAGGGCACGATCCTGATCGAGCCGAAGCCTCAGGAGCCGACCAAGCACCAGTACGACTACGATGTGGCCACCGTCTACAGCAACCTGCAGCGCTTCGGTCTGGAGAAGGAAGTGAAGCTGAACATCGAGCAGGGTCACGCGATCCTGGCCGGCCACAGCTTCGAGCACGAGCTGGCGCTGGCGCGCGAGCTGGGCGTGCTGGGCTCGATCGACATGAACCGCAACGACTACCAGTCGGGCTGGGACACCGACCAGTTCCCCAACAACGTGCCCGAGGTGGCGCTGGCCTACTACGAAGTTCTCAAGGCCGGCGGGTTCGAGACCGGCGGGACCAACTTCGATTCCAAGCTGCGCCGCCAGTCGCTCGACCCGTCGGACCTGATCGAGGCGCATGCAGGCGCCATGGATGTCTGCGCGCGGGGCCTCAAGGCCGCGGCCAAGATGCTTGAAGACGATGCGCTCGAGGCCGAGCGCCGCACTCGCTACGCCGGTTGGGATACCCCCGAGGCGCAGGCCATGCTGAGCAGCGATCTCGAGAGCATCACCGAGCGCGTTCTGGCCGAGGGCATCAACCCCGAGCCGCGCTCCGGCCGGCAGGAAAAACTCGAGAACATCGTCAATCGGTACGTGTAAGACCTGTGCCGGGCGGCTAACGTCGCCCGGCACGAGGTGAGGGAGGATTTCCATGTATATCGGGCTCGACATCGGCACGTCCGGCGTCAAGGCATTGCTCATCGGCGAGGATTTCGCCCCCGTTGGACAGGCCCACGCGGCGCTGACGGTTTCGCGACCGCATCACGGCTGGTCCGAGCAGGATCCGGACAGCTGGATCACCGCCTGCGAGGCGGCCATGGACGAACTGGCCAAGGCACATCCCGACGCGATGGCGCGGCTTGCGGGCATCGGCCTTTCAGGCCAGATGCACGGCGCCACGCTGCTCGATGCCGACGACCGCCCCCTGCGGCCCGCGATCCTGTGGAACGATGGCCGCAGCGGTACGGAATGCGCCGAGCTGGAAGAGATGGCCGATTTCCGCGGCATCGGCGGCAACATCGTCATGGCGGGGTTTACCGCCCCCAAGCTGCGCTGGGTCGAGAAACACGAACCCGAGATCTTTGCCAAGGTCGCCAAGGTGCTGCTGCCCAAGGATTTCGTGCGGCTGTGGCTGACCGGAGACTACGCCTCGGACATGTCGGACGCGGCTGGCACGCTATGGCTCGACGTGAAGGCCCGCAAATGGTCGCCGGAGCTGCTGGCCGCCACGAACCTGACCGAGGCGCAGATGCCACGGCTGGTCGAGGGCTCAGAAAGCTCGGGCACCCTGCGGCCTGCCCTGGCCGAACGCTGGGGCACGCCGGAGGCCGCGGTTGCGGGCGGCGGCGGCGACAACGCGGCGACGGCTTGCGGCATGGGCATCACCGCGCCGGGCACCGGCTTCCTGTCGCTGGGCACCTCGGGCGTGCTGTTTGCCGCGACCGACCGTTTCGCGCCCAACACCGAAGAGGCCGTGCACGCCTTCTGCCACGCGGTGCCGGGAGTCTGGCACCAGATGGGGGTGATCCTCTCGGCGGTGGACAGCCTGACCTGGCTGGGCGAGATCACGGGCCGGAGCGGGCCCGAGCTGACGGGGCTGCTGCCCTCGAAGCTTGGCGGGCCGTCGGATGCGCTGTTCCTGCCCTACCTTTCGGGCGAGCGGACCCCGCACAACGCGCCCGATGCCAGCGGCGCGCTGCTGAACCTGCGCCGCGATCAGGGGCTTCCGGATCTGGTGCATGCGGTGCTGGACGGGGTGGCCTTTGCCTTTGGCGACTGTGTCCGGGCGCTGGAGGCCGCGGGCACGAATATCGAGGCGGCTTATGCGGTGGGCGGTGGCGCCCAGTCGCGGCAATGGCTGGAAATCCTCGCGGCGGTCACCGGGCTGCGGCTGCTGATCCCGGCGGCGGGTGACTTCGGCGCGGCCTTCGGGGCGGCGCGGCTGGGCGCCATGGCCGCGGGTGCAGGAGATGCCGAGACCGTCCTGACGCCCCCACCGGTGCAGGAAGAGATCGCGCCGGACCCGGCGCTGCAGGAGGCCTATCGCGCCGCATACGAGCGGTTCCGGGCGGCCTACCCTCCGAAAGGCTGACGCGCGATCAGTGCGGGGCGTCCTCGCCGGAGGCCCCGATACCGCGCAGGAAAACCGCGAGACCAAAATCGAAGCGGCGGCGCAGTTCCGCAGGGCTCGGAAAGCTCTCGATCCCCACGAGGGGTTCGAGGATCGAGGGGCGCACCATGGTCTCGAGCAGCAGCGCGGCCTCTCGGGTGTTCTGGATATCGGCCTCGCCGCGTTCCACGGCGCGGTCGAGTTCGGCCTGCACAAGTTCGCGGTTGGATTCGAGATGCCGCTGGATCCGGCCATGCACGCAATCAACCGGCTGCGGCGGCTTGACGATCACCTGGCGCAGCAGGGCCAGCGGCAGGCCGCCCCGCTCGTCATCGCTGGGGGCAAGAAGGCGGATCAGCCGGGTCCGGAGCGGGTATTCCTTCTCACGATCGTTCAGCGGACGCACAAAATCCGCCCGCACCCATTGCATGTATTCGTGCACGAGTTGATCGCGGTCGGAGAAGAGACCGTAGAGCGTCCGCTTGGACATCTTGGCCTCGGCCGCGATGGCCACCATGGTAATCGCGTCCAGGCCGTCGCGGGAATAGATCGCCTCAAGCGCGTGGAAGACACGTTCGCGTCGCGCTTCGGGTGACATGACGCGAGGACGACCCCGCGGGCGCTTGGGATTTTCGACCTTGTTCACCGATTACTCACCTTTCTGTTTTCCCGGCTCTGCAATGCAGCAACAGGCTTGCGTCTGCAGAAACGGGCATTTATGGAACCTCAACGTTTCCTAAACAACCACGTTCGCCTTCGCAAGCGCGAGCGCGGCCGCACCAGAGGAAAAACACTTGATGACCTTCGTTTTCCGTGCCGCGCTCGTCGCGGCACTTGCCTGCGCGGCCGGGCCGAATGCCCTGAGTGCACAAGAGTCCGCACCGCCCCCCACCGTGACCGTCGTCACCTTGCAACCACAGGATGTCACCCTGACAAGCACCCTGCCCGGCCGCGTGCACGCCTCGGCCGAGGCCGAGGTGCGCCCGCAGGTTAACGGCATCATCACCGAGCGGCTTTTCGAGGAAGGCGCCGAGGTGAGCACCGGCGATGTCCTCTACCGCATCGACCCCGACAGCTATGACGCGGCACTCGCCAGCGCCGAAGCCTCGGTCGCGCAGGCCGAGGCGCAACTGCGCGCGGCCGAGCGCGATTCCGAGCGGCTGCAGACGCTGAGCGAGCGCGGGGTTTCCTCATCCGCGAACGCCGATGACGCTCTCGCCGCGCGGGATGCCGCAGCTGCCGCGCTCGAAGTGGCGCGCGCCGCGCGGCGCACCGCCGAGATCGAGCTTGCCCGGACCGAGATCACCGCCCGCCTGAGCGGACGCATCGGCTTTTCCGAAGTCGATGAAGGCGCGCTCGTGACGGCCAGCCAGTCGACGCCGCTGTCCGTCATCCGCAAGCTCGACCCCGTCCATGTCGACGTGACCCAGTCTGCCGCCGATCTCCTGGCCTGGCGCCGGCGTGGCGGCTCCGAGAACGTGACCGACCCGGGTGAGCTCGAAGTCCGGCTGACACTGGCGGACGGGTCCTCCTACGACCATACCGGCCGCCTCAGCGCTGCTGAGCCTCACGTCGACGAACAGACCGGCGTGGTGGTTCTGCGGATGACCTTCCCCAACCCCGAGCACCTTCTGCTTCCGGGCATGTACGTCCAGGTGGAAATGCCGACCGGCAACATCGGCGACGTTTTCCTCGCCCCGCAGGAGGGCGTCACCCGCGACCGCCGCGGCAACCCGATGGCGCTTGTCGTCAACGGCGAAGGCGTGGTCGAAGAACGTCAGCTGACGGTTCTGCAGGACATGGGCGACGACTGGGTCGTGAGCGAGGGCCTTCAGCCCGGCGACCAGCTAATCGTGGCGGGCCTCCAGAAG
>CAYNKL010000039.1:0-28991 GCA_964397775.1 uncultured Rhodobacterales bacterium | reverse complement strand
TGCCCAAGACCCGCTCGGGCAAGATCATGCGCCGCATCCTGCGCAAGATCGCCGAAAACGACCACGACAGCCTCGGCGATACCTCAACCCTCGCCGACCCCTCCGTCGTCGACGACCTCATCGAACACCGCATGAATAATGGGTGAGAGGATGATGGACGGAACCACGACAACAGCCGCCCCGGTGCTGATCCTGCTGGGCCCGCCGGGGGCCGGCAAGGGCACCCAGGCCCGCATGCTGGAGGAGCGCTTCGGTCTCGTGCAGCTTTCCACCGGCGACCTGCTGCGCGCCGCGGTGTCAGAGGGGACCGAGGCGGGCAAACGCGCCAAGGCCGTCATGGATGCAGGCGAGCTTGTCAGCGACGAGATCGTCATCGCCATCCTGCGCGACCGGCTCGACCAGCCCGACTGCGCGCGCGGCGTCATCCTCGACGGCTTCCCGCGCACCACCGTGCAGGCCCAGGCGCTCGATGCGCTGCTCGACGAACGCGGACAGCGCATCGACGCGGCCATCAGCCTCGAGGTGGACGACGCCGCGATGGTCGAGCGCATTTCGGGCCGCTACACCTGCGCGGCCTGCGGCGAGGGCTGGCACGACAGCTTCAAGACGCCCACGGAGCCGGGCGTCTGCGACAAGTGCGGCGGCACCGAATTCAAGCGGCGCGCCGACGACAAGGCGGAAACCGTCGCCGCGCGGCTCGAGGCCTACAACGCCCAGACGGCACCGCTGGTCGCCTACTACGACAAGACAGGCGCCCTCAGCCGTATTCCGGCCATGGGCGCCATTGACGAGATCGCCGCGGACCTGGCGGCGCGCGTAAGACCGCTGACGGGTTAGGCCCGCCAGTTCATTGTGCCTCCTGGGGAGGGGGGACGTTTCGAAGAAGGAGGAGGACCCGCACCATGGCGGACCAAACATCGCACTCCGCGAACACGCTATCGGAGTCGGGGAAGGCCTACTGGAAGGCCAACCTGCGCATCATCATCATCAGCCTGATCATCTGGGCCCTGGTCAGCTTCGGCTTCGGCATCCTGCTGCGCCCGCTGCTTTCGGGCATCCCGGTCGGCGGCACGGACCTCGGCTTCTGGTTCGCCCAGCAGGGCAGCATCCTCGTCTTCCTGGCGCTGATCTTCTTCTACGCCTGGCGGATGAACAAGCTCGACCATGAATTCGGCGTGGACGAGGAGTAAGTCACAATGGATCAGTTCACCATCAACCTGCTCTTCGTGGGCGCGAGTTTCGCGCTCTACATCGGCATCGCCATCTGGGCCCGCGCAGGGTCCACATCAGAGTTCTACGCCGCGGGTCGTGGCGTGCACCCTGTCACAAACGGCATGGCCACCGCGGCCGACTGGATGTCGGCGGCCTCCTTCATCTCGATGGCGGGTCTCATCGCCTTCGTGGGCTACGACAACTCCACGTACCTGATGGGCTGGACCGGGGGCTTCGTGCTTCTGGCGCTGCTGCTTGCGCCCTATCTGCGCAAGTTCGGCAAGTACACGGTCTCCGAGTTCATCGGCGACCGCTTCTACAGCCCCACCGCGCGGCTTGTCGCCGTGATCTGCCTCATCATCGCCTCGACCACCTACGTGATCGGACAGATGACCGGGGTGGGCGTCGCCTTCGGCCGTTTCCTCGAGGTGGACAACACCACCGGTCTTCTGATCGGCGCCGTTGTCGTCTTCGCCTATGCGGTCTTTGGCGGCATGAAGGGTGTGACCTACACGCAGGTCGCACAATACTGCGTGCTGATCCTCGCCTACACGATCCCGGCGATCTTCATCTCGCTCCAGCTGACCGGCAACCCGATCCCCGCGCTCGGCCTGTTCAGCGACACCCAGAATGGCGAGCCGCTTCTGGCGACACTCGACCAGATCGTCACCGAGCTCGGCTTCAACGAGTACACGGCCCAGAACGGCGACACGATCAACATGGTGCTCTTCACCCTGTCGCTCATGATCGGCACCGCGGGCCTTCCGCACGTGATCATGCGCTTCTTCACCGTGCCGCGCGTGGCCGACGCGCGCTGGTCGGCAGGTTGGGCGCTGGTCTTCATCGCCCTGCTCTACCTCACGGCCCCGGCCGTGGGCGCCATGGCACGGCTCAACATCACCGACCAGTTCTGGCCCCAGGGCACCGAGGAACAGGCCGTGTCGCTCGAAACCATCGAGAACGATCCGGCCTATGACTGGATGGCCACCTGGCAGCAGACCGGCCTGCTGGGCTGGGAAGACAAGAACGGCGACGGCCGCATCCAGTACTACAACGATGCGGACCCGGACATGCAGGCACGGGCCGAGGAAGAGGGCTGGGCCGGTAACGAGTTCACGAACTTCAACCAGGACATCCTCGTGCTGGCCAACCCGGAAATCGCGAACCTGCCGTCCTGGGTGATCGGCCTCGTGGCGGCGGGCGGCCTTGCCGCAGCGCTTTCGACCGCGGCCGGCCTCCTGCTCGCGATCTCCTCGGCGGTCAGCCACGACCTGATGAAGGGTCAGCTCACCCCGAACATCTCCGAGAAGGGCGAACTCATGTCGGCCCGCGTGGCCATGGCCATCGCGATCTGCGTCGCCACCTACCTTGGCCTCAACCCGCCGGGCTTCGCCGCCCAGACGGTGGCCCTGGCCTTCGGTCTCGCGGCGTCGTCGATCTTCCCGGTGCTGATGATGGGCATCTTCACGAAGGTGAACAGCAAGGGCGCCGTGTCCGGCATGCTCGCAGGCCTGCTCACGACCCTGATCTACATCTTCATGCACAAGGGCTGGTTCTTCATTCCCGACACGAACCAGTTCACCGACGCGGCACCGCTGCTGGGCCCGATCAAGTCGACCAGCTTCGGGGCGATCGGTGCGCTCATCAACTTCGCGGTGGCCTTCACCGTGTCGCGGATGACCGCCCCCATCCCGCAGGAGATCGAGGACCTCGTGGAATCGGTCCGCGTCCCGCGCGGCGCCGGCGCCGCCACCGATCACTGATCGGGCGGACGCCTTTGCGAAACCGTCCCGTTCCGCGTAAGCGGGACGGGACACGCATTTCCGGGGACACGTCATGGCAACCCTCGAAGGACACGCCTTCATCGCAAGCAGCCTTGACGGCTTCATCGCACGCACCGATCACGAAATCGACTGGCTCAACAAGCAGCCGCTCGACGGCGACGATCACGGCTACGAAGCCTTTGTCGCACGCATGGACGGCGTGATCTTGGGTCGCCACTCCTTCCGCAAGGTACGCAGTTTCCCCGAATGGCCCTACAAGAAGCCCGTCGTGGTGCTGAGCCGGACGCTCACACAAGATGATATTCCGGCCCCGCTGCGGCGCGACGACCGGGTCCGCATCGCCGGAACCAGCCCATCCCGGCTGGCCGCCACGCTCGCGGCCGAGGGATGGAGGCGCGCCTACATCGACGGCGGTGCGACGATCCAGTCCTTCCTGCGGGCCGGCCTTCTCAATGAGATCACGATCACGCAGGTGCCGATCCTGCTCGGGGCCGGGCGACGGCTGTTCGGACCACTCGAGGAGGACATCGATCTGGAGCTGCGCGAAGTGCGCAGCTACCGGTCGGGGCTCGTCGCGACCCGCTACCGCGTCCATCCATCCGCACCGGAGCTCTGAATGCCGCTCGACCCGTCCGCCCTGCGCCGTTTTCTCTCTGCCGTGCACCCCTACGACGCGCTTGACCCCGAAGCGCTCGACCGGCTGCTGCCGGAGTTCCGGCAGGAACGGGTTCCGGCGGGCGCGCAGGTCTATACGCTCGGCGCGCCGCTGGAGGGCCTCTACCTGATCCTCGAGGGCCAGATCGAGGTGCGGGACGAGAACGGCGTCGCCATATCGCTGCTCGGCCCGCGCAACTCCTTCGGCGAACGCGGCCTGCTGCGCGACGGCAAGGCGGCCACCTCTGCCAGCGCGCTCGAGGAAAGCCTGCTGCTCATACTGCCCCTCGCTGCCTTCGATAAGCTGATTGCCGAGGAACCGGTCGCACGACGCTTCTTCGATCGCTCCCGCGCGCCGCGCAGCCGCAAGGCGGATCTCGCCACAAGCCGGGTCGAGACGCTCATGACGCGCGACCCGCTGACCTGCGCGCCCGACACACCGGTTCGCGAGGCCGCCCGCCTCATGGCGGGGCGTCATGTCTCCTCCATCTGCGTGACAGAGGGGGGCACACTGCGCGGCATCGCCACGCTGCGCGACATCTCGGGCAAGGTGGTGGCCGAGGCCCTGCCCTACGACACGCCCATCTCTCAGATCATGAGTGCGGACCCGATGACCCTGCCCCCCTCGGCACTGGGATCGGACGTCCTGCACATGATGCTCGAACGGCGCATCGGCCACGTGCCCGTAACCGAGGGTGGGCGCCTGACGGGCATGGTCACACAGACCGATCTCACGCGGTTCCAGGCGGTCAGCTCGGCGGGTCTGGTGGCCGAGGTCGCCGCCGCCGAAACGCCCCAGGCCATGGCGCAGGCGACCGCGCGCATTCCGCAGTTGCTGGTACAGCTCGTCGCAGGCGGCAACAGGCACGAGGTCGTCACCCGGCTGATCACCGATGTCGCCGATACCGTCACGCGAAAGCTACTTTCGCTCGCCGAGGACAAGCTCGGGCCGCCACCTGCCCCCTACCTCTGGCTCGCCTGCGGCAGCCAGGGCCGACAGGAACAGACCGGCGTCAGTGACCAGGACAACTGCCTGTTCCTCGACGATTCCGTGACCGATCAAGATCTTCCATACTTTCATGAACTGGCGAAATTCGTCAGCGACGGCCTGCACGCCTGCGGCTACGTCTACTGCCCCGGCGACATGATGGCGACCAACCCGCGCTGGTGCCAGCCAATGCGGGTCTGGCGGCAGTATTTCCACGGCTGGATCACCAAGCCGAGCCCCGAGGCGCAGATGCTTGCCAGCGTCATGTTCGACCTGCGGCCCATAGGGGGAACAACGGCGCTCTTCGAAGACCTGCAGCGCGAAACGCTCGGCGACGCCGCGCGCAACTCGATCTTCACCGCGCACATGATCGCCAACTCGCTCACGCACACGCCCCCACTGGGGCTTCTGCGCGGCTTTGCCACGATCCGCTCGGGCGAACACAAGAACCAGCTCGATCTCAAGCACAACGGCGTCGTGCCCGTCGTCGACATGGGTCGCGTCTATGCACTTCAGGGCAAGCTGACGCAGGTGAACACCCGCGCGCGACTCGAAGCGGCGCAGGCCGCGGGGGTGCTGAGCCAACGCGGTGGGCAGGATCTGCTCGCCGCATACGACCATATTTGCGAGACCCGGCTGGAACACCAGGCCCGGCGCGTCCGCGAGGGTGACGCGCCCGACAACTTCCTGGCGCCTGCGGTCCTTTCGGATTTCGAACGCAGCCATTTGCGCGACGCCTTCGTTGTGGTCAAATCCATGCAGTCGGCGCTGGGACACGGGCGCGGGGCGCCCGGCTGAGACAAGGGTCGGAACGGGGGGAGAGATGTTTCTGGAACTGATAGCGGTGTTCGTGGCCGGCTTTGCCGGCGCGGGCGCGACCTTGCTTCTGGCGCGTCTGACCGGGGGACGCCTGCCCCGTTGGATCGTGCCGCTCGGCGCCGGGGCCGCCATGCTCGCCGCGACGATCAGCAGCGAATACAGCTGGTTTTCGCGCACATCCCAAGCCCTGCCCGAGAGCATGACCATCGCCGAGACCGGCACCTCCCGCGCGCTCTGGCGCCCGTGGACATACGCCTTCCCCTTGACCGATCGCTTCGTCGCCGTGGACACCGGCGGGCTGCGTGCAAACACCCAGCAAGAGTCTCTGTACCTCGCCGACCTCTATTTCTTCGGTCGCTGGCAGCCAGTTCAATCGGTCGAGGTCATGGTCGACTGCGCCGCTGGCCAAAGGGCCGACCCGGCCCTAGGCGACGGCTCGCCGCCGGTCTGGCGCGATGTCGGACCAGACGACGGGATCGTGCGAACCGTCTGCGCGCAGGTCTGACACATGCAGCGCTACAGCCTTCGCTTCCGCATCTTCCTCTTCTTTGTGTTCCAGGCGCTCGGCAGCACCGCCGTCGTCCTGATCGCACTCTGGTTCGGGCACCACCGCAGCGACGCAAACGGCGCGACAAGCGGCTTCATCCTGGCCGCGACGCTCTCGGCCTTCGGCCTCGTGGGGCTCACTGCCGGCATCTGGCTGCTCTTCGACGAAAACATCGCCCGCCCGATCGAGGCGCTCGCCGCACGGCTTCGCGTCCGCGCCCACGCCCAGGTCGAAACCCCCGTCTCGGCCGACGAGGCGCGCTATCTCGGCGACCTCGGCCCCGCAGCGCAGGCTGTCTCGGATGCGCTCAATCGCACGGCCATGGACTCGGCCATGCAGGTCTCGCGCGAAACCGAGCGGCTCGCCCGGGAACGGGAACGCCTCACCGCGCTGCTGACCGAGATACCCGTCGCGATGATCCTCGTGAACGCCTCGGACCAGATCGTGCTCTACGACGGGCAGGCCGCCGAAGTCCTTGCCCAGCTCGGCGTCCCAAGGCTCAACGCGCCCATCGGCGACTATTTCAGCGCCGATTGCCTGACCGACGCCCGCGCACGCCTGCATCGCAGCGGCCGCGAGGTGAGCTTCACCGCCTGCGGCCGGAGCGGCGCCCAGCGCTTCGAGGCCCGCATGCGCCCGATGGACGGCGGTGGCTACATGCTAATGATCGACGAGGAGGAGCTGACGCTCTCGCCAGGCGCCTCGCGACCGCTTGTCTACGACTTCGACCTTCTGGATCGCGGAGCCTCTCGTGCGAGTGAGGACCTGCCCCTGCGTGCTCTGACCTACGCGGTCTTCGATACCGAAACGACGGGCCTGCTGCCCCACAAGGACGAGATCGTCCAGATCGGCGCCTTGCGGATTGTGAACGGTCGCATTGTCCCGGGCGAGGTCATCGACCAGCTGGTCAACCCCGGTCGCCCGATCCCGGCCTCTGCCTCGAAGGTGCACCGCGTGACCGACGCCATGGTCCAGGGTGCCCCGGACATCGCATCGGCGGGTGCGAGATTTCATGAATTCGCGAAGGGTTCTGTCATCGTTGCGCACAATGCGCCCTTCGACATGGCCTTCCTGCGCCGGCATGCCCAGCGCATGGGTGTGGAATGGGACAACCCAATTCTGGATACCGTTCTGCTGTCAGCGGTGCTTTTCGGGACCAATGAGACGCACACCCTGGACGCGCTCTGTGACCGCCTTGGCGTGGCTCTACCCGCGATGCTGCGTCACACGGCGCTCGGGGACGCCCAGGCGACGGCCGAGGTCTTCGTCAGGATGCTGCCGCTTCTCGAGGCTCAGGGGCTGACGACCTTCGGCGAGGTGATTGCCGAAACGCGCAGGCATGGCCGGCTTCTGGAGGACCTGAACTGAGCGCGTTCAGCGCCGCCTGCAAGGCAACGTCTCCCCCCTCGCCTCGCGTGGCGGCGGTGAGCGCCTTGGCCCGGCGCGTAAGATCCATGTAGATCCGCTGGGCCCAAAGGGCCCGGCAGATCACGCGATCCGGTCGCGGCGGCATCGGCCAATGCCCCCGCATCGCATTGCTCCATGGTCCATCGAAGCTCGCGGCCATGGCATCCAGCGTGACAACAATGTCTGCGGCCTGCCCCGGCCCCATCGGGTTCAGACCGGACACATCGTGCCCCATCCGCGTCAGCACCTGCGCCACGACCGGATCGACCTCACGCACTGGGGAGAGGCCGCCCACCGAGGCATGAAAACGGGCCATTCCGTAGCGCTGCAGAACAGCCGCGGCGATCGGGCCTGCGCCACCGGCTTCGCCCTCGAGGAAAAGCACTTGCCAAGGCGCGGTGCCGCGTGCGGATCCGTGGGCCAGCCGCCCCTCGGCCACCTGCCCCGCGATACCGCACATGATCTGCTCGAGTGCTTCGGGACAGGCGCGATAGCGCCGCTCCGGCCCTTCGCGCCGCGCGGTCACCAGCCCCGCACGCGACAGCGCGCTTAGGTAGACCGAGAGCGTCGAGGCCTTGAGCCCGAGGTCACGGGCGATCGTACCTGCCGGCAACTCCCCTGGCAGGTGACGCATCAAAAGTCGGAGCACAGCCTGCCGCTGCACATGTCCAAGCGCCTGAAGCCGCGCGGAAAGCTGATCCCGTTCCATGGTTCGTGAAATAGCGAAGATCTCCTTGCCAACCGGTTAATCGCCCCTGGACCGCAGACCGGTTTCCAAACCGCTCAAATTTTACCGTTTGATAAAATTTACTTCCGTGGCAGTCTTTTTCCATAAAACAAGGATCAGGGAGCCAGCATGACCAGCCAACTGACCCCGGGCATCGTGCCCGGACGCCTTGGGGCGGAGGAAATCGGAAGGAACTTCTCCGACCTGCACGCCCCGCTCGACCGCCACGAAGCGACCGTCGCCGCGGATCGCTGCTACTTCTGCCACGACGCGCCCTGCGTGACCGCCTGCCCGACCGCGATCGACATCCCGCTCTTCATCCGGCAGATCGCCACCGGCCTGCCCGAGGCCGCGGCCAAGACGATCTTCGAACAGAATATCCTCGGCGGCATGTGCGCCCGCGTCTGCCCGACCGAGACGCTCTGCGAAGAGGCCTGCGTGCGCGAAGCCGCCGAAGGAAAACCTGTCGAGATCGGGCGCCTCCAGCGCCACGCCACCGACAGCCTGATGGCGCGTCAGGGCCACCCCTTCACCCGCGCCACAGAGACCGGCAAGCGCGTCGCCGTGGTCGGCGCCGGCCCCGCCGGCCTTGCCTGTGCGCACAGGCTCGCCATGAAGGGCCACACGGTCACCATCTACGAGGCGAAATCCAAGCCCGGGGGCCTGAACGAATACGGCATCGCCGCCTACAAGGCGACCGACGCCTTCGCCGCGCGCGAGGTCGACTGGTTGCTGGGCATCGGTGGCATCACCATCGAGTATGACCGCCCTCTCGGGGCCGATCTCGACCTCGAAACCCTGCGGGCCGACTTCGACGCGGTCTTCCTCGGCATGGGGCTCGGCGGCGTGAACGCACTCGACGCGCCCGGCAACGACCGCGACGGGGTTTCGGACGCCGTCGATTTCATCGCCGAACTGCGCCAGTCCGAAGACCTCACCAAGCTCCCCGTCGGGCGGCATGTGGTGGTCATCGGCGGCGGCATGACCGCCGTCGACGCGGCGGTGCAGTCAAAGCTGCTCGGGGCCGAGCAGGTCACGCTCGCCTACCGCCGCGGCCCCGACAAGATGCCCGCCAGCCAGTACGAACGCGACCTTGCGACCTCCAAGGGCGTGCGCATCCTGACCCACGTCATGCCCAAGGCCATTCACGGCAACGGATCGGTCGCCGAGATCGAACTGGAATACACGCAGGAAATCGACGGCCGCCTGCAAGGCACCGGCGAGACCTTCCGCCTGCCCGCCGATCAGGTCTTCCGCGCCATCGGCCAGAGCCTTGTCAGCGGGCTCGGGCTCGACATGGCCGGCAGCAAGATCGCGACCTCGGACACCGGCCGCACCTCGCTCGACAAGGTCTGGGCCGGCGGCGACTGCACGCCCGGCGAGGACCTGACCGTGGTTGCCGTTTCCGAAGGCCGGGACGCAGCCGAAGACATCCACGCCGCCCTGACCGGCGCCTGAGGAGGACACCCAGATGGCAGACCTCACGACCGACTTCCTGGGCATCAAAAGCCCCAATCCCTTCTGGCTCGCCTCGGCGCCGCCCACCGACAAGGAATACAACGTCCGCCGCGCCTTCGAGGCGGGCTGGGGCGGTGTCGTCTGGAAGACGCTGGGCGCCGAAGGCCCGCCGGTGGTCAACGTCAACGGCCCCCGCTACGGCGCGATCTACGGTGCCGACCGCCGCCTGCTCGGGCTCAACAACATCGAGCTGATCACCGACCGCTCGCTCGAGACCAACCTCGAGGAAATGGCCCGCGTGAAATCCGACTACCCGGACCACGCGCTCATCGCCTCGATCATGGTGCCTTGCGAGGAAGAGGCCTGGGCCGCGATCCTGCCCCGCGTCGCCGAAACCGGCGCCGACGGGATCGAGCTCAACTTCGGCTGTCCGCACGGCATGTCCGAACGCGGCATGGGCGCGGCAGTGGGCCAGGTGCCCGAGTACATCGAGATGGTCACCCGCTGGTGCAAGAAGCACTACGACCGGCCGGTGATCGTCAAGCTGACGCCCAACATCACCGACATCCGCAAGCCCGCGACGGCGGCCAGGAACGGCGGCGCCGACGCGGTGAGCCTGATCAACACGATCAACTCCATCACCTCGGTCAACCTCGACAGCTTCGCGCCCGAACCCACCATCGACGGCAAGGGCACCCACGGCGGCTACTGCGGCCCAGCGGTCAAGCCCATCGCCATGTCCATGGTCTCCGAGATCGCGCGCGATCCCGAAACCCACGGCCTGCCCATCAGCGGCATCGGCGGGATCACCACCTGGCGCGATGCGGCGGAATTCATGACGCTCGGCTGCGGCACCATACAGGTCTGCACCGCCGCCATGACCTACGGCTTCAAGATCGTCGAGGAAATGAAGCGCGGCCTGTCGGAGTGGATGGACGACAAGGGCTTTGCCAGCACCTCGGATTTCGTCGGCAAGGCAATCCCGAACGTCACCGACTGGCAGTACCTGAACCTCAACTACGTCACCAAGGCGCGCATCGACCAGGACGCCTGCATCAAGTGCGGCCGCTGCTATGCTGCCTGCGAGGACACCTCGCACCAGGCCATCTCGATGAGCCCGGACCGCGTGTTCGAGGTCAAGGACGACGAATGCGTCGCTTGCAACCTCTGCGTCGATGTCTGCCCGGTCGAGGACTGCATCACCATGGAGCGCCTGCCCACCGGGTCCGTCGATCCGCGCACCGGCAAGCGGATCGAAACGGACTACGCCAACTGGACGACGCACCCCAACAACCCGATGGCCCCGGCCGCGGAATGAGAAACCTGCGGCTGACCGGGACCCTTCGGTCAGCCGCAACCGAAATGGCAGGTCGTGGCGGCGCGTCAGATTTCGCCGGCCTCCCGGGCAGGGGTTAGCAGCCGCAGGAATAGGCCTTCCACATGGGCGCAGGCCCGGCGCCAGGCCGCGTCCTTGTCGGGCATGAGCACATCCACCTGCGCCTCGAAATCCGCGTAGTGCTGCGTGACGGCCCAGATGGTGAAGAGCAGATGTTCGGCGTCCACGGGCGCCAGCCTGCCGCTCTCGCTCCAGCCCCGGATCAGCGCGCACTTGCGATCGAAAAGCGGCTTCAACGCCGCTTTCAGGTGCGGCGCCATCCGCGGCGCCCCCTGCAGGATCTCGCCCGCGAACAGCCGGCTCTCCCGCGGCATGTCCCGGCTCATCTGCATCTTGCAGCGAACATAGGCCATCAGCGCGGCCACCGGATCCTCGGCGTCCTGAAGCGCTTCGAGCGGCGCCAGCCATTCGCTCATCAGCGCGTTCAGCAATTCGACGTGGATCGCCTCCTTGCTGTCGAAATAATACAGCATGTTGGGCTTCGACATGCCAGCCCGTCCCGCGATCTGGTCGAGCGTGGCACCGCGGAACCCGTGCTGCGAGAAAACGTCCAGCGCGGCTTCCAGAATCTTCTTGCGGTTGCGCCTCTGGATTCGGCTCCGCGGCTTCGCGGCCCCCGGGCGAGAGGAAAGAGCGCCGTCATCGGCCATAATAGATTTTCCCAATGCTGATACAATGTGCGCCGGGGCTGACATCCGGGCAGAGCTTCCTGCGAAGCCGCTCCACCGCGCTTGACAGGTTACCGACCCGTTGCAATCGTGACTTTACCAAATGGTAAAAAACCGGCGCGGCCTTGGTCAAGCGCAACGCCGCGAAGAACGAAGACAGGGGACTGAAAATGGCGGCACCGGGTGAGAACCTGCGCATCGACGGCGAACGGCTCTGGGAAAGCCTCATGGAGATGGCCAAGATCGGCCCCGGCGTCGCGGGGGGCAACAACCGACAGACCCTGACCGACGCCGACGCCGAAGGCCGCGCCCTGTTCCAGAAGTGGTGCGAGGACGCGGGCTGCTCCATGGGGCTCGACCAGATGGGCAACATGTTCGCCCGCCGCGAGGGCACCGATCCCGACGCCCTGCCCGTCTACGTGGGCTCGCACCTCGACACGCAGCCGACCGGCGGCAAGTACGACGGGGTGCTGGGCGTCCTCGGCGGGCTGGAAATCCTGCGCAGCCTCAACGATCTCGACATCAAGACAAAGCATCCCATCGTCGTCACCAACTGGACGAACGAGGAAGGCACCCGCTTTGCCCCCGCCATGCTGTCCTCGGGCGTCTTCGCGGGCATGCACACGCAGGACTGGGCCTACGACCGCACCGATGCCGAGGGCAAGCGCTTCGGCGACGAGCTGACCCGCATCGGCTGGAAGGGCGAGGAAGAGGTCGGCTCCCGCAAGATGCACGCCTTCTTCGAGCTGCACATCGAACAGGGCCCCATCCTCGAGGCCGAGGGCGTGGACATCGGCGTCGTCACCCACGGACAGGGCCTGAGCTGGACGCAGGTCACCATCACCGGCAAGGACGCCCACACCGGCTCCACCCCCATGCCCATGCGCAAGAACGCAGGCCTCGGCATGGCGCGGGTGCTGGAAAAGGTCGAGGAGATCGCCTGGTCCCACAAGCCCCACGCCGTGGGCGCCGCGGGCCACATCGACGTCTATCCCAACTCGCGCAACGTGATCCCCGGCAAGGCCGTCTTCACCGTCGATTTCCGTTCGCCGGATCTGGCCGTGATCGAGGACATGGAAAAGCGCCTGCGCGAGGAAGCCACGAAGATCTGCGAGGACATGGGCCTCGAGGTGGAATTCGAGAAGGTCGGCGGCTTCGACCCGGTGGAATTCGACCCCGAATGCGTGGGCGCCATCCGCAGCGCTGCCGAACGGCTCGGCTACAGCCACCGCAACATCGTCTCGGGCGCCGGTCACGACGCCTGCTGGATCAACCGCGTCGCACCCTCGGCCATGGTCATGTGCCCCTGCGTCGACGGGCTGAGCCACAACGAGGCCGAGGAGATCAGCAAGGACTGGGCCCGCGCGGGCGCCGAGGTCCTGTTCCATGCCGTGGTCGAGACGGCGCAGATCGTGGAGTGAGAGGGGGCTCTGCCCCCGTCGCCCCCGAGGGGGCGACTCCCCCGGGATATTTGAACCAAGAAGAAGACCGCGACGCGAGACGGTCTGGAGGGAGAAGAAGATGAGCACAGTGATCAAGAACGGCACCGTCGTCACCCATGACATGAGCTTCGAGGCCGACGTGTTGATCGAAGGCGAAACCATCGCCGCCATCGGCAAGAACCTGAGCGGCGACGAGACGCTCGACGCCAGCGGATGTTACGTGATGCCGGGCGGGATCGACCCGCACGTCCACCTCGAGATGCCCTTCATGGGCACCTATTCCACCGACGATTTCGACACCGGCACCCGCGCGGCGCTGGCGGGCGGCACCACCATGGTGGTCGACTTCTGCCTGCCGCAGCCCGGCCAGGGCCTGCTCGATGCCATCCAGATGTGGGACAACAAGTCCACGCGCGCGCATTGCGACTTCTCCTTCCACATGGCCGTCACCTGGTGGGGCGAGCAGGTCTTCAACGAGATGAAGACCGTGGTCGAGGAGCGGGGCATCAACACCTTCAAGCACTTCATGGCCTACAAGGGCGCGCTGATGGTGAACGACGACGAGATGTACGCCAGCTTCCAGCGGCTGGCCGAGCTCGGCGGCATCGCCATGGTCCATGCCGAGAACGGCGACGTGGTGGCCGAGCTGTCGGCCAAGCTTCTGGCCGAGGGCAACACCGGCCCCGAAGCCCACGCCTATTCGCGGCCCAGCCAGGTCGAGGGCGAGGCCACCAACCGCGCCATTATGATCGCCGACATGGCGGGCGTGCCGCTCTATGTCGTGCACACCTCCTGCGAGGAAAGCCACGAGGCCATCCGCCGCGCGCGCCAGCAGGGCAAGCGCGTCTGGGGCGAGCCGCTGATCCAGCACCTGACGCTCGACGAAAGCGAGTATTTCGACAAGGACTGGGATCACTCCGCCCGCCGCGTCATGTCGCCCCCCTTCCGCAACAAGAAGCACCAGGAAAGCCTCTGGCACGGGCTGCAGGCCGGGTCGCTGTCCGTCGTGGCCACCGACCACTGCGCCTTCAGCACCGACCAGAAGCGCTACGGTGTAGGCGATTTCACCAAGATCCCCAACGGCACCGGCGGGGTCGAGGACCGCATCCCGTTGCTCTGGACCCAAGGTGTGGCCACCGGCCGCCTGACGCCCGAGGAATTCGTGGCCGTAACCTCCACCAACATCGCCAAGATCCTGAACTGCTACCCGAAGAAGGGGGCCATCCGCGAAGGCTCCGACGCCGACATCCTCGTGCTCGACCCCGAGAAGGAAAAGACCATCACCGCCGCCACCCAGGCCAGCGCCATCGACTACAATGTCTTCGAGGGCATGCAGGTGAAGGGCCTGCCGCGCTACGTGCTCACCCGCGGACAGCTTGCCGTGAACGACGGTAAGCTCCAGAGCGAACCCGGCCACGGCAAGTTCGTCAAGCGCGAGGCCAACGGCGCGGTCAACAAGGCGCTGTCGAGCTGGAAGGAGCTCACCGCGCCCCGCCCGGTCGAACGCACCGGCATCCCGGCCACGGGGGTCTGAGGAACACATGCAGACCGCCGCAGCCCCCTCCGCCACGGCCCCGCAGAGCGCCCCCGCCGTCGTCTCGGCGCGGAACCTCTTCCTGACCTTCCAGACCGCCGACGGCCCGGTGAACGCCCTCTCGGACGTCACGCTCGACATCTCCAAGGGGGATTTCGTCAGCTTCATCGGCCCCTCGGGCTGCGGCAAGACCACACTCCTGCGCTGCATCGCGGCGCTGGAGACCCCAACCGGCGGCAAGCTCAGCGTCAACGGCATGGACCCCGACGCCGCCCGCAAGGCCCGCGCCTACGGATATGTCTTCCAGGCGGCGGGGCTCTATCCCTGGCGCACCATCGCCGGCAACATCCGCCTGCCGCTCGAGGTCATGGGCTTTTCCAGGTCCGAACAGGCCGAACGCATCGCGCGGGTGCTGGACCTCGTGGAACTCACCGGCTTCGAGAAGAAGTTCCCATGGCAGCTTTCGGGCGGCATGCAGCAGCGCGCCTCGATCGCCCGGGCGCTCGCCTTCGACGCCGACATCCTGCTCATGGACGAACCCTTCGGGGCGCTGGACGAAATCGTGCGCGACCGGCTCAACGAGGAATTGCTGGGCCTCTGGGACCGCACCGGCAAGACCATCGCCTTCGTCACCCACTCGATCCCCGAGGCGGTGTACCTCTCGACCCACATCGTGGTCATGTCGCCCCGGCCCGGCCGCATCACCGACGTGATCGAAAGCCCCCTGCCCCGCGAGCGCCCGCTCGACATCCGCGACAGCCCCGAGTTCATCGAGGTCGCCCACCGCGTCCGCGAGGGCCTGCGCGCGGGGTACGAGGAATGAGCGAGGCCGTCGTAGAAGGCACCGCCGCGCGCTCGCGCCGACGGCTGCGCATCCCGCCGGTCGTCACCATGATCCTGGCGCTCATCGCGATCTGGTACGTCGCCGCGGTGCCCATGAACATCAAGGAAGTCCTGACCCAGGCTGAACGGGACGGTGCCGTGGTCTCGCCCGACAGCGCGGTCGAGCGGCGCGACATGTCGAACTGGGCGCTTGTCCTGCGGAACCCGGAACACATCGGCGCAAGCTGGGCCACCGCCCGCCCGCGCCTGCCCGCGCCCCATGTGGTGGTCGAGGAGCTCTACGATTCGACCATCGACGAAGAGGTCAACGGCCGCCGCGGCCTCGTCCGTTCGGGCAGCCTGTCGAACCGCAGCCTCGTCTACCACGGGCTGGTGACGCTCAACGCCACCTTCGTGGGCTTCGTCATCGGCGCGGTTCTGGGCGTCGCGCTCGCCATCGGCATCGTGCACAGCCGGGTCATGGACATGTCCGTCATGCCCTGGGCCATCGTCAGCCAGACCATTCCCATCGTGGCGCTGGCGCCCATGATCATCGTGGTGCTCTATTCCATCGGCGTGCAGGGGCTGCTGCCCAAGGCGGTGATCTCGGCCTATCTCAGCTTCTTCCCGGTCGTCGTCGGCATGGTGAAGGGCCTGCGCGCGCCGGATGCCATGCAGCTCGATCTCATGCGCACCTACAACGCCGATGCGCGGACCGTCCTGCAGAAGCTGCGCCTGCCAAGCTCGGTGCCCTACCTCTTCGCCTCGCTCAAGATCGCCATCGCGGCCAGCCTCGTGGGCGCCATCGTGGGCGAGCTTCCGGTGCAGCGCGGCGGTCTGGGCGCAAGGATGCTGGCGGGCAGCTACTACGGCCAGACCGCGCAGATCTGGGCGGCGCTCCTGACCGCCGCGGCCCTCGCCGCGATCCTCGTCGGCCTGCTCGGCTGGCTGGAACGCAGGACACTCGCCCGCATGGGGATGCAGACATGAGCCTCGTCGTCTTTGCACTGATCCTTTGGGCCGCTGGCTGGGCCATCAATGTCCGCATCGCCAACGGCCCAGGCGGCACCACCCGCGCCGGGGCGCTGGCCGTGCCGTTGATCTTCGGCGGCACCCTGCTCGGCATGTGGGAGCTCATGGTGCGCGGCTTCGACGTGCCGCACGTGATCCTGCCGCCGCCGAGCATGATCGGCCAGACCTTCGCCGCGAACGCCCCGCTGCTCTGGGGCGACTTCGTGCAGACCATCCTCAAGGGCGCGCTGTCGGGCTACCTCATGGGCTGCGCCGCGGCCTTCCTCGTGGCGCTGCTGGTCGATCGCTACGACTACCTGCGCCGGGGACTTTTGCCGCTGGGCAACTTCATGGCGGCCCTGCCCATCGTCGGCACCGCGCCGATCCTCGTCATGTGGTTCGGCTTCGGCTGGCAGTCCAAGGCGGCCGTCGTGGTGCTCATGGTGATCTTCCCGATGCTGGTGAACACCGTGGCGGGCCTGACCGACACCACCGCCATGCAGCGCGACCTCATGCGCACCTACGCCTCGAACTGGGGACAGACGCTCATCAAGCTGCGCCTGCCCGCGGCTTTGCCCTTCATTTTCAACGGCCTGAAGGTCTGCACCACCCTGGCGCTGATCGGGGCGATCGTTGCCGAGTTTTTCGGCAGCCCCACGCTGGGGCTCGGTTTCCGCATCTCGACCAGCATCGGTCAGCTTGACCTCGGCATGGTCTGGGCCGCCATCTTGGTGGCCGCGCTGGCGGGCACGCTCTTCTACGGCATCATCGCCGCGCTCGAGAAACGGCTGACATTCTGGCACGCCTCGCAGCGGGGCTGACAGATCCACAACCCGGACCCGGGACAACCCGGGCCGTCACCGACGACAACACGGAGGTTCGTCAATGCAACGCACTATCCTCGCCGCAGCCGCGGCATCCCTATTCGCGGCGCCTGCCATGGCGCAGGACGAGGTCACGCTCCAGCTCAAGTGGGTCACGCAGGCCCAGTTCGCGGGCTACTACGTGGCGCTCGAAAACGGCTACTACGACGAGGCGGATCTCGACGTCACCATCCTGCCCGGCGGCCCCGACATCGCCCCCACGCAGGTGATCGCCGGCGGTGGCGCCGACGTGATCGTGGAATGGATGCCCGCCGCGCTGGCCGCGCGCGAAAACGGCCTGCCGCTGGTCAACATCGCCCAGCCCTTCAAGGCCTCGGGCATGATGCTGACCTGCTGGGGCGACGTCGGCATCGAGGAACCGGCCGACCTTGCGAACCGCACGCTCGGTGTCTGGTTCTTCGGCAACGAATATCCCTTCCTGTCGTGGATGAGCCAGCTCGGCATCGAAACCGACGGCGCCGACGAAAACGGCGTCGAGGTGCTCAAGCAGGGCTTCAACGTCGACCCGCTCCTTCAGCGCCAGGCCGACTGCATCAGCACCATGACCTACAACGAATACTGGCAGGTCATCGACGCGGGCGTCGCGCCCGAGGAACTGGTGACCTTCCAGTACGAGAACCAGGGCGTCGCAACGCTCGAGGACGGGCTCTACGTGCTCGAGGACGATCTCGAGGACGAGGCCTTCGTCGACAAGATGGCGCGCTTCGTGGATGCCTCCATGCAGGGCTGGAAATGGGCCGAGGAAAACCCCGAGGAAGCGGCCATGATCGTGCTGGATTATGACGAGACCGGCGCCCAGACCGAACAACACCAGATCCGCATGATGGAAGAGGTCGCCAAGCTCACCGCGGGCTCCGATGGCAGCCTCGATGAAGCCGACTACCAGCGCACGGTCGACACCCTGCTTGCCGGCGGGTCCGACCCGGTGATCACGAAAGAGCCGGAAGGCGCCTTCACCCACGTTATTACCGAGCAGGCGCTCTCCAACTGAGCCCCCGGCCGTGTGCCCCTTCCTGGGCACACGATCCACGTCACGAATGACGGCCCCTGGTATTTCCGGGGGCCGTCTCCGTTTCGGGTGGCGCCTAGCCCTCGGCCCAGTCGTGACCCGCCGGATCGTCGTGCGGGTCCAGGACGAAAGCCTTGCTGGTCGCCTGTGCCGTGGGTGCCAGTACCGCATGCGCCGGCGCGCTCGGCACGGGTGCGCTCGGCGCCGGTTCAGCCTGCGCCGCCGCCCCCTGCTGGGCAGAGGTCCGGGAATTGCGCGCCTCGACAAGGATCGTCTCGATCGCACGGCGGATACTCTGCACAAGCGCAGACAGCTCCGGGCCCTCGCCAAGCGCGTCGGCACGCGCCGCGATCTGGCCGTTCAGGACCGACAGCCGGCGCAGCACCTTGGCCTCGTCCGCCGCGGTCGCGGCGCGGGGCGTCGCCGCACCCTGCGTTTCCGCGACGCGCTTCAGCAGATCACGCAGTTCCCCCTGCACCGCTTCCGACCGCTGCGAGGCACCGCCAATGCCCTCCAGCGCCGACAAGATCTGGCGGTTCAACCGCGCCAGCAGCGCCGTCTGCTCGGCCTCGGCGGCGCCGACACCGGACCCTTCGATCGCCTCGCGCGCTGCCGAGGTCAATTCGTTGCGGGTCCGGTCGAGAGTTGCACCGAAGGCGCCGAACTGCTCTTCCATCCTTTCGGCAAGATCCTCGAGAAGCGCAGGCCCCCGCGTGGTCGCGAGCCGGGCCGCCATCGCATCAAGTCGCGACTCCATGAGCGACAGGCGCGCGTCGCTGCACTCCAGAAGGTCGATCGCCCTGTCCAGCCGTTCGGCCAGCAGCGTATTGGCATCGGCGACACGGTCCAGTTCCGCGCCACTGACAGGCATCTGCGCATCGATGCGCTTTTCCAGACGCGCGATTCGCTCGTTCGTGGCGGTATTGAGCCGCTCCGAAACCTCGACCGTCTCGCCGATGCTGAACTCGATCTGATCCAGCCGGTCGGCCAGCCGCTCCATCAGCGAAAGTGTCCGGCGATCCTCCGGCATGGCGGAGCTCGCCTGCCGTGTACCCCCCTCCATCCCCACGTCGCCAGGGGCGCGCGGGCTTGTGAATACCGGCGTCAACATTTGCTTTTCCAATCGTCCCTCCAGGCAGCTCCGCCTCGCTCGCGAGGCACGGCAGGCTTAACCGCAGATCAATTAAGACAGGGTTTCCGAAAACGATTTTAGCAATGCGGAAGGGGCCGCACCGGTCTCCCGGCACGGCCCCATGACGACAGCAGCAGTCTCAGCCGATGCGGTAGTTCGGGCTTTCGCGCGTGATGGCGACGTCGTGCACATGGCTCTCGCGCAGGCCCGCGTTGGTGATGCGCACGAACTGGCAGTTCTTCCGCATCTCCGCGACCGTGGCGCAGCCGGTGTAGCCCATGGCCGCCCGCAGACCGCCCACCAGCTGGTGCAGCACCGCGCCCGCGGAGCCCTTGTAGGGCACCTGGCCCTCGATCCCCTCGGGCACCAGCTTGTCGCTGGCCGCATCCTTCTGGAAATACCGGTCGGCCGAGCCGCGCGCCATGGCGCCAAGCGACCCCATGCCCCGGTAGGCCTTGTAGGACCGGCCCTGGTAGAGGATCACCTCGCCCGGGCTTTCGTCCGTGCCCGCGATCATCGAGCCGACCATGGCGCAGGAGGCGCCCGCCGCGATGGCCTTGGCGAAATCGCCCGAGAACTTGATGCCGCCGTCGGCGATGATCGGCACGTCGCCCGCAGCCGCGGTGCATTCCATGATCGCCGTCAGCTGCGGCATGCCGACACCGGCCACCATGCGCGTCGTGCAGATCGACCCCGGGCCGATCCCCACCTTCACCGCGTCCGCGCCCGCGCCGATCAGCGCGCGCGTCGCCTCGGCCGTCGCCACGTTGCCGGCCACGACCTGAACCTCGTTCGACAGCGACTTGGCGCGCTCGACCGCCTTGGCCACGCCCGCGCTGTGCCCATGGGCCGTGTCGATCACCACCATGTCGACGCCCGCATCCACAAGCGCCTGCGTCCGCTCGAAACCCGCGTTGCCCACCGTCGAGGCCGCAGCCACCCGCAACCGACCCAGACTGTCCTTGCAGGCCGTCGGGTTCACCACCGCCTGCTCGGTATCCTTGAGCGTCAGCAGCCCGGTCAGGCGTCCCTCGGCATTGGTCACCAGCAGCTTCTCGATCCGGCGCGCCTTCATCAGGTCAATGGCCTCGTCACGATCCGCGGGCTCGCGCAGGATGGCGAGGTTCTCCGAGGTCATCATGACGTGGACCGGCGTGTCGTCGCGCTGCGCAAAGCGCATGTCGCGGTTGGTCACGATGCCCACGACCTTGCGATTCTCATCCACGACCGGAAAGCCGGTGAACCCGTAGCGCTCGGTCAGCGCGCGGGCATCGGCCAGGGTCTGGTTGGGGGTCAGCGTGACCGGGTTGTAGACGATACCGCTCTCGAAGCGTTTCACGCGCCGCACTTCGCGCGCCTGTTCGTCCACGGTCAGGTTGCGGTGGATCACCCCCATGCCACCGACCTGCGCAAGAGTGATGGCCATCTTGGATTCGGTGACCGTGTCCATGGCGCTCGACAGAAGCGGAATGTTCAGGGCGATGGACTTGGTGACCTGCGTGCGCGTGTCAGCGGTGCTCGGCAGCACGTCGGATGCGGCCGGAACAAGCAATACGTCGTCGAAGGTGAGCGCCTCGCGAATCTCCATGGGGGTCTCCTTGGGAGGTGTCGGTTGGCACGTCCCTCTTGCATGCAGGGCGGAAAAAGAAAAGGCCGGATTTACGCAGCGGCCTTGTCACGGCGCCACACGAGCGCAATCGTGATCGCGATCAAGGAGTTGCCATGCACGGATACCAGACCGGACGTCTCGACCTGCCCTTCACGGGCATTTGCACCTTCGCCCGCGCGCCGCACGTGGCCGACTGGGCCGCGCTCGATTGCGACGTGGGCATCCTCGGCGCACCCTTCGACGCGGGCACCCAGTGGCGCGCCGGCGCCCGCTTCGGCCCCCGCGGCGTGCGCGAGGCCTCGACGCTTTTCAGCTTTGGCCACGCCGGCGCCTACGATCACGAGGACGACGTGACCTATCTCGACGGCGTGCGCATCGCCGACATGGGCGACGCCGACATAATCCACACCGACACGCTGCAAAGCCACGCCAACATCCGCGCGGGGGTCGAAGCCGCGCTGGCCGCGGGGGCCCTGCCCGTCACCATCGGCGGCGACCACTCCATCAACATCCCCAGCATCGAGGCCTACGAGGGCCACGCGCCCTTCCACCTGCTCCAGATCGACGCGCATCTGGATTTCGTCGACGAACGGCACGGCGTCACGCGCGGCCATGGCAACCCCATGCGCCGCGCCGCCGAAAAGCCCTGGATCAGCGGCCTCACGCAGGTGGGCATCCGAAACGTCAGCTCCACCGCCCGAGAGGGCTACGAGGACGCCCGCGCCCGCGGCTCCGACATCCTCTCGGTCCGGCAGATGCGCGCGCTCGGGGCCCTCGCCACGGCGGCGCGTCTGCCGCAGGGCACGCCCGTCTACATCACCATCGACATCGACGCCTTCTGCCCCTCGATCGCGCCGGGCACCGGCACGCCCAGCCATGGCGGCTTTCTCTACTACGAGGTGCTGGAGCTGCTTCTGGCGGTGGCCCGGGCGCATCCCGTCATCGGCATCGACCTTGTCGAGGTCGCGCCCGACTACGATCCCACCGGATCGACCTCGATCCTCGCCGCGCAGCTTCTCATGAACCTGCTCGGCTTCGTCTTTCACGCCCGCGCGTCGGCCGAACCTGCGGCCTGATAGACGGCAGACACCTCGGCCCGGATGATCCGCGCGATCTGCGCGCAATCGTCCAAGCTGAAGGTCAGCGGCAGCCGCATGTCGAGCAGCCCCGCCAGCACCGCGTCGGTGCGCGGCAGCGGGTCGCTCGGCGCATAGCGCCAGCTGTCGTAGCGCGAGGTATAGCCGACGGGCGCCTCGGCCCCGAACCACTTGAGCTCGACGCCCCGCGCCTTGCAGCGCGTCACGACCTCCTCCACCGCCTGCGGGGCCCAGTCGGGCAGCAGGAACTGGTAGGACGACCCCACGAAGACGCCGCGCGGATCGCGCGTCACCTGCCGCAGGCCCGGCGTGTCGCGCAGACCCGCCTCGACCATGTCATAGCGCGCGTTCCACCGCGCCACCTGCTCGCCCAGCTTGGCCATCTGCGGGCGCAGGATCGCCGCGCGCAGGTTGTCCATCCGCCCCGACACGTTGGGCGTCTCCAGCCGCACCCGCTCGAAAATCTCCGGACCGGGCGCTGCCGCATGGCGTTCATAAAGCATGTAGGACCCAGACAGGATCACCGCCCGCGCCGCGACCTCCGGATCGTCGGTGACAAGGAAGCCGCCCTCGCCGGAATTGACGTGCTTGTAGGTCTGCGTGGAATAGCACCCCACCAGCCCGTGCCGCCCAGAGGCGACGCCATTCCACGTCGCCCCCATGGTATGCGCGCAATCCTCGATCACCGTGATCCCCGCCGCGTGGCAGATCTCCATCAGCGCATCCATGTCGCACAGATGGCCGCGCATTTGGCTCAGCATCAGCACGTCGGCCTGCCCCGCCCGCGCCGCCAGATCCTCGAGGTCGATCACCAGATCCTCGGTCACCTCGACGAAAACCGGCACCGCCCCGACGCTCGCGATCGCGCCGGGCACCGGGGCCAGCGTGAAGGCGTTCGTCAGCACCCGGTCGCCGGGCTTCACCCCCACGGCCCGCAGCGCGCAGCCAAGCGCATAGCCGCCCGAGGCGACGGCAAGGCAATAGCGCGCGCCCGTCAGCGCCGCGAACTCCTGTTCCAGCGCCGCGGTCTCGGACAGCTCGTCGCCCGCCGTGTTGTAGCGGTGCAGCCGCCCGTGCCGCATCACGGCAAGCGCCGCCTCGATCCCCGCCTCCGGGATCGGTTCCTGCTGGGTGAAGGACCCTTTGAAGACCTCTGTCATGCGCCTGTCTTGCGCCTCCGGCGCCCCGCCGTCAACGCTGGCCGAAGATCCGCGACACCTCGGCGCCGAGGTGATCGAAATGCGCGATCTTGCCCTCGGGCTCCAGCGTCAGCACCGCGTCGCCCTCGGGGCCGAAGGTCACGAGGATGCAGGGCACGCCCGCCGCCCGCGCCGTGCGCCGGTCGGTGTCGGTATCGCCCACCAGAAGCGCATGATCGCGGAAGCCGCCCGCCCCGTCGACCGCCGCCCAGAAGGGCGCCGGGTCCGGTTTGCGCACCGCCAGCGTGTCCGCCCCGATCAACGAATCGAACATCGACCGCACACCCAGCCGCTGCAGCAGCGTCTCGGCCAGCGCCTCGGGCTTGTTGGTGCAGATGCCCACTGCGTGGCCATCCGCGCGCAGCGCCTCAACCGCCTCCATCGCGCCGGGATAAATCACCGTGCGCAGGTCGATCTCCTCGCCATAGGCCTCGAGCAGCCGGGGATACCACTCATCCACCGCCGCCTCGGAGAATCGCCCCTCGCGCTCCAGCCCCAGCTTCAGCATCGCCCGACCGCCGCGAAAGGCCGTCGCCGCATCCGCCTGCGGGTCGAGCCGCACCGCCGCGCCCATCTCGGCAAAGCAGACATTCGCCGCGGCGATCAGGTCGCCGCTCGTGTCCGCCAGTGTTCCGTCCAGATCGAAAATCACGCAGCGCATCGGCCACCCCTGTCACATGTGGAAATCAGGCGTGACCGCCGTCTGCTTGCCCCGCACTGCGTCTCGGATAAAACGGGGGCCAGAAAATAACAACGGACCGAGGCCATGAGCACCGCCCTGATCATTCTCGCCGCGGGCAAGGGCACGCGGATGATGTCGGACACCCCCAAGGTCCTGCACGAGATCGCACACGCACCCATGCTCTGGCACGCCATGCGTGCCGGACAGGCCCTTGCGCCCGACCGCACGGTCGTCGTCACCGGCCACGATGCCGAGGCGGTGGACGCAAGCGCCCGCGCCTACGACCCCGACACCACCTGCGTCCTGCAGGAGGAACAGCTCGGCACCGGCCACGCCGTCGCGCAGGCGCGCCCCGCGCTCGACGGCTTTTCCGGTGACGCCATCGTGCTCTACGGCGACACGCCCTTCATCTCGGAAGAAACGCTTGCCGCGATGCAGGCCGCGCGCCAGACCCACGACGTGGTCGTGCTGGGCTTCGAACCCCTCGATCCCGGCCGCTATGGGCGGCTCGTGACGGAAGGCACAAGCCTCCTGCGCATCGTCGAATGGAAGGATGCAACGGATGAAGAACGTGCGATAACCCTTTGCAATTCCGGTGTGATCTCCGCGGACAGCGCCACACTCTTCGACCTGCTCGACGGCATCGGCAACGACAATGCCTCGGGGGAATACTACCTCACCGACGTGGTCGGCCTCGCCCGCGACCGCGGGTTTTCGGCCACCGTCGTGCGCTGCCCGGAAAGCGAAACGCTCGGCATCAACTCCCGCGCGGAACTCTCTGCCGCAGAACAACAATTCCAGTCCCGTGCCCGCGCGGCGCTGATGGAGGACGGCGTCAGCCTCCAGGCCCCCGACACCGTCTTCCTCGCCTGGGACACGGTCATCGGCCGCGACGCGCAGATCGAGCCAAACGTCATCTTCGGCCCTGGCGTCACCGTGGAAACCGGCGCCCGCATCCGCGCCTTTTCGCACCTCGAAGGCTGCCACGTCAGCCGCGGCGCCGTGGTCGGGCCCTACGCCCGCCTGCGCCCCGGCGCCGAGCTTTCCGAGGACGTGCACGTCGGCAACTTCGTCGAGGTCAAGAACGCCACGCTCGCCGCAGGTGTGAAGGCCAACCACCTGACATATATCGGAGATGCCGATGTGGGCGAACGCACCAACATCGGCGCGGGCACCATCACCTGCAACTACGACGGCGTCTTCAAGCATCGCACAAGGATCGGCCGCGATGCCTTTATCGGCTCGGACACGATGCTGGTCGCGCCCGTCTCGGTCGGCGACGGCGCCATGACCGGCTCCGGCTCCACGATCACCGAAGACGTCCCCCCAGGCGCACTCGGCCTCGGGCGGGCGAAACAAGTCACCAAACCGGGCTTCGCGCGCAAGGTCATGGACATGCTGCGCGCCCGCAAGGCCGCCCAGGGCAAGAAGGACTGAACCCATGTGCGGAATCGTCGGAATTCTCGGCACCCATGAAGTCGCCCCCACGCTGGTCGAGGCGCTGCGCCGCCTCGAATACCGCGGCTACGACAGCGCCGGCATCGCCACGCTGAACGAGAGCCACCTTGACCGCCGCCGCGCGGTCGGCAAGCTCGTCAACCTCTCCGACCTGCTGGTGCACGAACCGCTGCCCGGCAAAGCCGGCATCGGGCACACCCGCTGGGCCACCCACGGCGCGCCGACCGAGGCCAACGCCCACCCGCACCGCGCGGGCCGCGTCGCCGTCGTGCACAACGGCATCATCGAGAACTACAAGGACCTGCGGCGCGAACTCGCCGGGGCGGGCATCACCCCCGAATCCGACACCGACACCGAAACCATCGCCTTGCTGGCCCAGTATCACCTCGACCAGGGCAAGACTCCGCAAGCCGCTGCCATGGCCACGATCGACCGTCTCGACGGCGCCTTCGCGCTGGTCATGCTCTTCGACGGCGAACCCGACCTGCTGATCGGCGCCCGCAAGGGCAGCCCGCTGGCCATCGGCTTCGGCGAGGGCGAGGCATACTTCGGCTCCGACGCCATCGCGCTCGCCCCGCTCACCGACCGGATCATCTACCTCGAGGAAGGCGACCGCGCCATCCTCACCCGCGCCAGCTGCCAGATCCAGGACGCCAATGGCAATCCGGTCGAGCGCGAGACCAAGAAGATCCAGATGGACGCCGCCCGCGTCGACAAGGCCGGCTACAAGCACTTCATGGCCAAGGAAATCGCCGAGCAGCCCTCGGTCATCTCCGGCACGCTCTCGGCCTACCTCACGCAGGACGGCATCGCGCTGCCCGAACCGGGCATGGATTTCACCAAGGTCGACCGGCTCGTCATGGTCGCCTGCGGCACCGCCTTCTACGCCTGCCTGACGGCCAAGTACTGGTTCGAAAAGATCGCCGGCATCCCGGTCGAGGTCGATATTGCTTCGGAATTCCGCTACCGTGAACCGCCGATCACGCCCGGCACCCACGCGATCTTCGTCAGCCAGTCGGGCGAAACCGCCGACACGCTCGCGGCCCTGCACTACGCTCGCGGCAAGGCCGAGCGCATCGTCACCGTCGTCAATGTGCCCGAAAGCTCCATGGCGCGCGAGGCCGACTACGTCCTGCCCATCCACGCGGGCGCCGAGATCGGCGTCGCCTCGACCAAGGCCTTCACCTGCATGCTGACGGTGCTGCTCACCATGGCGCTGCGCGCCGGCGCCGACCGCGGCCGCATCTCCGAGAGCCAGATCTCCGAGTATGTGCGCAAATTCAGGGCTCTGCCCGGCACCCTGAACGTGGCGCTCGACCGTGACGAGGTCATCGAAGACGCCGCCCGCAAGATCGCCGAGGCCCGCGACGTGCTCTTCCTTGGACGCGGTTCGATGTACCCCCTCGCGCTGGAAGGTGCGCTGAAGCTCAAGGAAATCAGCTATATACACGCCGAGGCTTATGCATCAGGCGAACTCAAGCACGGCCCCATCGCGCTGATCGACAAGACCGTTCCGGTGATCGTGATGGCGCCGCATGACGGGCTTTTCGACAAGACGGTGTCGAACATGCAGGAGGTGATGGCGCGCGGTGGCAAGATCTGCCTCGTCACCGATGCGCGCGGCGCCGCCGAGGCCGGCGAAGGCGTCTGGCAGGTCATCACCCTGCCGGAGGTCGACGACCGCCTCGCGCCGTTGCTCTACGCCTTGCCGGCGCAGCTGCTGGCCTATCACGCCGCCGTCGCCAAGGGCACCGACGTGGACCAACCGCGCAACCTCGCGAAATCGGTGACGGTGGAATAAGCGGCCAGCCAAGCGGCGTGGCCAACCACAGGGCCTGTTCGGCCTCTTGCGAGAATGCCTGCAGGCCCTGTGGCTGACAATGTCAGTCCGCGCGATACACCTTGAGCGTCGGCAGATCGGTCAGGGGCGCGCCGAGCAGGCGCATGGCTGAAAGGGAGATCCGGCTTCCGGCGGTATCCGGCCCCGGGATCGGACGCAGCTCGACCTGCGCCGTCTTGCCTGTGGCGGCGTATTCAGCCCGCCCGGGCACGGTCTCATCCACGAGCGGCGTCTCGAGCCAGAACCCCTCACGCCCGACGTTGCCAAGGCTCGCGACCGTCTCGCCCAGAAGGGCCCCGCCTTCGGCAGGTGCCGAGGCCTGGGCACGCTCGGCCTCGGACGTGGTGTCGAGGGCGTCCGCCGTCTGCGCGCCCTCGGTACGTGTCCGCGGGCGTGTCTGACCGGTGGAATCGGCCCCGGTTGTGGATGTGGGCGCGGCAGAAGTCTCGGTCCCGCCGGGCGTCTGGCTGCATCCGGCAAGCGCCGCGATCATCAGTGTCAGTGCAATCTTTTTCATGCATGAGAGGCTAAGCCTTCGACGCGGCGAAGACAATCTCGCCACCGCCCTTGCCCGAGGCCATGACGCAGCATACTTTCAGTACGATGGTACAAGCTCTGGTCGACCCCTTCGAACGCCCGATCTCCTATCTTCGGGTTTCCGTCACGGATCGCTGCGACTTTCGCTGCGTCTACTGTATGTCGGAGAACATGAAATTCCTTCCCAAGAAGGAACTTCTGACCCTCGAAGAGCTCGACCGCCTGTGTTCCGCCTTCGTAAATCTCGGCGTCGAGAAGCTGCGTATCACCGGCGGAGAGCCGCTGGTGCGGCGCGATATCCTGACGTTTTTCCGCGCAATGCGACGGCACCTCGAAAGCGGCGCGCTGAAAGAACTGACGCTGACCACCAACGGCTCGCAACTCGCAAAGCACGCGCAGGCGCTCTATGATGCAGGCGTGCGCCGGGTGAACCTGTCGATGGACACGCTGGACGAGGACAAGTTCGCCCGCGTGACCCGCTGGGGCCGTCTGAAACAGGTGCTCGAGGGCATCGACGAAGCACAGCGTGTCGGCCTTCACGTCAAGATCAACGCCGTCGCGCTGAAGGGCTTCAACGAGGACGAGCTCTTCACCATGACCGAATGGTGCGCCGCGCGCGGCATGGACCTGACCTGGATCGAGGTCATGCCCATGGGCGACATCGGCAACGAGGACCGCATCGGCCAGTACTGGAAGCTGACCGACCTGCGCGAACGCCTGTCGGAACAGTATACCGTGACCGACCTGCCGGACCGTACCGGCGGCCCTGCCCGCTACGTCCGTCTCGAAGAGAGCGGACAGCGCATCGGCTTCATCACGCCGCTCACTCATAACTTCTGTGAAAGCTGCAATCGCGTGCGTCTGACCTGCACCGGCGAGCTCTTCATGTGCCTCGGTCAAGAAGACCGCGCGGACCTGCGGTCGCCGCTGCGCAACCACCCGCACACCGACGCCCCCCTGACCGAGGCCATCCGCGAGGCGATCTCGCGCAAGCCCAAGGGTCATGACTTCGACTATTCCCGTCAAGGCGTGGATGGCCGCGTGTCGCGCCACATGAGCCACACCGGCGGGTGAG
>CAYNKL010000038.1:0-29191 GCA_964397775.1 uncultured Rhodobacterales bacterium | reverse complement strand
TGAACTTCTGGTGCGTGTCGGACAACCTGCGCAAGGGCGCGGCGCTGAACGCGGTTCAGATCGCCGAGGTCTTTGGCCAGAAGGTGCTGCAGAAGGGCTGAGACGCCCTTTGCGAGGCATTTCTGAAACGATCCTGTCCGGCGTCCCTGTGGCGCCGGATTTCGTTTGAGGCGCTTTTTGTCTGCGGATGGGGCCGGGCGATTGTCCGCGGAGACCGGGCATCCCGCAGAGCGCAAAATCAGGCGTCAGGCGTCCCGCCGGGCACCCCGGATCGGGTGGTGTCAGGGCCGCCGCGCTTGACATGATGGGCCCGGAGGCGCCTTATTTCCCTATATTGGCCGGGCCGGTTTGGTCCTTCCTGATGTTCCGGCGTCATTATTGCCGGCGCATTTTATTGAAAAGAATTAATTTTTCGGTATCGGCCCAACTTTTATTTTTGGGGAATTTTCGTGGCACAAGAGATTTCCGATTCGTTCGATTCCTACGACACGACCTTCTGGAACAGCTCGGACTTCGCCGTGGCGTCCTCGTGGAACCAGACCGCGTGGGAGGCGGACTACGTCCAGCTGGGCGGCGGCACGCTGACGCTCGGACTTGACGGGGCCGACAAGGCCGGCAAACCCTTTACCGGGGCCGAGGTCCAGTCGCGCGACTATTTCGGCTACGGATCCTTCGAGATGAGTCTGAAGACCTCCGGCGAGTCCGGGACGGTTTCGGCCTTCTTCCTCTACACCGGCGAATACTTCGGCGCGGACAAGCACAACGAGATCGACTTCGAGTTCCTGGGCAACAACCCCACCCAGGTGAGCATCAACTACTACTACGACGACGACAAGCTGGCGAACCACATCGAGGAGGACATCGAGCTGGGCTTCGATGCCTCGGAGGATTTCCACGACTACCGCATCGACTGGGCGCCGGACGCGATCCGCTGGTTCGTCGACGACCGGCTGTTCTACGAGGTTCGGGGCGAAAACGCGCCGCTGCCGATCCCGGACGAGCAGATGCGGGTGATGACCAGCCTCTGGACGGGCGCCGAGAACCTCGAGAGCTGGCACGGGGCCATCGACCCGAACATCTCGACCTCGATGGAGGTCACGTCCTTCTCGTTCACCGAGGCGGAGATCCCGGTCCCGGTCGATGCCACAGGTGCTGCCACCTTCGCCGGGGTGGCCGCGGGGCTCGTGATCGACATGGAGGCCGGCTATTTCACTGAAGCCGCCAAGGTGCTTGCCATCGGCGACTCGCTGACGGTGGGCTGGGTGAACGGGGACGACCCGACCGAGGTCCCCGAACTGCGTGACGGCTACCGGCAGGATTTCTTCGACAACATCATCGATGCGGGGGGCTGGTTCGACTACGTCGGCTTCCTCGAAAGCGGCCCGGACGGCATGATGGACGCCGAGCACAGCGCCATCGGCGGCATGCCTCTGCGCGACATCGTCCGCAACGACAGCGCTGCCGGGGCTGCGGATCTTTCCGACAACCTCGATGCCTTTGCACCCGACGTGGTGCTGTTCATGGCGGGCACGAACGACTTCAGCAGCGGCGAGGACGGGTTCTTCTCGAACCGGTTCCCTTCGATCATGAACAACATCGGCAAGGCGATCGACCAGTTCCTCGCCATGCCGGGCAGCGCCGAGTCCTACTTCGTGATCTCGACGCTGGCGCCCAAGATCCGCGCGGGCACGCCGGAGATCTTCGCGCATTACCTCAACGAAGGCTATTCCACCGTGAACGGCAACACGGTCGTGGGGGATGCGGGCAACGGCACCTACGTGCCCGGGATCATCGCGACAGTGCAGGCGCGGGCCGCAGTGAACCCCAACATCCTGCTGTTCCAGAACCCGGTGGACGTGAGCGGCCTGTCTCCGGACAAGGTGCACTACACCGATGCCGCCTATGCCGCCTACGCCGATGCCCTTTCGGCCTTCCTCGAGGCCGAGATCGGCCTGACTGCGGGGACCTTCGCCGGGAATGAGCGCTTCATGCAGGAGACGCAGCGCGTTCTGGGCGGGGACGGCGGGGACCGGATCACCGGCACCTCGGGCGACGACACGATCAATGGCGGCGGCGGGTCCGACTACATCGACGCGGGCGCCGGGGCCGACGTGATCGTCTTCGGGGCCGACACGCTGGGTGGCACGCTCGACAAGGTCGCGGGCTTCTCGGTGGCCGAAGGGGACCGGATCAGCCTCGCACGGATGGCACAGGGGCTGGGCTGGACCGCCAGCCAGATGATGTCCGCCCTCGTGTTGCAGGATGTCGCCTCCGGCGTGCGCCTGGGCGTCGATACCGGCAGCGGCATCGTCTACTTCGCCGAAATCCTCGGCTTGACCGCGGCCGCGCTGGGCCCCGTGATCTCGGCGACGCCACTGGCCTCGGCCGACGATGACGGCAACCTCGCCCTGACGGCGCCGGATCTTTACATCGACGCGACCGAGATCGCGGCGGTCGAGCTTGTCGTTTCGGGGCTCGATGCGGATGCGGATGCGGTCATCACCGTGACCGACGGCACCAATACCGTGACCGCTGTGGCCGCGACCAACGGCACCTACACCGTCGATCTGACGGGCTTCGCGGACGGGGCGGTGACGACCTCGATCACGGCGAGTACGCCGACGGGCGAGACCATCACCCTGCCGGGGGTCACCCTGTCGGTGGCAAGCCCGCCGCCCAATAGCGGTGACGACGACGGCAACCTCGCGCTTGCCGCGCCCGATACCGCGATCGACGCGAGCGAGGTCGGCGCGGTCGAGTTCGTGGTGAGCGGGCTCGACGGTGATGCGACGGCGATCCTTGTGGTGAGCGACGGGGTGAACGAGGTCACCTCGGGCGTCATCCTCGCGGACGGGACCGTGACGCTGGACCTCTCGACGCTGTCGGACGGGCCACTGACCACGACGCTGACGGCGACCGATGCGCAGAGCGCGACGGCCACGGTGACCGGGCCTGCCCTCACGCTTTCTGCCACGCCGGATACCTCGGCGGACGAGGACGGGAACCTGGCGCTTGCGGCGCCGGACCTGTCCATCGACGGGACCGAGGTCGGGGCCGTGGCCTTCGTGCTCTCGGGGCTCGACGGGGATGCCACGGCGGTGATCACGGTCAGCGACGGGACCAATACGGTCACATCCGGAGCCATCGCGGCCAATGGCACCGTGGTGCTGGATCTGTCGACGCTGGCCGACGGGCCGCTGACCAGCACGGTCACGGCGACGGACACCTCGTCCAACACCGCGAGCGTATCGGGGCCGGGGCTGACGCTCGACACCGCGACGACACCGCCGCCGACGGACGGGCCCGAAGTGCTGGGCACGAGCGGCAATGACGGGCTGAGCGGGATCGCGGGCGAGAACACCACGATCTACGGTCTGGCCGGCAGCGACACCATCCAGGGCAAGGACGGGAACGACACGATCATCGGTGGCGCCGATCCCGACACGCTGCGCGGCGGCGCGGGCGCGGATACCTTCGTCTTCCTGAGCGACGACCTGATCGCGCCGGGCGATGACCTGAAGGACTTCAGCCTTGCCGAGGGCGACCGGCTGGAGTTCCGCGACATGTTCACGGGCTACGACGGCTCCGACATCAGCGGGTTTGTCCGGATCGTGACCCAGGGCACGCTGGGCCGAGTCGAGGTGGATCTTGACGGGGGCGGCGACGATTTCACCGTGCTCGCCTACATCCGCAACGGGCGTTACCTTGATGCGCAGTCGATGTGGGGCGACGGCAGCCTGATCGTCACGACATCGGGGCCGCCGCCGAACACCGGCGACGACGATGGCAACCTGGCGCTGACCGCGCCGGATCTGTCCATCGATGCGAGCGAGGTTGGCGCGGTCGGCTTCGTGGTCTCGGGGCTCGACGCCGATGCGACCGCGGTGCTGACGGTCAGCGACGGCAGCGGCGAGGTCACCTCGGGCGTGATCCTAGGCGACAGGACGGTGACGCTGGACCTGTCCACCCTGTCGGACGGGCCGCTGACCAGCACGCTGACCGCCACCGATGCCGAAAATGCGACGGCAACGGTGAGCGGCCCGGCGATGACGCTTGCGGCGGCGCCGGATACCTCGGCGGACGAGGACGGCAATCTCGCGCTCTCCGCGCCGGACCAGTCGATCGATTCCTCGGAGGTCGGCGCGGTGTCCTTCCTGCTGTCTGGGCTCGATGGCGATGCCACGGCGGTGATCACGGTCAGCGATGGCTCCAATACGGTCACGTCCGGGACCGTCGCGGCCAATGGCACGGTGGTCATGGATCTCTCGACGCTGTCGGACGGGGCGCTGACCACGTCGGTGACGGCAACGGATACCTCGTCCAACACCGCAAGCGTTTCGGGGCCGGGGCTGACGCTCGACACAGTCACACCGCCGCCCCCGCCGCCGCCCTCTGACGGGCCCGAGGTCATGGGCACCAGCGGCGGCGATACGCTGAGCGGGATCGCGGGCGAGAACACGACGATCTACGGGCTTGCCGGGGGCGACAACATCCAGGGCAAGGACGGCGACGACACGATCATCGGCGGCGAGGATCCCGACAGCCTGCGCGGCGGGGACGGGGCGGATACCTTTGTCTTCCTGCCCGTGGACCTGCTGTCACCGGGCGACGACCTGAAGGACTTCGACGTGCTCGAGGGTGACAGGCTGGAGTTCCGCGACATGTTCACCGGCTACGACGGGACCGACATCAGCGGTTTCGTCCAGATCGTGACGCAGGGCACCAAGGGGCGCATCGAGGTGGACCTTGATGGCGGCGGCGATGATTTCACCATGCTCGCCTACATCCGCAACGGTCGCTACCTCGACGCGGAAACGCTCTGGCACGACGGGGATCTTCTGATTGTCTGATCGCGCCGCGGCGGTGGCCTCAGGGTGTGGCCGCCGCCAGTTCCCTTGCGAGCCCGTCGCGTTCGCGGGTGGCGCGGCCCTCGTCCCAGCCCAGGGTCTCCGCCGCGAGGCGGGTCAGGCGGTCCACGCCGCCGGCCCCGATGTCGCCGCGTTCGGCGAGCCGGGTGCGGCGGATGACGGCGTCGGCGAGCGTCATGGCCATCTCGGTCTCGAAGGCGGCGCGCAGTCTTTCCTGAACCTGAGGGTCGGTATCCGACGTCATCTCTGCTCCGATCTGCCCGAGCGGCGAGTCGAAGGAGAGCGGCGCTTTGGCCGCGGCATCGTCTCGCCCGAGTTGGGCACAGGCGCGGGTGACCGCGCGTTCGGCGATCAGGCGGGCGGTGGTGTACTTGACCCCCACGACGCTGATCAGCCCGCGCGTGCGATCGGCATCGGCGTGATCGATCAGCGTGCCCTTGGTCATTCGCTTGACGCCGCCTGGGCCGTCGTCGGTCTCGGCCGGGATCAGGCCCTGGTGGACCCAGAGAACGTCTTCTTCCTTGAGGCCAAGGGCCGGGGCGGCCTGCGCGAGGTCCTTCAGGAAGGGGCCGACATCCGCCGTGTTCCGGGCGACGCGGTCGGGGGCCGGGTCTTCCTGCGTTCCGATGATCATGCGCCCCTGCCAGGGGGTGACAAAATACATGCGCCCGCCACGGTCGACCACCGCGTCGGAGCGGCTCTGGCTGACGATGCCCATGGCCCGGTCCGGGGCGGGGCGGTCGACGACGATGTTCATCGCGCGGGCAAAGCCCGGGAAATGGGCCGAGGCACCGGGGATCGCATCCTCGGCAAGGTCCGGCGTCGCGGCGCCGGCGCAGCAGAGCGTGACGCCCGCATGGACCATCGCCTCCTCGGCCGAGAGCGTGTCACGCAGGCGCGCGCCCGTGACGGCATCGCCCTCGCGCACCAGCGAAAGCACCTCGACATGGTTGGCAAGCTGCGCGCCGTGATCGGCGGCGCTGCGCAGAGCGCTCAAGTGCAGCCGGTTCATGTCCTGGATCTGCCCGTCCCGCCAGACACCGCCGCCGCTCAGCCCCTCGGGCGCGAGATCGCCGAGCTGCCTGCGGGCGGTGCCGGGCAGGACGATGCCGGCGCCACCGTATCCCGGCCCGCGCAGCCCGGTGGAGGCGAGCGTGTAGAGCTTGGCAGCCGCCGCAAAGGCCTCGGGGCCGCGGATGCCGTGACCGAAGAGCGGGATGATGAAATCGAGCGGGCGCGAGAGATCGGGCGCGGCCGCTTGCCAGAAGGCGCGTTCGCGGGCCGATGCGCGCAGGCGCCCGAAATCGAGGTGCTGCACGTAGCGGATGCCGCCGTGCATGATCTTGAGCGAGTTGTGCGAGGTCTCGCCGCCGAAATCGCCCCGTTCGACAAGCGCCACGCGCAGGCCACGCAGGGCGGCATCGCGCGCCGCCATGATGCCGTAGATGCCGCCGCCCACGACAAGCACGTCGAGCGGCGCGGCGGAAAGATCGGAGAGGGCCGCGCGCTTCATGCCGCGGGCCCCGGCTGCTTGTGACGGCGCAGGGCCACCTGAACGCGGGCCGCCTCGAACGGACCCATCCTGCTGCCGAAGGTGGTGGGCTGCGTGTCGAGCGCCAGCAGACGTTCGGCGAGTTCCGCCGCCGGCCGGTCCGGGTCGAGCGGTGGGTCGAGCAGGAAGCCATAGCTGCCGGCGATGTCCTCGCTGCCGGGGATCGGCAGGGGGTCGGAGCCGGGAAGCACGATGCAGGCCGGATCAGCGTTGAAAACGCCCGGGGTCGGCCAGCCGCGCGGGCGCCCCTTGTTGTCGCCCAGCAGGGGCTTCGGGCCGGGGCCGGACATGGTTTCCGCGATATTCTTTCCGCGCTGTCCCATCCATTTGCCGAGACCCCAGGGCAGCACGGCGGGAACGCGGGCCGCGCGCAGGGCGGCGAGCGTTTCGTCCAGCGGGGCGCCATCGGGGTGCCGGTCGCAGGTGGCGAGCGCCAAGACCTCGAGCCGTTCGCGGGTCACGATCTGCTGGCCTGCGATGATCCAGAGCCCCTCGGTTCCGTTGTCGGCCCGGATCGCGGCGGGGTCACTGGCGTGACGCTCGAGGCTCCAGCCCTCGGCGCGGCGGGTGCCCTCGCAGATGGCGTCGAAGGCAAAGGTGCCGGCGGTCTCGGTCAGCAGAAGACAGGGCTCGGCCCCGGGGCCCAGGTGGTGCCGCACGTTGCGAAGCGCCGCGTTCAGAAGGCGCGCGAGATCACCGCGCGGGTGGATGTGAACGTGGCCGTCGATGGCTGCGCATTTGGTCATCGTCGGGGGTCCGGGAGCATTTGCATGACGCCATCATCGCGCAGGTGGCCGCATGTTCAATTGCTTTGGACGGCCCTTTTCAGAATAATGTCAAAGTTGTGCGGAATGCACGAAAACGGAGCGTCGAAATGGCGGATATAGGCTTCGGCAATCCGGTTGGACCGACGCTGCGGATCACGGCAGAGCGCAGGGATTTCCTGACCTTCACGCTCTGGGCGATGGTGACCTTTGTCCAGTTCCCGGGCGACGACCTGCTGCTCTATCCGCTGGCGCTCTACTACGCCTACACGATCTGGCGCGACCAGGCGCTGATCGCCCCGCTGCTGGCGCGGGCCTGGGTGATCATGCTGTTCCCGATCTGGTGCCTGCTGTCGATCAGCTGGGCGGTCGCCCCGGTCGAGGCGCTGAAGTTCGCGCTCTACCTCGGCCTGACCATGGTGATCTGCTTCCAGGTGGCGGCGAGCCTGACACCGCGGCAGATCATGCACGCGATCTGCCTTGCCGCGAGCATCATCGGGGTCATCAACTTCATTGCCGTCTTCGGGATGGGGCAGGGCGAACTGGGGATATTCTCGTCGAAGAACTCCATGGGCAAGAACATGGTTGTCATGTGGAACGTGGCCTTTGCCGTGTTCCTCGATCCGGGGACGCGGTGGCCGGTGCGGCTGGGCTCGCTCGTCATGGCGGCCATTGCCGCCTACATGGCCACGGTCAGCAACTCGGCCACGGCGGTGCTGCTTGTGCTCGGCTCGGCGCTGACGCTGACGGCGGGGGCGATCATCCTGCGGGGCGGCCTGCTGCGGCCGAGCCGGCTGGCGACGCTGTTCCTGCTTTTCGGTGTGGTGCTGGTCGCGGCCCTGTCGATCCTGCCCTATCAGCAGGTGGATCCCGTCGACGCGGTGCTTGGCCAGTTCGGCAAGGACAGCACGCTGACCGGACGGACGGTGCTCTGGCAGTACGCCGAGGACCAGATCCGGGAGCGGCCGCTGCTGGGCACCGGCGCGGGCGGGTTCTGGCGCTATGACGAATCCCCGCTGGTGCGGAGGATCTACTTCGAATTCTACAAAGGCCCGTGGGATGTCTTCAATTTTCACAACAGCTACTACGAGATCGCGGTCCACCAGGGGTTGATCGGTCTGGCCATGGTGGCGCCGGCGCTGTTGTGGGGGATCTGGGTGATCAGCCGGCGGGCCCTGAGCGAGGGATCGATGCCGTCGGTCTATTTCTTCGGGCACATGCTGGTCGTGGTCATCCGCACCATGACCGAGGCGGACTTCCTCAAGCCATTCGTGATATTCCACATGGTCTTCTGGATCGGCGCCATCGCTGCAGTCGTGCCGCGGAAGAACAGGACCTATCGCGACTGAGCGATCCGTCAAACAGCTTTCAAGATTTGCGCCGGAATCAGCCGCTTCGGATTCAGGATGCAGCATGTTTCCGCCGTGCCGCTACGTCGTTTCCAAAATCCAGATATGGCAGATTGCAACAGGCAACCAGCCACGCCAAACGGGACAAGCGTGGATTCAACTCTAGGTTGAATCGCGCGTCTAAATGGGACGCGACGTAAGGAAACGTGAAAAAGGAGCACTGAACACGAAACGGCGACAGTTTTTACACGGCTGTCGCGGCTCACCTTAGGTGACCTTTAACCTCGATTTTCTATGTCGTTCGACAGCCCAACTGAAGAACGACCCCCCTACCCCGCACCACTCATGCGGGAACAGACGACTGCACGCAGCGCCCCTACTAGAGAGAGGCTATTACATGGATACTTCACACACTCAGCACATGGAGCAGGCAAACGCCCTGCTTGCTCCGGAAGACGCAACCCACGTCGCCGTGAAAAGCGGAAGTTGGAGCGACCCAGACACCTGGGCCGGGGGCAAAGTGCCCGACGACTTTTCAAGTATACAAATCCCTGCAGGAATTTCAATCCTTTATGACGTGAAGAACTCACCTGACCTGGAAACAATAAGGGTTGACGGTGAGTTAAAGTTCACGCGCGAGCACAGTACGGAGATGCGGGTCGAGACCATCCTGACCACGATGGGATCGCATTTCGACGCCGGCTCCATGGACGACCCGATTCCCTCGGATGTGGAAATCGACATCGTCTTCCGCGACACCCCGATCGACATGAACGCCGACCCCGAGATGCTGGGCCACGGCATGGTCGCCTTCGGCGAGGTCGACATCCAGGGCGCTGCCAAGGAATCGCACCTCGTCATCAAGGAGGACGTCCCTGCAGGGGCCACATCGATGGCGGTCGAGGGCGATCTGTCCAACTGGCAGCCCGGTGACACGATCCTCGTGGTGGGGACCGGCTACCTGGGCGAGGACGCCAACGGCGTGCTCATGACCGAGGACGAGACACGTGAAATCGTGCGCGTCGAAGGGGATACGATCTACTTCGATCAGCCGCTCGAGCACGACCACGAACGTCCGACCACCCAGGAAGCGGACATCTACGTCGGCAACCTGTCGCGGAACGTGACCTTCAGCTCGGAAAACCCCGAGGGCACGCGCGGTCACGTGATGCTTCACAACAACACGCCGAACGCCGAGGACGGATCGATCAACGACGTGCGCTATGCCGCATTCGAGGATCTCGGCCGGACCGACAAGACGATTCCCGTCAGCGATACCAACCCCGAGGGCCGCTATCCGCTGCACCTTCACAGGGTCGGGACCGACGCTGACGCCCACACCAGCAACCTGATCGGCAACGCCGTCTCGGGTGGCCCGGGCTGGGGCATCGTGCAGCACGAGAGCCGCGCGATGGTCAACGACAACATCGTCTTCGACATCACCGGCGGCGGGATCGTGTCCGAATGGGGCAACGAGACGGGCGCCTGGATCAACAACCTCGTCAGCAGTGTCACTGGCTACGATGCGCCGAACAAGAATGGCGACGGCAACCAGGGCGCGGCCTACGAGAACCAGTCCCGGATCATCATCCAGCAGGACAATATCGCTGCGAACTCCAAGCTGGGCTGGAACTTCTCCGGTCAGGAGGCCTTCCCGGAAGACGATCCGGACAAGGCGCCCAATGACGGCATCCACCGCAAGATGTTCGAGCGCGAACAGCTCCAGTTCGATCCCAATCCCTTCGACGTGGCGGTCGACCACGAGGAAGGCGCCATCACCGGGTTCGAAGGCAACGAGGTGATCGCCTCGACCGAGGCGTTCCGCGTGTTCCACCGCCAGTTCGGAGACGACAGCGACACGCTGAGCGTCATCAGGGACTTCGACATCTGGGGGGGCAAGGACGGGGTCAATCTCCAGAACTATGCCTTCAACTACGAGTTCATCGACTCTGACTGGAGCGGTGAGGGCATCGCCTTCACCATGTGGGGCAAGAACTCTTCGGCAGTGCTCAACGATGTGCGCGCCAGCGACTTCGGTCTGCTCTGGAAGTCCCACGGCATCAGCCACGAAGCCGTCATCTTCGACGTCGAAACCAACAACGTCCGCACCATGTTCGACGTCAAGTTCGACAGCGATCGGGGGGATGTCGCCTACTGGACGAACTACTTCGCCCAATACGGGATCGACTACCAGAACCCGCTGCCGAAGGTCCTGTCTCGCGAGGATGCCGACCCGAACGTCGGGCTCAAGTTCGAGCTTGGCAGTGACGCGGATCTGACCCTAACGCCCACGGACAACGAGGTGAGCGTCACCGGGACGATCACCGACGGGCTCGGAGAGCGGGGCTTCTTCGAAAACATCGTCAGCAGCATCAAGAACCAGGCCTCGTCCTACGAGGAAGCCAAGCTGAAGCTCGAGAACTACGAGACCACCTGGCATCGCAACTTCACGCGGGACGAGTTCCTCGAGGTGCACGGCACCTGGCAGACCGAGGATGGCGCCTGGGTCGCCCCGGTCGTCTTCTGGATCACCGAGCGTCTGAGCGGTGACCAGCACCCGGTTGTGGTGGATCTCAAGCTCGAAGGGTTCGACGACAGCTACCTCGAGCAATACGCGCTCGATGCCTATCCGACGCCGAAGGTCAACAACACCGACTTCGATCACGGCTTCGCGCTCGACGGCAGTGGTGTAGACTCCGGCGGTGAAACTGGCGGCGAGACCGGCGGAGAAACTGGCGGCGAGACCGGTGGTGAAACTGGCGGCGAGACCGGTGGTGAAACTGGCGGTGAAACTGGTGGCGAAACTGGCGGTGAGACCGGCGGTGAAACTGGCGGTGGCTCGGGCGGTGGCCAGACCGAGACCGGAGACTTCGTCTGGGACGGCCCGGAGAACGTCGTGCGCGGCACGGACGAGGCCGAGCGGGTCATCGGCACCTCGGGTGACGACGTGCTCGTCGCCGGCGGCGGTGGTGACATCGTCAAGGGCGGCGCAGGCGCCGACTACTTCGTCCTGTCGGCCACCGACGCGACGAATGGTTATGTCAACGACATCAAGGACTTCAATGTCTCCGAAGGAGATACCCTGATGATCGTCGACGTGCCGCAGGCGCTTGTCGACGCCGATCCCGCCGACTGGATGCGCTTCGTCAAGGCGGGCACGCTGGGCGAGCTGCAGGTCGATCTCACCGGCTCCGGCTTCGAGACCATGGCGAAGTTCCGCTGGGGCCGCGATCTCACGATCGACAGCCTGATGGCGGAGGGTGCGCTCGAAATCGGCGCCACGTCCGAACCCGCTGACGGCGGCGAAACGGGTGGCGAAACCGGCGGCGGCGAGACGCCTCCGGCAGACACCAGCGCCGACGAGGACGGCAACTTTGCCCTGCAGATCCCGGATACCGAGATCATGCCCGGCGATTACGGCTCCGTCAGCGTCCAGGTCTCGGGTCTCGATGCCGACGCTTCGGCCATGATCCAGGTGGTCTCTCATCCCGGCGTGCCGGGGCAGGAGGTCTCGGCCGATGGCACGGTGGAATTCGACCTGAGCGGCTTCGAGCCGGGCAGCATCGAGTTCTCGGCGGTCGTCACCGACGATGCCGGCAACACGCTCACCCAGGTGAGCGACAGCCTGACCCTTGCCGCCCCCGAATCCCCCGAGTCGGGCACCGGTGGAGAGGGCAACCCCTACGAGGGCCTCGACCCGACCCACATGGGAACCGGCAGCGGCGACTACCTGAAGGGTGGAAGCGGTGCCGACATCCTGGTCGGTGGCGCCGGTCTCGACCGGATCTGGGGCAACGGCGGGGATGACATCCTCGACGGCGGCGCCGGCGGCGACAAGCTGTTCGGCGGCGAGGGCGCGGATACCTTCGTGTTCCGGGCGGAAACGCTTGGGCAGGGCGTCGACGAGCTGAAGGACTTCGACGCCTCCGAAGGGGACATGCTTGCCGTGATCGGGATCGTGCCGGACGGCGCGGCGGATGCGTCGGACTGGCTGCGCTTCGTGGACCAGGGCACCGTCAGCGTGATGCAGGTCGATTTCTCTGGGTCCGGTTCGGACTTCGAGGATGTGGCCGTGATTCGCGACGGGCGCGGTCTCGACATGGAGACCATGCTCGCGAACGACGTGCTCGAGCTTTACTGAGCGATGCGGTCCTGCGGGGCCGCACCATTCCAGCACTGGAAGAACGCCGCGGCAGGAATGTCGCGGCGTTCGCGCGTCTGCGGCCCGGGTGCGCTGGCGAAAAGCCGCGGCGAGGCGAGGCCCGATGAGAGGCGCAGAATGTCGCGCGCCGGCCCGACCCGGCCCGCGCGGACCGCCACCTTGAGCCGCCAGGCCAGGCCCCGGACAAGGGCCTGCGCGATGGAGGCCCCGGCCGTGCCGCGCCGGCCCAGCCCGGCGAGACGGCGCCGCGTCTCGGGGGCGAGGGCCTCTTCGATGCCGTGCTTGCCGCCCATGGCGCGGCGGCAGATCAGCCGTTCGACCTCGCAGAGCGGCTGCGTCCGGGCCGAGTCGGCGGCCGCCTCGAAGTCCTCGAGCGCGGAAGGCCAGTCGGTGCGGCGCGCATGCACGCAGCCGCGCTGGAGCAGGGCCGCGCGCCGGGCGAACTCGGGCGATTCGGCTTCGAACATCGATTCGTAGAAGCTCAGCGGGATCTGTTCGCGGAACTCGGCAAAGATCGCGCGATCTGCGAGTTTCCAGACATCGTCGGATTTCGACGCGGCGTGGCGGGCGGCTGCCGGGCCGCGGTCGCCGTCGTGTTTTCTTTGGAGAAACAGCGGCTTGTCCGTCAGCGCGATGGGCGAGATCAGCCCCAGACGCACGATCATCTCGTAATCGATCGAGCGCGGGAGATCCTCACGGAAGGGCCCGGCCCGATCGTAGATCTCGCGCCGCACCATGGTGGCGTTCTGGAACAGGAAGATGTCTTCGAGCAGATGGCGCATCGGCGTGCCGGTGGACAGGTCGGGCCAGTAGCCCGGCCCCTGTTCGCGGCGCCGCCCGTCGCGATCTTCGCGGAAGCGGCGGTAGCTGCCGCCGGCAATCCCGGTCCCGGGCGCGGCGTCGAGCATGCCGGTCAGGGTTTCGGCGGCGTCGGGAAGGGCGATGTCGTCGTCGTCGCAGATCCAGATCAGATCGCCGGTGGCCTCGGCCATGGCCGCGTTGAGAGCACGCGACTTGCCCCCGTTCTCGGCGCGGAAGTACCTGATCGCGCTCCCGAGTTCGCGGGCCACGGCTTCGGTTTCGTCCGTCGATCCATCGTCCCAGACAATGATTTCGTCGGGCCTGCGGGTCTGGGTGCGCAAGGCATTGACAGCTTGCGTCAAATACCCTGCCCTGTTGTAAGTCGGAACTATTGCCGTGATCGAAGCCATATCAATGCTGATCCAATATTTTACGTCATACTATACACGAACATTCAAAGCCTCTTCACGCGGCGGGAGCAAGAACGTCTCGACCTTGCGGCTCGTCTTCGGGATGCTGCTGTTCGCAGCAGTTTTCGTGTCCGGGCCACCTGTTCTGGCACAGGAGAGTCAGGGCTACCGCCTCGCGCCGGGCGATCGTGTCGCCGTCAGGGTGCTGTCCTGGAACGCGCTGACCGTCCAGTTCGAGACCTACGACGCGCTCGCCGGAACCTTTGCCCTCGATCCCAACGGCCAGCTTGCACTGCCTTTGCTGGGGCCGGTCGATGCCGCCGGGGTCACGCCCGGTGTCTTGTCGGAACAGCTTGCCGAGCTCTATCGCGGGAGGTTGGGCCTTGCGGATGCACCGAGCGTCACCGTCGAGATCGCGGAATTCGGGCCGGTCTTTGTGCTGGGCGACGTCGCGCGGCCGGGCCAATACGACTATGCCCCGCGTCTGAATGTCATACAGGCCTTTGCCCTCGCAGGCGGCACCTATCGGCTTGCCGAGACGCAGCAGGGCGCCCTTTCGAACGCGATCCGGGCGGCGGGCAGCCTTGAGGAGATCGGTATCGACCTGGCCCGCGAGCGCATGACGCTGGCCCGGCTCGAGGCCGAGATGAACGAGGCGGAGAGCTTTCCGATGCCCGAGGTGCCTTCGCATCCCGAGGGCAGCACGGCGCAGGAAGCGCTTTATGCGCAGGAGCTCGGCCTTTTCGAAAGCCGGCAGGCGCGGATCGAGACCGCGCTGGAATCGCTCCGCGAAGAGCGGGTGCTGCACGAGACCGAGGTGTCTTCGCTGCAGGAGAAGCTGGGCGGTATCGAACGGCAGCTCGAACTGATGCGCGAATCGGTCGGCAACATGGAGACGCTGCGCGAGCGCGGGCTGGCGCGGTCTCCTGCACTGGTTGACCTGCAACGCACACAGATCGAGCTCGAAGCGCGCGAGCTGGACGCCCAGACCGGCCTCTTTCGCGCACGTCAGCAGATTTCCGAGCTGGAGCGGGACGCCAACGACCTTTTGACGGGGCGACGCCTGCAGGTTCTTCAGGAGCTTCAGACCTCCCAGAGCCAGATCGACCGGCTCGAGACGCGCCGCGACATGACGCGGCAGCTTCTGGCCGGCGCCGAGATCCTGCTTGCCGAGGAAGAGGAGGAGGGCGAGGCGCAGTCTTCGCTGGAATTCGTCATCCTTCGCGATGACGGATCGGGCCAGCGGCGCATCCCGGCGACCGAATCGACCCCGCTCGAGCCGCGCGACGTGCTGAGCGTCACGGTGCTGACCGAGTCCGAATGAGGCAGCGGCGCCCCGCTTCGCGGTTTTCCGTCCGAAAAACGGGCGGAGATCCGGTAAAACCTTGACGGCAGGCCGCCGAACTCGCCTGATGGGGACGGTCTGTGATATTATGACCGAGTCACTGTTTAAGTAATTTATTTCGCCTCACCGTGGGCTTCACGAACGGGGGAAGGGCGTTGAACGCATTTGAGACCGCTCAGCCGGATATTTCCGTCTGTGTTCCGATTTACAATGAAGAAGAGAGCGTCGGGCCCCTTCACGAGGCCATCGTCGCCGCGCTGGAGCCGAGCGGCTACAGCTTCGAGGTCGTCCTCGTCGATGATGGCAGCAAGGACGACACGATCCCCAGACTTCGCGCGATTGCCGCCGCCGACCCGAGAGTGGTTGTCGTACGGTTTCGCCGCAACGCGGGGCAGACCTCGGCCATGCAGGCCGGGATCGATCACGCGCGCGGCCGGTTCTTGGTCACCATGGACGGCGACCTGCAGAACGACCCGGCCGACATTCCCATGATGGTCGACAAGCTGGGCGAGGACTATGACCTGGTGGTCGGCTGGCGGATCAAGCGGCAGGACAAATTCCTGTCGCGCAAGCTTCCGTCCAAGCTCGCCAACTATCTGATCGGCAAGGCGACGGGGCTTCCCATCCGCGACAACGGCTGTTCGCTCAAGGTCTACCGGGCCGAGGTGATCCGCCGGGTGCCGCTTTATTCGGACATGCACCGTTTCATCCCGGCGATGTCGATCCCGATGGGCGCGCGCGTGGCCGAGGTGGGGGTCCGGCACCACGCCCGGCAGTTCGGCGAATCCAAGTACGGGCTGTCGCGGGTGCTGAAGGTGCTGCTCGACCTCATGGTCATCACGACGCTGCTCGTGTTCGCGCGGCGTCCGCTGGCCCGCTTCAGCGGCGTCGCCATTCTGGCGGCGCTCGCGGCCGTGGTGGCAATTGCGGCCATCCCGGCGTCCACGCCTGCCGTCGTGCCCATGACGGTGGCCGCGCTGACCGCGTCGCTCGCGGTCTTCCTGCTTTTGCTGGGCCTCGTGACCAGCGTTCCGTTTCAATTTCAATCCGAACCCAATCCGCAGCCCACGACGCGGCAGAACTGATTTTTCGTCCGGCCCCCGCGGCCGGAACACCAGAGTTTTTCAGAGGTAACCCATGGCCCACATTTATTATATGGAGGAAAGCGCGGAGACGCCGCAGCTGACCGTTCTCGTGACCTCCGATCAGAAGGAGGGCGTCCGCGAGACGCTTGAAACCTACAGGCCGCATCTCGATGCGCTCGGCATGACCTACGAGGTGCTGGTGATCGTGAATGCCGCCTATTCCGGGCAGGTCGCCATCCTGCAGAGCATGTCGCGTGACTGGTCCGAAATGGCAGTCATCGGGCAACGCCCCTGGGTGGGTGAGGACGCCGCCCTGGCGACGGGGCTGCGGCGCAGCAGTGGCGAGCTTGTCCTGATCCTTCCCGGCTGGGCCCAGGTGGAACCCGCGGACCTGCCTGCACTCTTTGCCGAGCTCGATGGCAACGACATGGTTTCCGCGACCCGGGCCGGACGCCCCTCCGGCGGCTGGCAGGGCCTGCGCCGTGGGCTCTTCGGCCGCTTGCTCGGCCGGCTTTTCGGCGCGGCCCCCTCGGATCCCTTCTGCCGTGCACGGCTCGTCAAACGCAGCGTTCTCGAAGACACCGCGACCTTTGGGGTTCGCCAGCATTTCCTGCCTGTTATCGCTGCCGAACGTGGCCACAACCTTGGTGAAGCCACCATGCGGCCGATGACTGGCGAGGCGGCCAAGGATGCCCCGTATGTCTTCAAGCCGCTCGGTCACGTGCGGGCGCTTTTCGACGCGCTGGCGCTTTTCGTGGTGCTGAAGTTCCTGCGCCGTCCGCTGCGCTTCTTCGGGGCGATCGGGCTTCCGATCTTCCTTGTCGGCGCGATCCTGACGCTGGGTCTCATCGGCGCGCGGCTCTTCGGGGATACCGCTCTGGCCGACCGGCCGGCGCTGATCTTTTCGGTCATGATGGTGGTGCTCGGGGTGCAGATCCTCGCCATTGGCCTCGTGGGCGAGATCATCGTCTTCTCCGGGGCGCGCAAGCTGAAGCAGTACGACGTGGCCGAGATCATCACCGGCCCGCAGCCGCCGGAATCCGAGATCCGCGGCGCCGATGCTGAGCGCGAGGCGCCCTCGAACGTTCGCCCGGGGCGGCTTCAGAGCACGACGGTGTAGGTCGATGGCAGACGACATCTTCCTGGTGACCGGTGCTGCGGGCTTTGTCGGCAACGCGCTTGTGCACCACCTGAAGTCCGAGGGTATCCGGGTCCGGGCCATGGTCCGGACCGAGGCCCAGGCGGAGGCGCTCCGACCGATCGTCGACGAGGTGGTCATCGCCGATCTCGAGGCGCCCGAGACGCTGGGTCCCGCCGTGGCCGGCGTCGCGGGCATCTACCACATCGCCGCCGTGTTCCGGGTGGCAGCCATCCCCGAAGAGACCTTCCGCGCAATCAACGCGGATGGCGTCCGCCACATGATCGACGCCGCGGTCGCGGCCGGCGTTCCGCGTTTCATCCACTGCTCGACCAACGGGGTGCACAGCGACATCGACCACCCGCCGGCGGCCGAGGACTATCCTTTCAAGCCGACGGACATCTACCAGCTCAGCAAGCTCGAGGGCGAGCAGATCGCCATGCAGGCCTATCGCGAGGGCCGGATCGGCGGCGTCACGCTGCGGCCCACGATGGTCTACGGGCCGGGGGACCAGCGGACGCTCAAGATGTTCCGCATGATCGCGCAGGGCCGCTTCTTCTACGTGGGCAAGGGCGAGGCGCTGACCCACTGGGTCGACGTTCGCGACGTGGCGCGCGCCTTCCAGCTTGCGATGGAGGCGACGCATCTGAACGCCGAGGCCTTCCTGATCGGGGGCAAGCGCTACATGACCCTGGCAGAGAATGCCGTCGAGATCGCGGCGCAACTCGGCGTGCCGGAACCCAGCCTTCGCCTGCCCGTGGGGCCGATGATGGCGCTGGCCCATGTGACCGAGATCGTCTGCAAACCCTTTGGCATCGAGCCGCCGCTTTTCCGGCGACGCGTGGCCTTCTTCATCAAGAACCGTGCCTACGACATTTCCAAGTCGCGCAGGATGCTTGGCTACGAGCCACGGCAGGACTTCGCTGGCGAGGTGCGGGACATCATCGCGGCCTACCGTGCGTCGGGTGATCTGCCCGAACCGCGGCCCGCGCACAGAGCGGCATAAGTCATGAACAGTATCATAGGCCCCCGAGGAACGGAGCCTCTACGCCTGACTCAGAAGAATACCGATATCGTCCTGGATTTCGGCCAGATCTTCGGGATCCTGAAGCGGGGCTGGTGGATCATCGCTGGCGCCGGTTTCGTCGGCACGCTGATCGCGGTGATCCTCGTCCTGCAAGTCCCGCCTTCCTACACCTCCTCTGCCAAGCTGCTGCTGGGGCAGAAAAGTCGTGTCGACGACGCCATGGGCGCGATGTTCCCGGACCTCAGGCTCGACGATGCCGCGGTGTCCGGTGAAATCGCGATCCTGACCTCGGCGCGGATGCTCTCGCGTGTGACCGAGGCGTTGGAGCTGGAGAACCATCCCGACTTCAACCCGGCGCTGGGGCCCGCGGACGAGGGGCCGGGACTTGTCGAGCAGGCGACGGATGTGGCCGTGGGCTTCATCAAGGGACTGCTCGGCCAGTCCGGTGAGGCTGCGGCGCCCGAAGCGGCCGACGGTGACGCGGCCGAGGACATGACAATCGAGACCGCTGCCCTGACCGGCAAGACGATCCTCGGCGACCAGTCCGATTACGTCGATCAGCTGTCGGCCAACCTGCGGGTCAGCCAGGAAGGTCGATCGAACCTCCTCAACATCCGCTTCATCTCGAACGATCGCATGCTTGCTGCGGCGGTTCCGAACAAGCTTGTCGACATCTACCTCGAGGATCAGATCGACCGCCGTTTCGGCATCCTGTCCAGGGTGACCTCGGGGCTGGAAGGGCGCCTCGAGTCGATGCGCAACCGCCTGGAAGAGACCGAGCGCGCGGTCATCGAGTTCCGCAACCAGAACCTGGCCGAAGGTTTCGGCGACCGGTCGCAACTCGATCAGCAACTCGGCGACCTCTCCACCCGCCTGAGCGGGGTGACCGCGGAATACGCCGAGCAGGCTTCGGACCTGAGGGGCGTCGACGCGATGATCGAGGAACAGGGCGCCCTGTCCACGGTCGGGCTGTTCTCCTCGCCGGTGATCGACGGGCTGGAATCGACCCTGGCCGAGCTGCGCGAGCGGTCCACCCGGCTCCGGTCGCAGTTCGGCGAGGACATTCCGCAGCTGGCCAGCGTCCAGTCCGAGATCGAGCGCCTGGAAACCGCCCTCACCGACGAGATCATGCGGCTTCGGGACGATCAGGCCCGCGAGGTCGAGCTGACCGCCGCCCGCCGTTCGGCCCTGCGCGACGAGCTTCGGACGCTGGAACAGCGGGCCATTTCGCAGGCCGAGCGAGAGGTGCGCCTGGCCCAGCTCGAACGCGAGCAGAACGCCGCGCGGCTGGTCTACGAGACCTTCCTCGACCGGTTCACCGAAACGCGCGAGATCGTCGATCTGCAGGAGGGCGACGCGGAGATCATCGACTACGCCGATCCGCCAGCAGCACCCTTTGCCCCGAACAAGAAGCTCTCTGCCGGGCTGGGCGGGTTCGCCGGGGTCTTCATCGGCGTTGCGCTGGTCTTCATGCTTCATCTTTCCAAGAAGCGCCTGACATCGACCACGCAGCTTCAGTCGCTTCTGCCCTCCTACAACGTGGTGCCGATGCCGGTGGTCCGCAGCCTTGCGCGTCGCAAGGATCCGCTTCGCGTTGCGCTGCGCCCGGTGCCGTCCCCGTTGGGCGAGGCGATAAGGTCGCTGCGAACCACGGTGCTGCTGTCCTCGCCTGCCAGGGCACCGAACGTGGTCTCGGTCGTGTCGCCCTTGGCGGGGGCGGGCAAGACGACGACGGCGATCAACCTCGCGCGGTCGATCTCGCGCATGGGGCGCTCCTGCGTCCTGATCGATGCCGACCTGCGCCGCGGCGACATCGCGCGGCTGCTGAACCTGCATACCTCGCTTGCCCTCAACGATCTTCTCGAGGGGGCCTGCGATCTCTCGGCGGTGGTGCAGAAGGATCGCGAATCCGATCTGAACGTCATCACGTCGCGCCGCGGCTCCACCGACCCCACCGGCTCTTTGCTGGGGCCGGAACTCCCGGAGCTGGTCGAGAAGCTGAAGGCGCATTTCGGCACCGTGGTCATCGACACCGCGCCGCTGCTGAAAGTGTCGGACGCACAGCCGATCCTGCGCCTGTCGGATTCGGTCGTGATGGTCGTTCCGCACGGCAGCCAGGTCGACGAGCTTCGCGCTGCGATCGGTCGGCTGGTCGACGTGGACGCCTACAGCCGCACCGCGGTCTACTCGATGGTGCCGGATCGCGATCTCTCGCCCTACTACTGAACGTGAAACCGCCGCGGGTCGTCGAAAGACGGCCCGCGGTGGCGTGTTGCGAGTTAAGGCGCCCGAGCGGTCAGCCCGCGTCGCCGAGCCCGTATATGTTGGTCTGACGCATGTTGAAGCAGCCCGCGACGACGCCCACGTGCAAGAGGCCCCTGAGCAGCCAATAGTTCCGGCGCTCGGCCGAAAGCAGGTTGGCGGCCGCGCCCAGTGCACAGGCCGAGGCCTTGGCCGAAGCAGCCGCAGCAAGGCGCAGCTTGGACGAGCGCCCGGTGACCGAGGCCGAGAAGCTCTGGCCGCAGCGGAACTTGCGCTTGGCGAGCCAGCGCAGCGACAGCCGCTGCGGCTCGACCGCCTCGCGGACAACGGCCTCGGGGCAGAGCGCGAAGCGCCCGCCCGCGCGATGCAGCCAGATGAAATAGGCGGTGTCCTCGCCACCCGAGCGGCCGCGTTCCAGGTCGAACCGGATGTCGCGCCACGCGGTGCCCTTCCAGCGCACCAGCGCGTTGCAGGTGTGGCCGGTGATCACGTCACCGGCGTTGGAGGCGGGAATGTTGGAATGGTAGCTGCCGTTGCGCATCCAGTCCGGCGCGCCCGGGTCGTATTCGGCGATGGAGGGGCCGAAGACGGCGTCGCTTCCGGTTTCGGCCGCGCAGTTCAGAAGCCGTGCCAGCCATTCGGGATCGGCGACTTCGTCATCGTCGAGGAAAGCCACCCAGTCGGCGTCGCCCGCGTGATCCAGCCCGGCATTCCGCGCGATCGAGATATTGCCGGCGGGAGCGTGCAGGTAGGTGACGGGGCAGGGGGCATCGGCTGCGGCCTCCTCCACCGCCGCGCGGCCGCTTTCGACGGTGTCGTTGTCGGCAACGATGACGCGCAGCTCCACCCCGGGCGGAAGCTCCTGCGCGAAAATCGAACACAGGGTTTCGGCCACGCCGGGCCGGCGGAAGGTGCAGAGCGTGATGGCGACGGTGGTCATTTCCGGCGGTGGCCTTTCGCGAGCTGCCACAGGAAGCCCGTGGCCCAGGCGTTGTGGATGATGAACTCGGCGACCCCCGCCCAGAGGCCGCAGGCGCTGCGCATCTGGAAGGCGGCGACGGCCGAGGTGGCGACAAGCGCACCGAAGTAGAAGGCGGGAATACCCAACGCAGGCGGCCAGACCAAAGCCACCAGAAGGCACAGAAGCTGGATCGCGAGAGACAGGGCGGGGACCATCTGGCGCAGTCTCGGCTTCATCCGATGCTTCAGGATGGTCCGGGCGCGGCCGCGGCCGTAGCGCCAGTACTGCAGCCAGAGCCCGCGCGGCGTCGGGCGCATCACGTAGTCGGTACGTAGCCCGGCATCGAGCCAGACCCGACCGCCCGCAAGTCCGAGCCTGTGATCATATTCGGCGTCTTCGTTGTGCGAGAAAGACGCGTCGTAGCCCCCGATTTGCCGGAACCACTCGATCCGGAAGCCGGCGTGGTGGCCGTGATCGACCCAGCCGGATTCGGTCCCGCCCCGGTGGGCTGAGCCCCCGGAGCCCAGGGGGGTATCGACGATCCAGGAACTGGCCCGCTGGAAGCAGTTCTCGCCCTTGGAATCGAGGACGCCGACGACCGACCCCGCCTCGGGGTGCTCGGCAAAGGTCTCGACCACACGGCGCACGTAGCCTTCGGGATAGACCGCATGGGCGTCGCATCTCACGATGATCTGCGTCCGCTTGTCCGCAACAACGGAAACAGCCTTGTTGATACCGGCGGATTGTATCTTGTCCGGGTTGTCGACGAGGCGAATGTTGGGAAATTCGCGCGACATCCGGTCGACAATGACCTGGGTTCCATCGGTACTGCCACCATCGACGACGGCAATCTTCACGCCTTCGCAGAAAGGATCGGATTCGATGATCGAGCGGAGGCAGGCTTCGATATGGGAGGCTTCGTTCAGGGCGGGAATGACGACGAGAACTTCGTCGGGTCTTACGGAGAACGTGGATATCACCAGCTTTTCCGCCTTGATGATATCTCCGCCGAATTCGACAAAACTGTTCATGGCAATATGATCTTATCTAAATGCAGGGGGCAATCGGATGAAAAGCCCGGAAGTAATGCGCCTGCTTTTGGCAAGAATCGCCCGGAATCTTGGTGGGCGGTAATGAGATATTGAATAACGAAAACCAAATTATGTTGACTATTTTGGCGGTTCAGGTGCCCCAAAGTCAAGGCCAAAAGGTGGTGCGTTCAAATCAGGGAAACAGTTCGGTCACATTCGGAGGAGAGCTTCCCGCCGCCTTGGTCGTGTGGCCCGATGCAGCCGCCGGCCCGCGCGTCAAAGGGGTAAAAACCAAGCAGAATCGGACGGTTTCAGTGAGAAAAGAAACGATTTGTACCAGTCTCAAATTTTTATCGGGTGCCTGATCTTTCTCGGAGGCGCTCAAGTGTCATCGGAAGATCGAGAATACATGGTGCATGAATCCCCTCTCCCGGCGACAAATACTATGCCGAAGTTGTTTCCAGCGCTGTGAAGTACTTCTCAGGGTTGAGCAATATATGGCCGTATTGCTGACATTGTTCGGGGCGGCTCTGTCGTGGCGGTACCCTGCGAGGTGCTGGCCCTGCGGTCTTGGCGAGAATCGCTGGGATTTTCCCGGATGTGCTGCTGCTTTCAGGCCTGTCAGGACGCGAGGCCTGCCGCCCGTTCCGCCGCCGGCCGTCAGGATCTGCGCCCCGAAAGCCACCAACGCGCGCGACTCGAGGGTTCCGCACCCGAAGCAGTGCGACATTCGATTGCCACCGTGCGATCTTTTTCGCATGATCGACATGTCAGGTGGCGTCGGCCTCATTGTTCGGTCGATGCGATGCGCCTGGCGGCAGAGATTGATCTTATTTCAAGAAATTCATTGGAAGGGGCAGGAGCTCCGTGAGCAAATGACCATCGAAACTTTTTCCGCGCGCGCCATGACCCGCATGTCCGTCTCGAGGATCGGGGTGAAGCCCCCTCTCGTCGGCGCCATCGGGATCGGGGCGCAGAAGTGCGCCTCCTCCTGGATCCATTCCGTCGCAGGCTCTCACCCGCAGGTCGGGGTCAGTGCCGACAAGGAACTCGACTTCTTCAGCTACTTCTTCGACCGGGGCTACCGCTGGTACGAAAGCCACTTCGACCGCAGCGATGCCGGTGCGCTGATGTTCGAGAGTTCGCCCTCGTACTTTCACGACCCGCGGGCGCCGGGGCGCGCGCATGCCTACAACCCCGACCTGAAGGTCGTTCTGCTGCTGCGGGACCCAGTCAAGCGCGCCTTTTCGAACCACTTGCACGAGATCATCAAGGGCCACATCGACCCGGTGGATTTCGAGACCGGCATCAGAAACAACCCGTCCTACGTGGAGCAGGGCCTCTATGCCACGCATCTCGCGCGCTGGCGCGAGGTCTTTCCCGCGGACCAGATGCTGGTGCTCTTTGCCGAGGAGATTTCGGCGGATGCGGGTGCCTCTGCCCGCCGTCTGTTCCGGTTCCTCGGGGTGGACGCGGATTTCGACAGCGCGATCCTGCACGAACGTCGCAACGAAAGCGACCGGGCGCGGCTGCCCTGGCTGCGCGGCGGGCTTCGCGCCGGGGGCGACTGGATGCGCCGCCGCGGGCTTGAAAGCGTGCTTGCGCGGATCAAGGCGACCGCGCCGGTGTCACGCATCCTCAAGGCCAACAGCGTTCAGGTCGGCAAGGAGATCCCGCCGATGCGTCCGGAAACGGTTGAGTGCCTGCGCGATCTTTTCGCCGACGAGATGGCCCGGCTGCGCGAGATGCTCGGCCGCGACAGCCTGCCCTGGGAAGAGGGGGCGAACCGATGAACCAGCTCTCCCGGATGGACGCCAGCGATGTGGCCACGCCCTACAAGCTTCTCGTCTTCGCCTACGATGCCGCCGAAGCGGCACAGCGCCGCCGGATCCGCGCCTATCAGGAGTGCGGTTTTGACGTGACCGGTTTCACCATGCGCCGGGCCAACATGACCCACGATGCCGACCCCTTCTGGCGCAACATCGACCTGGGCGAGACGCGCAACGCGGCGATGGGCCAGCGGATCAGGCGCATCATCGCCTCGATGGGCATCCTGTGGAAGAACCGTGACCGGCTGGCCGGCAGTCGCACCATCGTCGCCCGCAATCTCGACATGCTGATCGTCGCGGCCGCGGCCCGGCAGATGATCCGCCCCCGGCCGCGCATGGTCTACGAAGCGCTCGACATCCACGACATCATGACGGACGCGGGCCGGAAGGGGCGGCTCGCCCGCGCGGTCGAACGCGGGCTTCTCAGGCAGACCGAGTCGATCATCATCTCGTCGATGGCCTTCCAGCGCGAGTATTTCGCGCCGATGCAGGGCTGGGCGGGCAAGGTGCGTCTGGTCGAAAACAAGATGTGGGTCGGCGACGCCGGACCCGCCCGTCCGCGCCCCGAGGAATTCACCACCCCGGTGGAGGACAGGCCGCTGGTGCTGGGGTGGGTCGGGTCGCTGCGCTGTCCGCAGAGCCTCGAGATCCTGCTGAAGACCGCGGAGCGCATGGGCTCGCGCGTGCGGATCGAGATGCACGGCAACGTTCATCGCCACATCCTGCCCGACTTCGATGACATGATCGCGCGGCACGAGAACGTCACCTATCACGGCGCCTACGCGTATCCAGAGGGGCTCGAGGCGATCTATCGCGGCTGCGACATGGTCTGGGCGCAGGACCTCTGGCAGTGGGGCACCAATTCGAACTGGCTGCTGCCGAACCGCATCTACGAGGCGGGGTACTTCGGATGTCCCTCCATCGCGGTGGAAGGCACCGAAACCGGGCGCCGCGTGGCCGATGGTCTTGGCTGGACGGTGCCGGAGCCCAGTGCCGAAGCCCTCGTCCGGCGTCTTGAGGGGATCACGGTTGCCGATGCCCTCGCTTGCAGACGGGCCATCCTCGGGATGCCGGACGAAGCGTTCCGCCAGTCAGCCCATGAAATCGCCGCCGCCGTCCTGAGCTGATCGGCGCCGCGCCACTCAGGGGATCACATCCTCCGGCGGCGTGGTCCGGAGCGTGCGCGGCAGCGTTTCGCAGATGGCGGGGGTGTTGTCGTCGTGATGCCAGCGGACCGCCACGATCGCGTCGCCCTCGCGGATGTCGAACACGATACCCTCCGCATCCATCTGGCGGCCGAGCCGTTCGTTGAAGCCCGCATCGTACCACCAGTCGGGCGAGGTCACGAGCAGACCGTCGGGCGCGCAGCGGATCACCAGCATCATGTTTTGCTCGGTGCCCACCACGTGCCGGCCTGTGCGCGGATCCACCCCGAAATCCTCGGGCGGGCTGAGCTCGGACTGGCGGCTTTCGCTGAACAGGACGTCGTAGTCGCCGAGATAGGCGATCTGGTGCAGCTCGCGGGTGGTGACGATGAAGGGCGCCTCCTCCAGCCACTCGCCGACGATACCGGCGCCATCGCTCCAGTCACCGCGGTCGGGCAGACCCTCGCCGGAGGCTAGCTGGAGCGACCGCGGCACGAAGAGCGTGGCCACCACCACCAGGATGCCGCTCAGGATGATCACCGTGTTGCGCGTCCTGGGCGAGAACCGTCGGGTGAGATCACCCACGAGAACCCGTATCCCGAGCGCCCAGTTCACGAAGAGGAACGGGGTCGCGTAGGACATGTAGCGCAACGACTTCATGCCACCGAAGGAATGGGCCAGGAAGCAGAGCACGAAGATCGTGGCGCAATAAACGGCGAGCGTCTGGTTGGCGCGCAGCCCCAGCGGAACCAGCGCGAGGCTCGCGAACCAGAGCAGACCGTACCAGGTCTCGAACTGCTGGAAATAGAAGGCGTAGTAGTTGCGCAGATGTTCGGAATGCACCGGCGTCCAGCGGTAGAACTCCCAGGCCCGCGCAAGCACGCTGGCCGCGTCGAGAGCCACTGCGGCGATGACCCCGAGAACGATCAGCGGGCTTAACAGCAGCAGGGTCGCCACCGGGTTGATCCGTTCCCGCATGACAAGCACGAAGATCCCGCCGAGACAGGCGGCGCCGATGCCGATGACAGCGCTGATCTGGAAGTGGATCGCGAGAGTCCAGCCAAGCGCCGTCAGTGCCGCGTAGATCAGCCTTGAGGACACGCCGCCCGCCACCAGCAGGTAAAACGCGACCGCCCCGAGCAGGAAGGTCAGCACATGAAGGGCGTAGAACCGCGCCAGTTGCGATTCCAGGATGCCCTGCGGCCAGAAGATGGTGAAGGCCGTCGCAAGCGCAGCGGTTCCGGTGCCGACGACCTTGCTGATCCAGAGGAACACCACGACCGGGATCAGCGATCCCGCGATGACCGAGATGACGCGCGCGACGGGAAGATCATCGGAGCCGGTCAGATGGAAAAGTCCCGCGACCATGCGCGTGAAAAGCGCCCCGCGCCAGTATTCACCGTCGAGGATCCGCGGCAGCCCGCTGTCCACGAGGCCGCGCGCTGCGAGGAGATGGTAGAACTCGTCAAATTCGCCGGGGGCATTCAGCAGTCCGACCCGAAGGAGTGCGGCGAAGGCGAAGATCAGCAGCGCCGTCACGTGCAGCGACAGGCGCGACCGGCTGATCTCGCCGGTCACGGTTGCGCACCGCGGGGGTCCCCTGACACGGGCCCGGAGATCTCGGTACTTGTGGTCATTTCCGGCTTCCTCAGGTCCTTTCGCCGATCGCCCGGGCCGGGACGCCCCCGACGATGGTGTTCGGCGCGACGTCCGAGGTGACCACGGCGCCTGCGCCGATGATCGCCCCGTCGCCGATCCGGACGCCGTCCAGGATCTTGACCCCGGCGCCGATCCAGACGTCGTTGCCGACCACGACGGGACCGCGCGTCGTCAGTCCCTGCTGCTGCATCGGGCCGGCGCCCAGCTTGGTGCGATAGCGCCCGCCGCCGAAGTAGCATTGCCCGGCGACGATCGTGTCGTCCCCGATCTCGATCCCCGAGACGGCGCCGAGGAAGCATTGGCTGCCGATCGAGCATCTTTCGCCGATTCGCAGGTAGCCCTGCTTGACCAGCAGGATGGTGTCGCGGGCCACAAGCGTGCCCGCGCCGATGGCGAAGTCCGCCGGCGTGCGGGCCCCTCGCGCGTCAAGCGAGCAGTTGTCGTCGATGATCACGCTGTCGCCCAGCGACATGCGTGAGGGGCAGCGCAGCGAAATCGCGCGGCCGAAGGTGACGCCCGCCCCGATCCGGCCGAAGAGGCCGGGATAGAGTGTCTTGCGCAGCGCCAGCCCGAGCGCGCCGCGCGTCCCCGAAGCCAGCATCATCACGAGGTCGTACTTCAGCGTCGCCAGAAGCCCCTCGCGCCCGACGAAGACGGACTGGTACTTCGACAGCGCCGAGGCTTCGGACCCGAGCATGTCCACGACGCGGTCCTTCTCGGCCGGTGCCGTGGACATGGGCGTGTCGGTCGTCTGTGTCACGTCCGGTTCCCCCAATGCGCTCAGCTGTTGCGGACGATGAAGCCGCGCCCGTTCGCCTCGAAATCGTCAAGCTGCTCGATCTTCCACTGGGGATTGGCGGCAAGCCAGTCGTCCAGCGCCTTGGGCTGGCCCAGGTCGGGATCGCTGCCGTAGCTGAACCAGTCGTCGAACAGCAGGACCGTGCCCGCACGGATGTAACGGTCGAGCCAGTTCAGCGCGCAGATGGTGGAGGAGTAGTAGTCGCAGTCGAGCAGAACGACCGAGGCCGGGCGGAAGGGATGCTGCTGATGAAGCTCCTCGGTCAGCGTGTCCTCGTAGAAGCCCTCGACCAGCACCGCGCGGGACATGTCCATCCCGTGCGCCTTGAGGTTGGCCTCGACGTCCTGCCGCGAGCAGGCGAACTGCCCCTCGAAGAAGCGCGTGTCCCCGGCGTCGATACCCGTGGCCTCGGGAAGCCCCTCGAAGGAGTCGTAGCCGTAAAGCCGCACGTCCTGCAGGCCCATCTCCTCGAGGATCTGGCTCGTGGCGAGGAATGTGCCGCCCCGGAACAGGCCGAACTCGTGGTAGTCGCCCTCGAACGTGCTGGCATCCTTGTCCACGAGGCCCAGCTCGAAGGCCTTGCGGATGGCGCCGGGCGCACCCGGGCTCAGCGTGCGGAATTCGGGGTTCATCTTGTGATAGATCCGCGAGCCCAGGCGATACAGCGGGGGCGAGCTTCGCAGGACGTTTTCAATGGCTGATTTCACGCGCATGACAATGCCTTTCGGTCGAAATATGTCGTCGTTCTATATGGATCGGGGGCACGACACGCTGTCGGGCTGACCCGGAGGATCAATCAATCAGGTGGCATTCGCCGGAGTCTCTGCCCCGGACCTTTCAATATCGGTCCGGGCCGGCATCTTGTGGGTCATATAGACAATACCCCCGAGCAGCCCTGCACAGAGGATGATGCCGAATTCGGCCCAGGCGAACGCGAGCGCGAGGTCGCTATCCACGCCCCACACTCCCAGCAAGTATATGAAGATCACTTCGCGAATGCCGAT
>CAYNKL010000037.1:0-29403 GCA_964397775.1 uncultured Rhodobacterales bacterium | reverse complement strand
CCCCCGGGGGGGCAACGGCCCGCGGGGGGGGGGGGGCCCAGAGCCCCCTGCCCCGACAACCAAAGCGCGCAGCAGGCCGGACGACGGAGCCGGCCTGAAACGCGCTATCCCCGACGCAAGTCAGGCCTTTGACCTGAGAGAGAGAAAAATGCTTGGGTCGGTTCGGACGCGCAGGGTCGCGCCTTCCGGGGAAACGGCGCGACATGATCAGAAGCAAGTTGAAGTTCACGCTGCGCCGCCTGCGCGAAAAACTCTGGATCAAGCCTATCGGCTACGTCCTGCTGGCGGTCGCGGCGGTCTACCTCGCCCAGCTGGCGGACAGGCTGCCGCCAAGCGACCTCGTGCCGGATATCAGCTACGAGACCCTCGACAAGCTGCTGAGCGTCATCTCGGCGAGCATGCTGGGGGTCGCCACCTTCGCGGTGACCTCCATGGTCTCCGCCTATGCCTCGGCCAGCAGCACCGCGACCCCCCGGGCCTTCGTGCTCGTCCTCGCCGACAGCCTCTCGCAAACGGCGCTGTCGAGCTTCATCGCGGCCTTCATCTTCAGCATCGTCGGAACAATCGCGGTCAAGACGCAGTATCTCGATGTCTCGGGACGTTTCGTGATGTTTCTGCTTATCCTGGCAACCTTCGCCTGGGTCATCCTCACTTTCGTGCGCTGGGTCGACAACATCGCCCGTCTCGGCCGGATGGAAAACACCATCGAGCGGATCGAGGTGGCCACGCGCGAGGCCTTCGGCCACTGGAAACCCTGGGCACCGCTGGCCGGGGTGCCGGCAACCGGCATTCCCTCGGGCGGCGTGGACCTGCATTCCGAGACGCTCGGCTTCATCCAGCACGTCGACATGGCAAGCCTGGATGACTGGGCGGACCGCAACGATGCGGTGATCTATCTGCGCTCGCTGCCGGGTGCGCTCATCACCGCGCGCAGGCCGCTCCTGACCGTCCGGCATTCGCAAAAGGATACCGTTCTCGACATGAGCGAACTGCTGGACGCCTTCGTGCTGGCGCCGCGGCGCAGCTACGCGACGGACCCGCGCTTCGGACTGGTGGCCCTGTCCGAGATCGGATCCCGCGCGCTGTCGCCCGCGGTCAACGATCCTGGGACAGCCATCGACATCGTTGTCCGCGCCGCACGGATCCTGTGCGATTGGCAGTCACGCCCGCCGGAGGAGGACCGCGAAGATCCCACCTTCGTAAGGGTTCACGTCCCCTCCCTGCGGCCGCAGGACCTGCTCGAGGATGCCTACGCCGCGATCATCCGGGACGGCGTGGGGTCGGTGGAGCTGGACATCTGGGTCCAGAAGTCACTCGGCCTGCTGGTGCGCGAAGGCGGCGCGGCTTTTGAGGAACCGGCCGCGGCGCAGGCCCGGCTGGCGCTCGACCGGGCCGAACGCGAACTGGCCTTCCCGCCCGATTTCGAGCGGGTCAGACGCGCCCATGCCTTCGCGATGGCCGGAGAAGACCTCTCCTGGGATCCGACCGAGGGATGACCGCACGGGTCGCCCTCGCGCCACGGCGCTTTCCCTTTTCCGCCACAGCCTCTAGGCGGGGGACATGACGCGTTCCATCCTCATCACCGGCTGCGCCTCCGGCATCGGGCGCGACGCGGCCCTGACCCTGTCGCAAAAGGGCTGTCGCGTCTTCGCCACCTGCCGGCAGGAAAAGGACTGCGCCGCCTTCCGCGCCGAGGGGATCGAGAGTGTCCGGCTCGACTACACCGACCCCGACAGCATCGAGGCCGCGCTGGCGCAGGTGCTCGACGCCACCGGCGGCACCTTGGATGCGCTCTTCAACAACGGCGCCATGGCCGTGCCCGGCGCAGTCGAGGATCTGCCCCCCGGCGCCCTGCGCGAGATCTTCGAGACCAACGTGGTGGGCTGGCACGACCTGACGACGCGGGTGATCCCGGTGATGCGCGCGCAGGGCCACGGCCGGATCGTGCATCATTCCTCGGTGCTGGGATACGTGCCGCTGCGCTGGCGCGGCGCCTATGTCGCCTCCAAGCACGCGCTCGAGGGGCTGACCGACACGCTGCGGCTCGAAATGTCCGACACGCCCATCGACATCATCACGCTCAACACCGGGCCGATCGGCACGAACAGCCGCGTGAACTCCAGCCCCTATTTCGAGAAATGGGTGGACTGGAAATCCAGCCCCCGGCGCGACCAGTACGAATCCAGCCTGCTGAAGCGGCTCTACGAAAGCAGCGGGCCGGATACCTTCGAGCTGACGCCGGACGCCGTGACAAAGGTGCTGATCCGCGCGCTTGACGCGAAAAACCCGCGCCCGCGCTACTACATCACCACGCCGTCGAAGCTGATGTCCCTGGCGCGGCGGGTGCTGTCGACGCGCATGCTCGACCGGCTGATCCTGCGCGGCGGCTGACCGCATCTCGCAATCCCGCGCATTTCGGCTATCTGTGGCCCAGAACCTGGAGGTGACATGGGACAAGACCCGCTCTTCATCGTGGTGGCCATCGCAATGGTGGTGGTCGTCCTCATCCTGTTCTTCGGCATCGGTAGCTTTGCCAAGGGCGGGGAATTCAACAAGAAATACGCCAACAAGGCCATGCGCTGGCGGATCGGGGCGCAGTTCATCGCTGTGCTGCTGATCCTGCTCTTCGTGCTGGTCCGCGGCGGAGGAGGCTGATCCCTTGGTCACGCTCAACAAGATCTACACCCGCACCGGCGACAAGGGCGACACCGCGCTCGGCAACAACACCCGCGTCGCCAAGTTCGACCCGCGGGTCGAGGCCTACGGCACCGTGGACGAGCTGAACTCGGTCGTGGGGCTCGCGCGGCTGCATGCCAAGGGCGACACGGACGCGGCGCTGGGGCGCATCCAGAACGATCTCTTCGATCTCGGCGCCGACCTCTGCCTGCCCGAGATGGACAAGGATGCCGAGCGCGACTACCCGCCGCTGCGGATGCACGAAAGCCAGGTGACGCGGCTGGAAACCGAAATCGACGCGCTGAACACGACGCTGGAGCCTCTGAAGAGCTTCGTGCTGCCGGGCGGCACGCCGCTTGCCGCGCATCTGCACCACTGCCGGACGGTGTCGCGCCGGGCCGAGCGGCTGGCCGTGCATCTTGCCACCGAGGCCGAGATCAATTCCGAGGCGGTGCGCTATCTCAACCGCCTGTCGGACTGGTTCTTCGTGGTGGGCCGGGTGGCCAACGACGAGGGCCGCGCCGACGTGCTCTGGCAGCCGGGCGCCAACCGCACCTGAACGATCAGAGCCCCGAGAGCATCCGCGCGATCTGAAGCGCGTAGCGGTCGGTCATGCCGGAGGTGAAATCCGTCATGGCATGTAGCGCGCTCTCGGGGCCGCTCACATCCCGCAGGTCGAGCGACAGCGCGCGCACGATCTGCGCCGAGGGGCCGGGCAGCCGGTCCGCGTCCCAGCCAACCCGCGCGAAATCCTCGAAAACCGGCAGGATGCCGGTCAGAACGTTGCGGATCACCTGCCGGCCCGAAACCTCGAGCTCGGTCTTGCGGGCCGAGGTGAAGATGCGGTCCCTGGCGATGCCCTCGATCTGCGCGAATTGCCCGGCGAGCGGCGATGCATCGACCAGCGACTTCGAGAAGCTGCCAGCCATGATCGCATCGTAGTTCTCGATGAAGGCCTGCGTGCAGGCGGCGATGGCGCTGCCGATGGCGAGCGATCGCAGCAGCGCGATATGCTCGGTCCGCGTCAGACCGCCGGTGTTTCGGTTGGGCCGCCCCGCCAGCGCATCCAGCGCCTCGCGCACCGTCTCGTAAGGCAGATCGCCCGAGGTGAAGGCGTCCTCCAGATCGACGATATTGTAGCAGATGTCGTCCGCCGCCTCGACGATGAAGACCAGCGGATGGCGCCGCCACCAGCCGTCTTCGGCGGGCAGGCCGCACCCCTCCGCCACCTCGGCGAACAGCCCGCGCTCCCCCTCGAACACCCCGAACTTTTTCAACCCGGCATAGCCCTTGCGGGTCTCCTCCGGCAGGGCCGCGCGGGTCCGGGCGGTGACGGGGTACTTCATGAAGGCGCCCAGCACGCCCTTCGACAGGCGCATCCCGCCGTCGCCGCGGTACATCTCGAGTTGCGCGAGGATGCGGAATCCCTGGGCGTTGCCTTCGAAGGCGGTGAACTCGTCGCGCAGGCCAGCGTCGAGATCCGCCAGCAGCCCCTGCCCCCGCTCGAACCCCTCGACAAACCAGTCACCGATGGCGGCCTCGCCCGAATGGCCAAAGGGCGGATTGCCGATGTCGTGGGCGGCGCAGGCGGCCTGCACGGCGTTCGACAGGTCGTGATCCTCGCCCCGCGCCAGCGCGCCCTGCCCGATCAGCCAGTCGCCCACGCGCATGGCGATGGACCGCCCGACGCTGCCCACCTCGACCGAGTGGATCAGCCGGTGGTGCAGGTGGTCGTGATGGTAGAGCGGATGCACCTGCGTCTTGTTCGCCAGCCGCCGGAAGGGCGCCGAGAACACGATGCGGTCGTGGTCCTGCACGAAGATCGAGCGGGTCTTGCCCTCGACGTATTTCGGATCGCGGAGCCTTTGGTCCGACAGAAGTTCTTCCCAGCGCACGCCATGCCCCCCTTCGGTGTTCTGCCCTCTGCTATCCCGCGGGGCGGCCAGAGGAAAGCCATGCGCCCTAGCCTGCCCCCTCCTCGAACGAGGCCAGCCAGGCGCGCAGCGCCGCGTCCAGATGGGGGCGCAGCTCGGGCGGCAATCCCGCGATGAGCCGATGCTGGTTGGCGACGTGTTCGGCCACCACCCGGTCGATCAGCGCCAACCCCTCGTCGGTCAGGGCAACGACCGATCCGCGCCCGTCGGCGGGATTGGTCCGCCGCTCGATCAGCCCGCGCGCCTCGAGGCGGTCGAGGCGGTTCGTCATCGTGCCCGAGGCGACCATGGTCCAGGAGATCAGCGCCGATGGCGTCAGCGCATGGGGCGGGCCGGACCGGCGCAGCGTCGCCAGCACGTCAAAGCCCGCCTGGGTCAGGTCGTTCGCCTGATAGACCCGCTCCATCTCGCGCAAAAGCTGATCGGCAAGCCGCTTGAGCCGCCCGAAGGTGCCCATAGGCGTGACGTCCAGATCCGGGCGTTCCCGGTTCCATTGCTCCAGTATGCGGTCGACCTGATCCATGCACCTTGGCTACCAGATTTTATCTTGACGTCAAGATATATGCTCATTTATCTCGACGTCGAGATAAATGGAGTCCGCCATGCCCCGCCTGTCCGACGCACTGCTCGCCGCCTCCGCCCCCGCGGTCTGGGGCAGCACCTACATCGTCACCTCCGAACTGCTGCCGCCCGGCTATCCGCTGACCGACGCGGTGCTGCGCGCCCTGCCCGCCGGGCTGATCCTCCTGCTCGCGACACGGCAATTGCCGCCAAGAAGCTGGCTTGGCCGGCTGGCGCTTCTGGGCGCGCTGAACTTCGCGATCTTCTGGGCGGCCCTTTTCGTCGCGGCCTACCGGCTGCCCGGTGGCGTCGCCGCCACACTGGGCGCGATCCAGCCGCTGATCGTGCTGGTGCTGGCGCGGGTGGCACTGGGCACGCCGCTCACCCTGCGCAAGATCGGCGCCGCCAGCGCCGGGATCGCGGGGGTCGGCCTGCTGGTCCTTGGTCCGGGCGCGACGCTCGATCCCGTCGGTGTCGGCGCAGCCCTCGTCGGGGCCCTCTCCATGGCCTTCGGCGTCGTGCTGACACGCAAATGGCGCCCCGAGGTTCCGGCCCTGACCTTCACCGCCTGGCAACTGACGGCCGGGGGCCTCCTGCTGACACCCGTCGCGCTGATCCTCGAGCCGCCGCTGCCGCTGCCCACCGCCGCGAACCTCGCAGGCTTCCTCTGGCTGGGCCTCGTGGGCGCCGCGCTCAGCTATTTCTTCTGGTTCAGGGGGATCGAGCGCCTGGGCCCCGCGACGGTCACCGGTTTCGGGTTCCTCAGCCCCCTGACCGCGGTCCTTCTGGGCTGGCTGATCCTGGGCGAAGCGCTGAGCCCGCTTCAGCTTGTCGGCGCGGCGGTGGTCGTGATCTGCATCTGGATCGGAAGCCGCCCCGCACCCACCCCATCGGCTCAGCCCGCGCCATCATGAACGGCGCGCGTCCCACGGGGCGCCGCGCGAAAGCGTCTCAAACCTCGCGCGTGGTGCCGCGCCACATGCAGGCGTGCCCGAGGTCCAGCACCCCGGCGCCCTCGGGGCGGGCCGTGTCGGCCAGCGCGATCAGCCGGTCGACGGAATCGTGGCCCATCCGGTAGCGGTCGGTGCACACGGTCGAAAGCGGCGGGTTCAGCTCCTCCAGCAGGTCCATGTCATTGAAGCCGACAATGCCGAAATCCTCGGGCATGCGGATCGCGCGGCGCTGACATTCGAGGTAGGCGCCCAGCGCGATGTCGTCGTTGTTGGTGAAGACGGCATCGGTGTCGGGATACCGCGCGAAGAGATCGGCCAGAAGCTGCGCGCCAAGCCGCGCGGACGAGGGCATGGGCGAGGTGGCGATGCGCTCTTCCCTGCCGCTGTCGCCGATCACGCGGCGATAGCCGGACAGGCGCTTCTGCGAACGGGTGTCCATGCGAGCCCCGAGAAAGCCGATCCTTTGGTAGCCACGCGCCTGTAGGCCCGCGACCGCCTCGGCCGCAGCCTTTTCGTGGTCGAGCCCGATCACGAGGTCGATGGGATCGACGTCGGTGTCCATGATCTGCACCACGCGGCAGTCGGCCTCGCGCAGCATTTCGGTCGCGGCCTCGGTCTGTTCACCGCCGGCGACGATCAGGCCCGCGGGGTTCTGCTGGAGGAAGATGCGGATGAGCTTTTCCTCTTCCAGCGGGCTGTACTTGTGGTTGCCGATCTGGATCGCGTGGCGCGTACCGTGGGCCCGGTCGAAGGCGCCACTCACCACGTCGAGGTAGACGTTGTTGTTGAGCGAGGGCAGCAGCAGCCCGATCACGTCGGTGCGGCGCGAGGCCAGCGCCGAGGCCGCGGAATTCGGCACGTAGCCCAGCTTCTCGACGGTCTCCATGACCCGTTTGCGCACGGCGTCCGAGACCTTTTCGGGGTGGCGGAAGCACCGTGAGACGGTGATCGCGCTAACCCCCGATTCGCGGGCGACGTCGTTCAACGTGGGCGCATATCGGGATTTCTTTTTACTCATATCAGTATCTTATCCGATTATTTGCGATCCTATGTCAACTGACATTGCCAATGACAGCGCAATCATACACCGTTGTGTCACCTTGAAGCGAGCCAAAGAGACACGAGGGAGCAGCACATTGGATCTGGGGGGAGCCGTCCTGATGATGGGGACCAGCGGGTCCGGGAAAAGCACGCTTGCCATGGGGCTGGCGAGGCAACTCGGGGCCACCTTCCTGGAAGGGGACGACTTCCATTCGGCGGAGAACCGTGCGGCGATGACCGCCGGGATCCCGCTGACCGACGAGATGCGCTGGCCCTGGCTCGACGAGCTTGGGGCAGCGGTGCGCGGGGCGCGCGAAACGGGGGACGTGGTGTTCAGCTGCTCGGCCCTGAAGCGCAGCTACCGCGACAGGCTGCAGCAGGTGGCCGGTCCGTTCGAGATCGTCTTCCTGACCAGCCCGCGCGAGATCATCGCGCAGCGCATGGCCGAGCGCGAGCACTTCATGCCGGGCGGCCTGCTCGACAGCCAGCTTGCCGCGCTCGAACCGCCGGCACCCGACGAGGGCGCCTTCGTCCTCGATGTCACGGGCGGCCACGACGACACGCTGCGGCGGCTCGTCGACGAGGTGACACCGCGCCTGCACGGCGCGTTCCGGAAGACCCGGTCGGGCTGAGGCCCGCCGGCGCAAACGACGCAGAGTTCTGAGGGAGGAACCCATGAAACTGACCCAAATCGCCCTTGCGGGCACCATCACGGCGCTTGCGGGCGCAGCCACGGCGCAGGAATACACCGCGCGGTTGCCGCTCGACGTGCCCGAGAACAACCCCAAGTACGCCGCGGCCGAGATCTTTGCCGAGGCCGTGTCCGAAAAGACCGACGGCGCGGTCGAGATCCAGCTCTTCGGCAACTCGCTGCTGGGCGGCGAGGTCGAAGTGGCCGAGGGCATTCGCCTGGGCTCGGTGCAGGCCGGCATCCTGACCTCCTCGGTGCTCGCGCAGTGGGTGCCCGAGGTGCAGGTGCTCGACCTGCCGTTCATCTTCAACAGCGACGAACACGCCGTGGCCATGAACGACCCCGTGACCGAGGCGCTGCAGGACGACTTTGCCGAGGCGGGTTTCCACCTTCTGGGCTTCACGCCCAACGGCGCCCGCGCCGTCATCAGCAAGGAGCCCGTGCGCCTGCCTGAGGACGTCGAGGGCAAGAAGATGCGCGTGATCCAGAGCGATCTGCACGTGAACCTCTGGGAAACCGCGGGCGCCAGCCCGACACCGATCCCGCACCCCGAGATCTACAACTCGATGCAGACCGGCGTGGTCGACCTCTTCGACAACACCGCCTCCAACTACTACTCGGAGAGCTGGTACGAGGTCGCGCCCTACTACACCAAGCTGAACCACATCTACGCCATCGGCAGCTGGGTCTTCTCCGAGGACTGGTGGCAGAGCCTTCCCGAAGAACACCAGACCGCGATCGAGGAAGCCGCCGCCGAGGCGCAGGCACAGCAGCCCGAGCTTCAGGCCGAGCAGGACGCGCAGGCGCTCGCCCAGACCGAGGAAGCCGGCTCGACCATCATCAGCGATATCGACCGTGATGTCTGGGTCGAGAAGCTCAAGCCCGTGCGCGAAGAATACGCGGCCAAGATCCCCGGCGCGGAGGAGTTGCTGGAGATCATCGCGGAGGCGGACCCCGAGGCCGGGCCCGACGCCTGATCCGCGACCGTGTAGGACGCGGGCCGGGGATCCTCCCGGCCCGCAAGCGTTTCAAACACCCCCGGGAGGAGGTCTGTCGTGATGCCCGACTACGGCATGGAAGAATTTCCCGAATCCGGCGGCCACGCCCATAACGCGACGCGCGGCCCGCACTGGCTCGAGGTCGTGGGCAAGGCCCACGTGCTGACCGACCGGGTCGCCGCGACCGCGGCCTTCGTGATCCTCTCGGCCATGTCGGTGGTCGTGCTGGCCGGCGTCATCAGCCGCTACGTCTTCAACGACGCGCTGTCGTGGAGCGAGGAATTCGCGCTTTGGTCCTTCACCTGGCTCATCTTTACCGGCGCCGCCGTGGGGATCGGCCGGGGCGGCCACGTGGCGATGCGGGTGCTGACCGACATGCTGCCCGAGCGCTGGCAGTCGCCGGTGGCCTTCCTGCGGGACCTGGCGATCTTCCTCACGATGACGGTCTTCGTTCTCAAGGGCATGGTGCTGATCGAGCGCGTGGGCGGCACCAGCCCGACGCTGGGGCTGCCGAACCCGCTGCGCTATTCCATCATCCCGATCTCGGGCGTGCTGGGCGCCTTCCTGCTGCTGACCGAAAACACCGAGGCGCCGGGCGTCCTGTTGCGCCGGGCGGGCTCGCTCGTGGGGGCAGTGGCGCTCTATTTCGCGCTCGAGGCGGCGGCACCGCTGCCGGTGATCTCGGGCTGGTCGCAGAGCTCGGTGATGCTGGCAGGGTTCTTCCTGCTGATGTTCATCGGCACGCCGATTTCCTTCTGCCTCGTGGGCAGCGTGGTGCTGACCACCTGGACCGGGGGCATGCTGCCCGCCCAGGCTGTGCTGCAGAACGCCGTGGCGGGTGCGGGCAAGTTCATCCTGCTTGCCATCCCCTTCTTCCTGTCGGCCGGCTACCTGCTGAACCTCGGCGGCCTGTCGGGGCGCCTGATCGACTTCGCGGGCAGCCTCGTGGGGCACTTCCGTGGCGGGCTGGCCCACGTCAACGTGCTCAACAGCCTGATGCTGGGCGGTGTTTCGGGCTCGACCAGCGCCGACGCGGCCACGACGACCAAGATCATCGTGCCCGAGATGGTCAAGCGCGGCTATTCCCCGGCCTTTTCCTGTGCCGTCACCGCCGCCTCGGCCCTGCTGCCCAACGTGGTGCCGCCGGCGATCGCCATGCTGGTCTTCGCCTCGGCGGTGGACGTGTCCATTGCGCAGCTCTTCATCGGCGGCGTGGTGCCGGGCTTCATCCTCGCCTTCGCGCTGATGGTGACGTCGTACATCATCGCCCGCCGCCGCGGCTACGAGGCCGCGTCCGAGCGCGCGCCGCTGTCCAAGATCTGGTCCACCTTCCTCAAGGCCTTTCCGGTGCTCGTGGTGGTGGTCGTGGTGCTTGGCGGCATCCGCTTCGGCGTGACCACCGCGACCGAGGCCGGGGTGATGACGCTGTTCTACGTGTTCCTGCTGGGGAAATTCGTCTTCAACGCCTATTCCTGGGGGACCTTTTTCCGCAACTTCCGCGAATGCGGGATCGAGGCGGCCACCGTCGCCTTCCTGATCGCGGCCTCGGCGCCGTTTGCCTGGGTGCTGATCGCCGACCGCGTGCCGCAGGATCTGGTCGCGCTGATGAGCGACGGGATCGATTCGCGCATTGCGGTGCTGCTGCTCATGACCGTGTTCCTGCTGGGCATCGGCATGTTCCTCGACCTGACGCCCGCCATGCTGATCACCGCGCCGCTTTTCATGCCGGTTCTGGCGGGCTTCGGCGTGGACCCGGTGCAGGCGGGCATCGTGATGATCATCGCGCTGCAGCTCGGCGGCGTGACACCGCCGGTGGGCATCCTCGTCTTCGTCTCGGCGCAGGTCGCCAAGGTGGAGCCGGGGCCCGTCTTCCGCGCGGCCCTCCCCTTCATCCTCGCCACGCTTGTGGTGGTTGTCCTGCTCGAAATCTTCCCGGTCCTCACCACGGGGCTGTGGGACCTGCTCGGCTGACGACACAGACCAACTGACAAGGAGCTTCCATGTCCACCCTATTCGACCTTACCGGCAAGCGCGCCCTGATCACCGGATCCAGCCAGGGCATCGGCCTGGCGCTGGCGCGCGGGCTGGCGCAGCACGGCGCCGCCGTGATCCTGAATGGCCGCACCGAGGCCAAGCTCGAAGCCGCCGCCGAGGAGCTGCGCGCCGAGGGCTTCACCGTGGAGACCGCCGCCTTCGACGTGACCGATCCGGCGGCGGTGAAATACGCCGTCGACGGGATCGAGGGCAACGGCCCCATCGACATCCTGATCAACAACGCCGGCATGCAGTTCCGCACCCCTCTCGAGGATTTCCCCGAGGAGGAATGGTCGCGGCTGATGCGCACCAACGTGGACAGCGTCTTCTACGTGGGCAAGGCCGTGGCCAAGGGCATGATCGCCCGCGGCGCGGGGCGCATGATCAACATCGCATCGGTGCAGGCGGAACTCGCCCGCCCCGGCATTGCGCCCTACACCACCACCAAGGGCGCCGTGCGCAACCTGACGCGCGGCATGTCCACGGACTGGGCACAGCATGGCCTGCGGGTGAACGCGCTGGCGCCGGGCTATTTCAAGACGCCGCTCAACAAGGCGCTGGTCGAGGACCCGGCCTTTACCGAGTGGCTCGAAAAGCGCACCCCGGCGGGCCGCTGGGGCAATGTCGAGGAACTGGTCGGCGCGGCGGTTTTCCTCGCGAGCGATGCCGCGAGCTTTACCACCGGGCAGACGATCTTCGTCGACGGCGGCATCACCACAAGCCTGTGATCCGGCGCGGGGCGCGCGGCTCAGCCGCCCGTGCCCTCCCAGCCGAACTTCTCCTTCGCCTCGGCCGCGGTGTAGCGGCCCAGGCGCACATCCTCGGCCACCAGCGCAGGGTCGCGGTCTTCCGGCTTGCCGTAGCCGCCGCCCCCCGGCGTGCGCACATGCACCCGGTCGCCCGCCGCCAGCGCGATGTCCTGCGCCTTGGACAGGTGCTCGGGCACGATCCGCTGGCCGCCCTGCGTCACCACGACCTTGTTCACGCCACCATCCGCGCCGCCCAGCGCGCCCTGCGGCCCGAAACGCCCGTGATCCATGACAAAGCTCGCCCGCGCGTTGCCTTTCAGGATCTCCACCTCGTAGTCGAGACCGAAGCCGCCCCGGTGCGCGCCCGCCCCGCCCGAGCCCTCGTGCAGGGCATAGCGGTGGTAGAGCACGGGAAACTGCTGCTCCATGATCTCGACCGGGGGCGACTTGGAGATGCCGATGGTGGAACAGCCGTTGGAAATCCCGTCGCCGCCCGCGTAGCCGCCGTAGCCGCCGCCCGAAATCTGGTACATGACGTAGGCGCGGCCCTCCTCGGGCACCTCGCCGCCCAGCGCGAAGTTGCCCGACGACCCGGCAGGCGCCGCCGTGACGATCTCGGGCAGCGCGCCCACCAGCGCGGCAAAGACCGCCTCGGCGATCCGCTGGCTGACCTCGGCCGCGCAGCCCGACACGGGGCGCGGGTAGCGCGCGTCAAGGAACGTGCCCTCGGGGCGCCTGATGCGCAGCGGCTCGAACGCGCCCGCGCTGATCGGCACTTCGGGGAAGATGTGGCGCATGGCCAGGTAGACCGAGCTTTGCGTGGTCGCCCAGACCGAGTTCATCGGCCCCCGGCAGGGATCGGAAGAGCCGGTGAAGTCGAACTCCAGCGTCTCGCCGTCCGAGGTCACGGCCAGCCGGATCTCCAGCGGTTCGTTCACCACCCCGTCGCTGTCGATGAAGGCGCTGGCCTCGTAGCGGCCCGCCGGAATGCGCGAGATGCAGGTGCGCATCTGCTGGGCCGCGCGGGTGCGCAACTCGCCGATGGCCTCCTGCACGGTGGCGTCGCCGTAGCGGTCGAGCAGCCGGAAAAGCCGCGCCTGCCCCACGTAAAGCGCCGCCGCCTGCGCCTTGACGTCGCCGATCCGCTGGTCGGCCACGCGGATGTTGGAACAGATGATGCCGTAGATCTCGGGATCCAGCTCGCCTTCCTTGAACAGACGCACCGGCGGCAGGCGCAAGCCTTCCTGTTCCACCGCCGTGGCGCTGGCCGAAAACCCGCCGGGCACCGCGCCGCCGGTGTCGGGCCAGTGGCCGGTGTTGGACAGCCAGCAGAAGATCTCGCCATCGCGCCAGACCGGCATGGCAAAGCGCACGTCCATCAGGTGCGTCCCGCCAAGGTAGGGGTCGTTGACGATGTAGATGTCGCCGGGCTTGGGCGCCACGGCGCGGCCCTCGCGGATCATCTCGATCAGCGTTCCGGTCGAAAACTGCATGGTGCCGACGAAGACCGGCAGGCCCTGCGAGCCTTGGGCGATCAGGCTGCCGTCCTCGGCGGAGTAGATCCCGTCCGAGCGGTCGTTGGCCTCGGCGATCACGGGGGAAAAGGCCGCGCGGGAAAAGCTCAGGTCCATCTCGTCGCAGACCTGCTGCAGGCCCGACTGGATGACCGACAGGGTGATCGGGTCGATGCTCATACGCAGGCCTCCTTTCCCAGGGTGACGATGAGGTTGCCGTCATGGTCCTGCACGGCCACGTCGCCCGGCTCCATCACCAGCGTGCAGTCCATCTGCTCGACGATGGCGGGGCCGGTCACCGTGGCCTCGGCAGGCAGGAAATCGCGCCAGTAGACCGGCGTATCGGTCCAGCCGTCGAACCAGACGGCGCGCGTGCCGGTCTGCGCCTCGGCCAGCGTCGCCTTGCGGGCCCCCGCGTCGATCAGCAGCGACAGGTCGACCTCGGGCCGTCGGCCGATGACCGAGGTGTTCACGTTGACGAGCGCGGGCCGGATCTCGGGCAGGCTGACCTGGAAGCGCTTGAAATAGGCCTCCTCGAACCGCGCGCGCAGATCCTTTTTCGTGGGCATCCCGTCGGGCAGCGGCACACGCAGCAGGTGGGTCTGGCCGATGAACTGCATGTCCACCGAATGCACCACCCGCAGCTCGGCGATCTCGACCCGCTCGCGCCCGATGGCGGCGGTCCCGTCCTCGGTCTGCCGGGCAAAGGCCGCGTGCACTTCGCCGATGTCGCAGGTGTCGAGCGGCGCGTTGATGGTCTGGACGAAGTCGTGGCGCAGGTCGGCCACGATGCAGCCCAGCGCATTGGTGATTCCGGGGCGCGCGGGCACCAGCACGCGCGGCACGCCCAGCTCCCGCGCGATGGCGCAGGCGTGCAGCGGCCCCGCACCGCCGAAGGCGAAAAGCGCGAAATCCCTCGGGTCCTCGCCCAGCGAGATCGAGACCATGCGCACGGCGTCGGCCATCTTGGCGGTGGCGATGCGCAGCACGGCGGCGGCGGCCTCGGTCGCGTCCAGCCCCAGCGGCGTGCCGAGCCGGTCGGCGAAGGCATCGCGGATGGTGTCGAGCGTGACCTCGCCCGAGATGGTGTTGAGCCGCCCGGGGTTCATCCGCCCCAGAAGCATGTTGGCGTCCGAAATCGTCGGCTCCGTCCCGCCCTTGCCATAGCAGATCGGCCCCGGCGTCGAGCCCGCGCTTTCGGGGCCCACCTGCAGCAGCCCCGCCGCATCCACCCGCGCGATGGAGCCACCGCCCGCGCCCACGGTGCGCACGTCCACCATGGGCACATGGATCGGCATGGCATATTCGATCTCGATCTCGTGAGAGACCGCCGGATCGGCGCCCCGGATCATCGCCACATCGGTCGAGGTGCCGCCCATGTCATAGGTCAGAAGATCCGGAATGCCCGCGCGCCGCCCGGTGTAGGCCGCGGCCATGACGCCCGAGGCGGGGCCTGACATGACCGTCTTGGCGGCCTCCTCGGCCACGATCCGGGCCGAGACCATGCCGCCGTTGCCGTTCATCACCAGCAGGTCGCGCCCGTAGCCGCGCTCGCTCAGCCGGTCGGCAAGGCGTTCGACGTAGCGCCGCAACAGCGGCTGCACGCTGGCATTCACCGCTGCCGTCACACCGCGCTCGAACTCGCGGCTTTCCGACAGCAGAGCATGGCCCAGGGTGATGTCGCCGTTGGGCCATTCCTCGCGCGCGATCTGCCCCGCGCGCAGCTCATGCGCGGGGTTGGCGTAGGCGTGCAGGAAGTGGATCACGAGGGATTCGCAGCCCTCGTCGCGCAGCTTGCAGACGGCGGTGCGCAGCGCGTCCTCGTCCAGCGGGATATACTCCGACCCATCCGCCAGCATCCGCTCGGGCACCTCGAGCCGCAGGTCGCGCGGGATCAGCGGGCGGAACTGGCCCTTCATGCCGTAGGCCTGCGGCCGCGTGCGGCGGCCCAGCTCCAGCACGTCGCGGAAGCCCTGCGTCGTCACCAGACCCGTCTTGCACAGCCGCCGTTCCAGCACCGCGTTGGTGGTGGTCGTCGTGCCGTGCACGATCAGGTCCAGCGCAGCGGCATCCACCCCGGCCGCATCCAGCGCGTCGAGCACCCCGTGCGCCTGGTTTTCCAGCGTGGTCGGCACCTTGGCCAGTCGCACGGCGCGGGCGCGGCTGTCGTAATGGACGAGGTCGGTGAAGGTGCCGCCCACGTCGATCCCGGCAAAGCTGCCGGTCAGTTCTGTCTTGTCGGTCATTCGGTCCCGTTCTCGCGCTGCGCCAGGATGGCGGCCCGCACGGTGGCGGGGGTGGCGGGCAGGTGGTGGATGCGCGCGCCGCTGGCATGCGCAATGGCGTTGAGCACGGCCGGCGCGGTGGGGATCAGGCAGTGCTCGCCCAGCCCCTTGGCCCCAAAGGGCCCGTGTTCATCGCCGGATTCGATGATGATGGACTCGATGGGCGGCACGTCCCCGATGGTGGGGATGAGGTAGTCGTGCAGGTTCTCGGTCCGCCCCGGCAGGAATTCCTCCATCAGCGCGAGGCCGAGGCCCTGCGCCACGCCGCCCTCGATCTGGCCCTCGACCAGCAGCGGATTGATCGCGCGGCCCACGTCATGCGCCGCCACGATTCGCAGCAGCTTCACGGTGCCCAGCTCCAGATCGACCTCAAGCTCGGCCATCTGCGCGGTGGTGCCGAAGACGGCGTAGGGCGATCCCTGCCCGTTTTCATCAAGCGGCAGGGTCGGCGGATCGTAGCTTTCGGTGACCTCCAGCGCGTAGCCTTCGCCCTGCGGCAGCTCCACCCGGCGCTTCTCGCCGCCCTCGCTCAGAACAATCGTCCCGTCCTCGAAGCCGATCTGCGCCCCCTCGCCAACGTTGCCCAGCCGCAGGATCTGCGCGCGCAGCGCCGTGCCCGCCAGCCGGGCCGCGTTGCCGGTGATGAAGGTCTGGCGGCTGGCCGAGGTCTTTCCCGCATCCGGCGTCAGGTCCGTGTCCGGGCCGACGAGGGTCACCTGAGACACCGACACGCCCAGCGCCTCGGCGAAGATCTGGGTGATGACCGTGTTCGATCCCTGCCCGATGTCCATGGCGCCCTGGTGCAGCACGACCTCGCCCGCGGGCGTAACCCCCGCGCGGATGGTCGAGGGGTTCGACATGGAGGTATTGCCGCAGCCGTACCATCCGCCCGCCATGCCGACGCCGCGCTTGACCGTGTCGTGGCTGGCGTTGAACTGCTCCGCCCCGGCCAGCGCCCAGGCCCAGTGCGGCTCCAGCGCCTCGAAACAGGCCTCGATCCCCATGCCGGTCTCGAAAACCTGTCCGGTCACCGTGGGATCGCCGTTGCGCAGGCAGTTGAGCTTGCGAAAGGCCAGCCGGTCCATCCCGAGCTTCTCGGCCAGCATGTCGAACAGCTGCTCCTGCGCCACCGCCGACTGCGGCACGCCGAAGCCGCGAAAGGCCCCCGAGGGCGCGGTGTTCGTATGCACCCCCGCGCTGTCGGCGCGGTAGTTGGGTGTGAGGTAGGGCCCCGAGGCATGGATCGGCACGCGATTGGCCACGGTGGGCCCCCAGCTGGCATAGGCCCCGGTGTTGAACACCCCGTCGAAAGTCTCGGCCACCAGCCGCCCTTCGGCATCCGCGCCAATCTCCATGCGGATCTCGGAAGGGTGCCGCTTGGTGGTGGTCGCGATGCTCTCGGTCCGGGTGTAGGCGATGCGCACGGGCCGGTTCAGCCGCCAGGCCGCCAGCGCCACGTAGGGCTGCGCGGTGAGGTCGAGCTTGGACCCGAACCCGCCGCCCGTCGCCGTCGGCAGGATGCGCACGTCCCCCGGCGCAAGGCCAAGGATGCGCGAAAGCCCGTCGCGGTTCATGTAGGGCGCCTGCGTGCAGCACTGCACCTCGATCCGGTCGCCCACGCGCCGCGCGACGGCGGCCTCGGGCTCGATATAGGCGTGTTCGATGAACCCGGTCGAGAAGTCACCCGACACCACATGCGCCGCCCCCGGCATGGCGCCCGCCGCATCGCCCCGCGCCACGAGGCCCCGGCACATCACGTTGTCCGCGCGCGTGCCATGCAGTTGCGCCGCCTCTGCCGCGCCGCGCGGGGTCAGGTTGGCAGGGCGTTCCTCCCAGGTGACGGGGAAGTCCGGCAGGGCCGCCAGCGCCTCGGGCGTGCAGCCCACGGCGGCCACGGCCTCGCCCTTGAAGCGCGTCTCGCCCTCGGCAAAGACGGGCTGATCCTCGAAGCCGGGAATGACGCCAAAGCAGTTCTCGCCGGGCACGTCACTGGCCGTCAGCACCAGCTCCAGCCCGGCGGCTTCGCGATAGGCGTCAAGGTCGCCGAAGGTGAATGCCGCCCGGTGAAAGGGCGACCGGATCACCCGCAGCGCCAGCGCATCGGCGGGCGCCACGTCGTCGCCGAAGCGTTCCAGCCCTGCGACCTTGGGCCAGCCGTCCAGCCGCTCGACCCGCGCGCCCACGCCGCCTTCAGAAACCGGCGCCATGTCATGCGCGGCATCCAGCACCGCGTCGATAATCTTGCGATAGCCCGTGCAGCGGCAAAGCACGCCGCCCAGCGCATCGGCCACCGCCGCCTCGTCCAGCGCCCCGCCCCGGCGCAGCAGCGCCGTGGCCGAGACCATCATGCCCGGCGTGCAGATCCCGCATTGCGCCGCCTGATGCCGCTGGAACGCGGCGGCAAGGCGCTGCCCCTCGGGTCCATCCACAAGCCCACGCTGCGTTTCGACCACGCGGCCCTCGGCCTGCCCGGCGGCGGTGATGCAGGCGCAGACCGCCTCGCCATCCAGCAGCACGGTGCAGGCCCCGCAATCGCCCGCGTTGCACCCGACCTTCACGTCGCGTGCCCCGGCACGTTCGCGCAGCACCTCCGACAGCCGGGCCGCGGGGTCGGCGCCCAGCGTCACGGCTTCGCCGTTCAGGGTCAGGGCAATGCCGCCCTCGGGATCGTCAAGTGACATCGCGCACCTCCATGGCGTCGGTGATGGTCCGGGCGATCAGGGTGCGGACGGCCTCGCGCCGGTAGGCGGCGCTGGCGCGCACGTCGTCGATGGGGGTGAGACCCGGCAGATCCGCCCCTGCCACGATCCCCGACACCTCTGCCACTGTCGCGCCGGTCAGCGCCTCTTCCAGCCCACGCAGCCGCACGGCCACGGGCGAACAGGCCCCAACCGAGACGCGGGCACGGCTGATCGCGTTGCCGGAAACCTCGACCACCGCCGCGACCATGGCGATGGATATCACAAGGTACTTGCGCGCCCCGAGCTTGCGAAAGGCCCCCTGCCCCGTGGCCTCGGGCACCAGCACGGCGCTCACGATCTCGCCCGGCCGCAGGTCCACGCTGCGCGGCCCCCGGATGAACTGCTCCAGAGCCACCCGGCGCGGCCCCTCCGGCCCCGTCACCTCCACCTGCGCGTCCAGCGCCATCAACGCGGGCACGCCGTCGGCGGCGGGCGAGGCGTTGCAGATGTTGCCCGCCACCGTGCCGGTGTTCTGGATCTGCACCGAGCCCACCTCGCGCGCGGCGCCCTTCAGCCCGGCAAAGCAGGCGGGCAGTTCGGCGCGCAGCACGTCGGTCCAGGTGGTCGCGGCGCCGATCCGCCAGAGCCCGTCCTGCCGGGAAATCCCCCGCAGCCCCGCCACGCGGGTCAGGTCCACCAGGCTGGCCGGGGGCGCGCCGTCGCGCAGACCCGGATAGACATCCGTCCCGCCCGCCAGGACCACGGCACCGCCGCCCAGAAGCGACAGGGCCTCGTCGAGCGATTCGGGTCGATGAAGCGTCATGGCGGACCTCGAAGCTGGCCCGGCGGCGCGCCGGGACTTCATTCGTATGCAAACAATACAGTCAGACGCTACGAACTTGCCTGAAAACCTGTCAATCGTGCTGATGGCCCTGAGGGCGAAAATCGGAAACTCGTTCGTAGACGAATGGCTTTTCGCACACGATTTCACAGCGGCCGGCGCGGAATCGGGCGCGGTCCGACCACGCGGTGGCGCCTTGCTGAAAACATCACCGAAAGCGCCCGACGCCAAGCCCCAACGGTCCGGAGCACGGCAAAACCGTTGACAGGGGAAAGACCTCCGTGCGTTCGTGTACAAATGAATATGCGGCCACACCCGCAAACCATCGCCCAGCCGCCGGAGCCCCCAGCGTGACCGAGACACCGACGAAACGCGCCAAGGACGACAAGCCGGAGAAGATCCGCTGCGATGCCTGCCCGGTGATGTGCTACATTGCCGAAGGCCGTTCCGGCGCCTGCGACCGCTACGCCAACGAGGGCGGAGAGCTTGTCCGCCTCGACCCGCTGACCATCCTGCAGAACCGCGACGAGGGCGCGCCCGTGGTGCCCTTCCTCGACCGCGAATGGGACGGCGACATCGTCTCGGGGGACGAGACCTTCATCACCGCCGTGGGCTCGGGCACCACCTACCCGGACTACAAGCCCGCGCCCTTCATCGTCGCCTCGCAGATCGCGGGCGCCGACATGATCACCGTCGTGACCGAAGGCATCTTCAGCTACTGCGGCGCCAAGGTGAAGATCGACACCGACCGGCACCTCGGCTCCGAATGCGCGCCCGTGCGCGCCGAGGGCGAGGTGATCGGCCATGTCACGACCTCCGAATACGGCAGCCAGATGCTCAGCCTCGGCGGCGTGAACCACCTGACCGGCGGATCGAAGAAAGAAGGCCGCGCCACCTGCAACGCCCTGCTGGCGCTCTGCAACGGCGAGAACGTGGCGCTGACCATCGACAAGGGCGCCGAGCTCGAGATCACCGCCGGGCAGGCGCCCGTAGTGAACGGCCAGCGCGAGGAGCGCATGCGCGTGGGCTGCGGATCGGCCACCGTTGGCATGTTCGCCGCCCAGTGGAAGGGGCTTGTCGACGAGGTGGTTGTGGTCGACGACCACATCACCGGCGTCATGTCCGAACACCAGGCGGGCAAGGTCATCGGCTGGGACCCCACCGGCATCCGCATCAAGGGCCGCCGCTCGACCCCGGGGCGCTATTTCCAGGTGGCGGAACCCGGCACCGGCTGGGGCGGCACGGACCTGACCGACCCGCTGACAATCCTCGATACCTGGCAAGAGGCCAAGGGCGCGCGGCCCGGCCTGTCACTGCTCATGGTCTCGACCACGGGCGAGAATGCCGCCTATTACGAGCTGAACGACGATCTGGTGCCCGTGCAGAAGGAGATGCCGGAGCGGCTTCTTCCCTCCGTCCAACGGATCGAGGAGAACTGCGAACCCTCCATGGCCTCGGTCCTGTTCATGGCCGGCGCGGGCGGCAGCCTGCGCTCTGGCGTGACCGAGAACCCGGTGTCTCTCACTCGGTCGGTACAGTCGCGGCTGACCCGCGTGACCGTGGGCGGCGCGCCGGTCTTCACCTGGCCGGGCGGCGGCATCACCTTCATGGCCGACGTCACGCAGATGCCGAAACACGCCTTCGGCTACGTGCCCACCCCGGCGCTGGTCGCCCCCATCGAGTTCACCATGTCCACGGCGGACTATGCCGCGCTGGGCGGGCACATGGACTACGTCATGCCCATCGGCGAGGCGCTGAAGGGCGCACGCGGGCGGCAGAACGACCACCGGCTGTCGGGCCAGCGTGCCGAATGGCGCAAGGACGGCGCGCCCTGGCCCCTGCCCCACGACAAGGCGCAGGCAAAATGAGCTGGACCGAGCGCCCCACCGCCCACGCCCTGCCTGACGGGCGGTTGCGGCTGGTGCACGGTCCCATCGACCTCATCCTGGGCACCGACGGCCCGGACAAGGCCGTGCGCGCCGCCTTCCGCCGCGCGCACGAGGCTTTTGAGCCAATCCTGCCCGCGCTCGCCGCCGAGCTGCCCCGCCTGCGCGCGGCCTCCGGCCCCGATCCCGAGGGCAACGTGGCCCGCACCATGCTGCGCGCCACGCGCCCCTTTGCCCCCACCTTCGTCACGCCCATGGCGGCCGTCGCGGGGGCCGTGGCCGACCACGTGCTGGCCGCGATGCTGACAGGCGACCACGGCCTGACCCGCGCCTATGCCAACAACGGCGGCGACATCGCGCTCTGGACCGGCGAGGCCCCCTACACCCTCGCCATCTGCGAAAACCCCGTCTCGGGCGATGCCGGCGCGCGGGCAAGGATCGGCGCGGGCGACGGCGTCGGCGGTGTCGCGACCTCGGGCTGGCGCGGGCGGTCACAGTCTCTGGGCATCGCCGACGCGGTCACCGTGCTTGCCCGGACGGCGGCGCAGGCCGATGTCGCGGCCACGCTCATTGCCAATGCCGTGGACCTCCCCGGCCATCCGGCCGTCACCCGCGAACTCGCCTGCGAGATCGCGCCCGACAGCGACCTCGGCGACCGCCCGGTGACCGTGGACGTGGCCACGCTGTCCCCCGCCGCGCGCGCCCATGCGCTCGACCGCGGGGCGTCCATCGCGCAGGATTACCTGGCCCGCGGTCTGATCGCCGGGGCCTGTCTCGCCTGCCAGGGCGAACGCCGCATCATCGGACGGGGCATGGCGCCCGCGGTCCAGCCCCAAGACACGACGGAGCTTCTCCATGCCTGAGCCGCAGATCCGCAAGAGCGCGATCCTCACCGAAACCGTCTTCCACGAAGGCGGCCCCGCCCCCGAGGTGCCTCTGCGCCGCGCCGCAGCCATGACGGTGATCGCGAACCCCTTTGCCGGCCGCTACGTCGAGGACATCGCGGGCTTCATGGAGGACCTCAAGCCGCTCGGCGCGCAGATGGCGCAGGACCTGATCGACGCGCTCGGCGGCGATGCGAGCGTGATCGAGGGCTACGGCAAGGGCGCGATTGTCGGCGCCAATGGCGAGCTGGAGCACGGCGCGCTCTGGCACGTGCCCGGCGGCTACGCCATGCGCGCCAAGATCGCGGAAAGCATGGCTATCGTCCCGTCGACCAAGAAGCTCGGCGCCCCCGGCACCCGGCTCGACGTGCCGATCACGCACACCAACGCCTCCTACGTGCGCTCGCATTTCGACGCGATGGAGGTTGGCCTGCCCGACGCGCCCAAGGCGGATGAGATCCTGCTTGTGCTGGTCATGACCACCGGCGGGCGCATCCACGCCCGCGTCGGCGGGCTCAAGGCCGAGGACGTGAAGGGCGAGGACGGCTTGCGGTGAAGATCCGGCGCATCATCACGCTGTCAGAGGTCACACGGACCGAGATGGGCCAGCCCGTCTCGCCCCCCGCGCGGCGCGCGCTGGCGGCGGCGGTGATCGCCAACCCCTTTGCGGGGCGCTACGCCCATGACCTGACCGAGCTGATGGAGACCGGCGCCACGCTGGGCGAGATGCTGGGACAGGAAGCCCTGATCGCGCTCGGCTGCACGGCGCAGGACGTGCAGGGCTACGGCAAGGCCGCGCTCGTGGGCGAGGACGGTGAGCTGGAACACGCCGCGGCCCTTCTGCACCCGAAACTCGGCGCGCCGCTGCGCGCGGTGATCGGCGGCGGCAAGGCGCTGGTGCCCTCGTCCAAGGCCATGGGCGGGCCGGGCACTGTACTCGACGTGCCGCTTGGCCACAAGGACGCGGCCTACGTCCGCTCGCATTTCGACGGGATGCGCATCCAGCTGCCCGACGCCCCGCGCCGGGACGAGATCCTGGTCGCCGTCGCGCTGCAACGGACAGGCCGCCCCAATCCCCGCGTCGGCGGGCTCGAACATCAGGACGTCACCGGCGCGGACGGTCTGCGCTAGGAAGCCACCCCGAAGGAGGACTGAACATGTCGATTTTCGTCAAGAACGCCTGGTATGTCGCCGCCTGGTCCACCGAGATCGACGATCAGCTCCGACGCTTCACGATACTCGACGAACACATCGTCATGTTCCGCAAGTCCGACGGAACCGTCGCCGCGCTCGAGGACCGCTGCCCGCACAGGCTTCTGCCGCTGTCCAAGGGCAAGCGCATCGGCGACACGGTGCAATGCGGCTACCACGGGCTGACCTTCGACGGCACCACCGGCATGTGCACCCGCGTCCCCGGCCAGACCAACCTGCCCAAATCCGCCTACGTCACCAGCTACACTCATCGAGGAACGCCACGGCATCGTCTGGATCTGGATGGGCGATCCCGAAACGGCCGACCCGGCGAAGATCTTCGACCTGCCGCAGTTCACCGATCCCAACTGGGCCGTCCACCACGGCGATGCGCTGCACGTGCAAAGCAACTACCTCAACGTGGCCGAGAACCTCGTCGATCCCGCCCACGTAAGCTTCGTCCACCCGACCACGCTGGGCAACGCGGCCTCGGAAAACGTGCCCGTCCACGTCCAGACCGAGGGCGAGGCCATCGTCGCCTGGCGCTGGATCCGCGATGCCGAACCCATCGGCTTCTTCAAGAACTTCGGGGATTTCGACGGCAACGTGGACCGCTGGCATTACTACTATCTCTACACCCCCTGCACCGCCATGATCGACTTCGGCTCGGCCCCCGCCGAGGCGGCCATCGCCGAGGACGAGCGCGACAAGGGGGTGCGCATCTTCGCCCTGCATTTCATCACGCCCGTGACCGAGACCTATTCCATCGACCGCTGGATGCACATCCGCAACACCGCGCTCGATGACCCCAAGGCCGAGGAAACCATGGACCGCATGTTCCGCACTGCCTTCCAGGAGGACAAGGAGATCCTCGAAGCCGTTCAGGCCGAGGAAAACCGCCCCGCGAAACGGCGGCCCATCCGGATCGCCATCGACAAGGGCCCGCTTGTCTATCGCAAGCGGATCAACGAACTTCTCGAAAAAGAGAGGACGGAAGACCTGGCAAGCGACCCCTCGCCCGCCTTCGTCTACCACGACTGACCGGCATCAAGACCGGCTTCCCGGCGGCCCCGCCCGCCACCCAACAGGAGAGACACGCATCATGACACTGACGAGACGCATGATCCTGGCCGCCGCATCGGCGCTGGCGATCGCCCCCGTCGCCGCCTCGGCGCAGGACACCATCAAGGTCGGCGAGATCAACCACTACAAGCGCATGGCCGCCTTCGCCGAGCCCTACCGCAAGGGCATCGAACTGGCGCTGGAAGAGATCAACGCCGACGGCGGCGTGCTCGACTCCGAACTGGAGTTCATCTTCCGCGACGACCAGGGCGACCCGGCCGAAGCCATCAAGATCGCCGAGGAACTGATGACCCGCGAAGGCGCGGTCATGCTGACCGGTTCGATCCTGTCGAACGTGGGCCTGGCGCTCTCGTCCTTCGCGGCCGAAAAGGGCTACCTCTACCTCGCCGCCGAACCGCTGGCCGACAGCCTCGTCTGGGGCTCGGGCAACCCCAACACCTTCCGTCTGCGCGCCTCGACCTGGATCCAGGCCGCCATGCTGGCGGAAGAGGCCGCCAAGACCGACGCGGTGAAATACGCCACCATCGCGCCCAACTACGCCTACGGGCAGGACGCCGTGACCGCCTTCAAGGAAAACCTCACCCGCCTGAAGCCCGACGTGGAATTCGTGGCCGAACAGTGGCCCGCGCTTTTCAACATCGACGCCGGCGCCGAGGTGCAGGCCATCGAACGCGCCAAGCCCGACGCGATCTACAACGTCACATTCGGCACCGACCTCGCGCGCTTTGTGCGCGAAGGCGGCGACCGCGGGCTTTTTGACGGGCGCGAGGTCTACGGCCTGCTCACCGGTGAACCCGAATACCTCGACCCGCTGGGCGACGAGGCCCCCGAGGGCTGGTTCGTGACCGGCTATCCCTGGTACGGTTTCGAGGACGGCACCCCCGAAAAGGCCTTTGTCGACGCCTACATGGACTACTCCGGCGAAACGCCCAAGATCGGCTCGCTGGTGGGCTATCTCACCGCCTATTCCATCGCCGCCGCCATCGAGGAAGCGGGCTCGACCGAGACCGACGCCCTGATCAAGGCCTTCGAAGGGCTGGAAATCCCCGACACGCCCATCGGCACGCTGTCCTATCGCGAGATCGACAACCAGTCGACCATGGGCGCCTACGTCGGCACCCTCGCGCTTGAAGACGGCGCGGGCGTGATGGTCGACTGGGAATACAAGACCCCCGACGGCTACATGCCCTCCGACGAGGAAATCATGGAAATGCGCCCGGCAGACTGACGGTCGCCGCCCGGCGGGGGTTTGTCCCTTTGTCCCCGCCGGGCAACTGAATTCCCGCACCTTCCGCCCATAGGGGCGCGCCGGGCCGCTCGTGCGGTCCGCGCCCGACACCCTCCCGCCGGGTGACCGGACGGGTGCAGACGCTGCCCAAGGACCCCACACGCCATGGCCTTCTTCTTTGCCCAGCTGCTGACTGGCCTCGCCAACGCCTCATCGCTATTCCTCGTGGCGTCGGGCCTGTCGCTGATCTTCGGCGTCACCCGCATCGTGAACTTCGCCCACGGCTCCTTCTACATGCTGGGGGCCTTTATCGGCATCACCCTGATGGAGGTGCTGCCGGGGCATTTCGGTTTCTGGGGCGCGATCCTGCTCACGGGTCTCGCCGTGGGGCTGATCGGCGCCATCGTCGAAATCGTCGTGCTGCGCCCGATCTACCGCGCGCCCGAGCTGTTCCAGCTCGTCGCCACATTCGGCGTCATCCTCGTGATCCAGGACCTCACCCTGATGATCTGGGGCGCCGAGGACCGGCTGGGCCCTCGCGCCCCCGGCCTGCGCGGCATCTGGCGGATCTTCGGCGAACCCGTCCCGAAATACGACATCGTGCTGATCGCCATGACGCCCTTCATCCTGTTCGGGCTCTGGTATCTCATCACCCGCACGCGCCTTGGCGTGCTGGTCCGGGCCGCCACGCAGGACCGCGAGATGGTCGGCGCGCTCGGCGTGAACCAGGCCTGGCTCTTCACCGGCGTCTTCGCGCTCGGCTCGGCGCTCGCGGGCTGGGGCGGCGCGCTGCAACTGCCCAAGGGCGGGGCGGATCTGCTCATGGATTTCAACATCATCGGCACGATCTTCGTGATCGTGGTGATCGGCGGCATGGGCAGCCTGCCCGGCGCCTTCATCGCGGCCGTGCTGATCTCGGTGCTGAACGTGCTGGGCGTGACCTACCTGCCGTCCTCGACGCTGGTGCTCATGTTCGTGGTCATGGCCGTGGTCCTGATCATCCGGCCCTACGGGCTTCTGGGCCGGGAAGAGGTCGCCGGCGAACACGGGCAGGTCGGCGCGCCGGAAACGCCCATCCGCCCCTACGGTCGGCTCGGGCGGTCCATCGTCGCGGGCCTGCTGGTGCTTCTCGCGCTACTGCCGCTGGTGGCGGACCAGTTCCTGCTGATCCTGATGATCGACATGATCGTCTTTGCCCTCTTCGCCGCCTCGCTGCACTTCATCCTCGGCACCGGGGGCCTCGTCAGCTTCGGCCACGCGGCCTTCTTCGGCGGCGGCGCCTATGCGGCGGCGCTGCTGGTCTACCACTTCAACACGCCGATGGAGATCGCCTTCCTCTTCGCGCCGCTCGCCGCGGGCCTGCTTGCGCTCGGCATCGGCTGGTTCTGCATCCGCCTCACCGGCGTCTACTTCGCCATGCTGACGCTCGCCTTTTCGCAGCTGGTTTGGTCGCTCGCCTACCAGTGGCGCGCGGTCACGCGCGGCGATGACGGCCTCATCAGCATCTGGCCCGCCGACTGGCTCAGCGGCACCGTGCCCTACTACTACTTCACCCTGATCCTCGGTGTCGGCGGCATCCTCTTCCTACGCCACGTGATCCACGCGCCCTTCGGCTATGCCCTGCGCGCGGGCCGCGACAGCCCCCGCCAGGCCGAGGCCATGGGCATCGACGTCAAGCGCATCCAGTTCGCAGCCTTCGCCCTCGCGGGCGTCATGGCGGGCCTCGCAGGCGGCATCTTTGTCTTCTCCAAAGGCTCGGTCTTCCCGACCGAGCTGGAAATCGCGGCCAGCTTCGACGCGCTCATCGTGGTTTTCCTCGGCGGCGTGAAGACGCTTGCCGGCGGCGTGGTCGGCGCGGGCTTCATGACCGTGGTCGAGGACTGGCTGACCCGCCTCGAATACTGGCGCCTGCTGCTCGGCCTCGTCATTATCGCCGTCGTCATCATCGCCCCCGAGGGCATCGTCGGCTCCATCCGCAGCGCCTGGGCGAAGTATCGTGGCACCGGCGACGAGGAGGTCGCGAAATGAGCGAGATCCTGAGGGTCGAGAACCTGAAGAAGAGCTACGACGGCTTCGTCGCGGTCAATGGCGTGTCGTTCAGCGTCGCCAAGGGCGAGCTCAAGGCCCTGATCGGCCCTAACGGGGCGGGCAAGTCCACCTGCTTCAACATGCTCACCGGCCAGCACCGCCCCACCGAGGGCAAGGTCTTTCTCGACGGCGAAAACATCACCGGCCGCAAGACCCGCGATGTCTGGCGCAAGGGCGTCGGCCGCACCTTCCAGATCACCGGCACCTACCAGAGCATGACGGTGATCGAGAACGTGCAGATGGCCCTCATGAGCCACCACCGCAGGCTCTTCTCCATGGTGCCCCGCGCCTGGAGGCTCTACCGGGACGAGGCCTTCGAGTTCCTCGAGACCGTCGCCATGGCCGACCAGGCCGACCGCCCCTGCTCGGTCCTGGCCTACGGCGACCTCAAGCGGCTGGAACTGGCCATCGCGCTCACCCACCGGCCGCGCCTGCTGCTCATGGACGAACCCACCGCCGGCATGGCGCCCAGCGCCCGGATCGAGCTCATGCAGCTCGTCGCCGACATCGTGAAGGACCAGGGCGTCTCGGTGCTCTTTACCGAGCACGACATGGACGTGGTCTTCGCCCACGCGCATCACATCATGGTGCTGAACCGGGGCGAGCTCATCGCCGACGGCAGCGTCAGCGAGGTGCGCAACAACCCGCAGGTCCAGGAGGTCTACCTGGGCGGCGGAACGCTCTTCAAGGAGGAGGACGCCCATGCTTAGCGTCGAGGCCGTGCACAGCTACTACGGCAAGGCCCATATCCTCGACGGGCTGAGCTTCGAGGTCCGCCGGGGCGAGGTCGTGGCCCTCTTGGGCCGCAACGGCGCGGGCAAGTCCACCACCATGAAATCGGTCATGCAGCTCGTGCGCCCACGGCAGGGCCGCGTCATGTTCCAGGGCGCCGACCTCGTGGGCGAGCCCTCCTACCGCGTGGCGAAATCCGGCATCGGCTACGTCCCCGAGGACCGCCGCATCTTCACCGACCTCACCGTGATGGAAAACCTCGAGGTGGGCCGCCAGCCCGCCCGCAAGGGCGCACCGGAATGGCGGGTCGAGCAGCTCTTCGACATCTTTCCCAACCTCAGGGAACGCCGCACCAACCGGGGCAAGCATATGTCGGGCGGCGAACAGCAGATGCTGACCATCGCCCGCACGCTCATGGGCAACCCGCTGCTGCTGCTGCTGGACGAACCCTCCGAGGGCATCGCCCCCGTGATCGTCGAGCAGATGGCCGAAACCATCAAGACGCTCAAGGCCGAGGGGCTGACCGTGATGATCTCGGAACAGAACCTGCATTTCGCCCGCGCCGTGGCCGACCGCGCCATCATCATCGAGGGCGGCGAAAAGAAGTTCGACGGCAGCTTCGCCGAGCTCGAGGCCCAGCCGGAGATCCGGGATGCCTACCTCTCGGTCTGACGCCGCGCCGGGCTTGCCCCGCGCGGCCCGCCCAACTACTCAGGCGGCACCCATCCCGGAGGACGCCCCCTTGAGCAGCGACGTCAGGCCCCGCACCAGCGCCGAGCACGGCTACGTGCTCGACGACCAGATCGGCTTCCTGCTGCGCAAGGCTTACCAGCGCAATTCCACGCTGTTCCTGTCGATGGTGCCCGGCAACCTCACCACGACGCAGTTCTCGGTCATGAACCGCCTGGCCGAGGACGGGCCCATGTCGCAGAACCACCTCGGCCGCTCCGTCGCCATGGACGGCGCCACCACCAAGGGCGTGGTCGACCGGCTGATCGCGCGCGGCCTCCTGCAGACCCGCCGCGACCCGCAGGACCGCCGCCGCCACCTCGTCTCGCTCACCCCCGAGGGCGTGGCCGTCATCGACGAGGCGGTCGAGGCCGCCATCCGCGTGACCGAGGAAACCCTCGCCCCCCTGCGGGAAAAGGAACGCGAGACGCTGCTGAGGCTTCTGAGCAAGATCAGCTAGGGCGCGGCATTCCCGGCGAGCCCCCAGCGCCGACCACGATTCACACTTTGGGAAATGAGCCGGGCCAGCGCCGGACCGTGGTGTGGCGCTGCACCGCTCGATCGGCGCGCTTTATGCCCGCAAGCACCGAAAGAGCTCCGGGCGGCGCGCGAGCTTGCAAAAGC
>CAYNKL010000036.1:0-29518 GCA_964397775.1 uncultured Rhodobacterales bacterium | reverse complement strand
AAGCCGAAGCCGCCAATTGTTGGCTCCACAAGATACCTCAACTCGCGCTCAGAACGGACCGCAACGAAAAAGCCCCGCCGGATGGCGGGGCTTTCTGCTGTCATCACTTAACCTGCGTAGGCCTCAGCCTTCGCCGCGCTGCTCTTCCACGACATCGCGCATGCCTTCGAGCGGCAGGTAGCCGCGCACCATCTCGTCCCCGACGATAAAGGTCGGCGTGCCGCTGATCTGCATGGATTGCGCCAGTGCCCGGGTCTCGGCGATCCGGCGGGTCACTTCCTCGCTGCCCATCTCGGCAAAGATGGCATCGGCGTCGAGTCCCAGCGTCTCGGCCAGCCGCGACAGCGTGGTCTGGTCGGGTGCGCCGTCGAGCGTCACGAGGGAATCGTGAACCTGCTTGTAAGCCTCGTCCCCGGCGGTGATCTGGGTGGCGATGGCAAAGCGGGCCGAGGTCATCGAGGCCTCGCCCAGGATCGGGAATTCCTTCAGGATGATACGGATGTTGCCATCGCTCTCGATCAGCTCCTCGACTTCGGGAAAGGCCTTCCGGCAGTAGCCGCAGCGGTAATCGAAGAATTCCACGATGGTCACGTCGCCCTCGGGATTGCCGCCGACCCACGAATACCCGTCATCCAGAAGCGCCTCGGAATGATCCGCGACGAGATCGACGTCGCGCGCGGCCTGCTGCTCCTGCTCGCGCTGCTCCAGCACCGAAACGGCTTCCATGATCACCTGCGGGTTCTCCATCAGGTAGGCGCGGACGGCCTCGCCGAAGGCCTCCTGCTGCGTCTCCGTCATGGAGGAGAAATCGAAATCCGTCTCCTGCGCCGAGGCGGGCAGGGTGGTCGCCGCCAGAAGGGCGGCAACGGCCGCGCCCCGGGCGAAGGGCAGGGTGTAGCGTGTCGTCATCTGTCTTGTCTCCCGAACCGTCATGTCAGCGCTCCTGCGCTCTTTCCGCCGCGCTTAGCACATCCTGCGCGCGCTGCCACGGGCCGGAACCGCGCGGCAATTGCGCTTCGGCGCGCTCTGCGTGAAGTTCCGCATCCTCGAACCGGCCCTGCAGGGCATAGCGTTCCGCGGTCACGACCGAGGCCATGCCCGGCTGACCGGTTTTTGCGTAGGCCACCGCCATGTCGCGCAGCATCCGCGCGTCCGAAGGATCGCGGCCGCGCGCCGCTTCCAGCGCCCGCAAGGCCTCCCCGGGCTGATCCACGGCCAGCAGCGCCCGTCCCAGCCCGGCCAGGATGAGCGGCTCGCGCGAGGCACCATTCGCTGCCGCCTGGTAGGTCCGCACGGCCTCTCCGAACCGGCGGGATTCCAGCAGGATCTGTCCCTTCAGTTCCATGTAGTAGGGATCGTTGCCCCGCATCGCGATGGCCCGGTCGATGGCCCGCAGCGCGCTTTCGGTGTCCGACTGCCTGTGCCGCGCGACGGCCTCGCGCATGAGCGCGATGTCCTGGGTTCCGCTGTCCCCAAGCCGCCGCATCGTCCATGACGGCGCGCGGGTGAATGCGCTGAGCTTGCCCTGCGCCCGCGCGAACCAGTAGTCCGCCGGACCGGTGTCGGCGACCGGCGCGTTGCGGTAGCCCGCAATCGTCGCCTCCAGCGCCCTCAGCCGGTCGCGGCTCAGCGGGTGGGACCGCATGTAGGGATCCTGACGCGAGACAGCGAGCGCCTCCTGGCCGCGGAAAAGTTCCTGCACTTCCATGGCCGCGCGTGGATCTATGCCCGCGCTCACCATGTAGCGCACCGAGGACAGGTCGGCCGAGCTCTCCTCGGCCCGCGTGTGCGACAGGAACTGCCGCATGGCCGAGCTCTGGGTGCCAAGGGCGATGCCCGCCGCTGCCTCTCCGCTGCCCGCCGCAACCGCCGCTGCCGCCAGCGCAAGGCCCAGCCCCGCGGCGGTCCGCGCGGCACGCATGTTGCCGACACGGCTGGTCAGATGGCCGTTGGAGATATGCGCCGCCTCGTGCGCGATCACCGCCTGAAGCTGCGCCGCCGTGTCGAGCCGGTTGATCAGTCCCGAGTGCAGGAAGATGTGGCGGGGGCTTGCCACAAAGGCATTGAGCGACCCGTCATCGACCACCAGAACCTCGACCCCGCTCGGCGACAGACCCGCGGCACTCAGCACCGGCGCGGCAAGTCGTCCCAGCGCGTATTCGATGTCCGCGTCGCGCAGCAGCGTGGTCGCGGCGCGCGCGGGTGCCGTCATAAGCAGCAGCAGGGCAAGGCAAAGGCCCATGAGCCGGGGGGCAGACATTGACGGGGGGTGCTCCTATCGGTCTAACGGGTCCTGTCGGAAACAGTCTAGAGAGGTGGTCATGCGGAACTCAAGGCGCGGAGAAGTCGATCCCTTCATCGTGATGGAGGTGATGGAAGCATCGGCCGCCGCGGAACAAGAGGGACGCCATATCATCCACATGGAGGTCGGACAGCCCTCCACCCCGGCCCCGGCAGCGGCCCGCGACGCGCTCGCACAGGCGCTCAAGGAAGAAGACCCGCTGGGCTACACGGTGACACCGGGCCTGCCCGCGCTGCGGCAGGGCATCGCGGAGCTTTACGGCAAATGGTACGGCATCGACCTCGATCCCGGCCGCATCATCATCACCCCCGGCAGCTCCGGCGCCTTCCTGCTGGCCTTCATCGCGCTTTTCGATGCGGGGCAGCGCGTCGCCATGGGCCGTCCCGGCTATCCCTCCTACCGTCAGATCATCCGTGCCCTCGATCTCGAGGCGCTCGAGATCGAGACCGGCGAGGAAAACCGCTTCCAGCCGGTGCCCGACGATCTGAAGGATCTTGATTTCGACGGTCTCATGATCGCCTCGCCCGGCAATCCCACGGGCACCATGCTCGGCCGCGACGAGATGGCGGGCCTGATCGAGGCGACCCACGCCAAGGGCGCCTCGTTCCTGTCGGACGAGATCTACCACGGCCTGCACTTCGAGGGCCGCTCGGTCTCGGCGCTGGAGATCGACGACGACGTGGTCGTCATCAACTCCTTCTCCAAGTACTTTTCCATGACCGGCTGGCGTGTCGGCTGGCTGGTTCTGCCCGAAGAGAACGTGAAGCAGGTCGAGCGCCTCGCCCAGAACATGTTCATCTGCGCGCCCCATGCGGCACAGGTGGCCGCGCTCGGCGCGCTTTCGGGCTTCGACGAGCTTGAAGGCCACCATGCCGTCTACGCCAGAAACCGTCAGCTCATGATGGAGGGGCTTCCGCAGGCCGGTTTCGACCGCATCGCTCCGCCCGACGGAGCCTTCTACATCTATGCCGACGTGAGCCACCTCACCGACGACAGCCGCGCCTTCGCACGCCAGATCCTCGACGAGGCGGGCGTTGCCGTGACCCCGGGGCTCGACTTCGATCCCATCCGCGGCCGCCATACGCTGCGCTTTTCCTACGCCCAGAACACCGAGGCCATCGAGGAGGGGCTGGAGCGTCTCTCCACCTTCATGGCGAAGCGCCGATAGGGCTGCATCAGCCGCCGTTCCGTGCTAGGCGTTCCGGCAAAACAGCCGGAACGAGGCGATGAGCAGACCAATCCTATTCCTGATCGCCGTGCTCTGGGGCACGGCGGTTGTCGCGCAGCAGTCCACAGAGACGGCGACGGGCCTCGCGCGCTTCGAAGGCGCCGACCTGCGCGACCGTTTTCTCGGCGGTACCGTCCTGGAGCTGGAACTGAGCCAGGGTGTGCCCTGGCGCGTCTTCACCCTCGACAACCCGCGGCGCATGGTGCTCGACTTCCGCGAGGTCGATTGGGCCGACGCCGATCCCGCCGTGATCGACCGAAGCGACCGCGTGTCCTCGTTGCGCATGGGAGGCTTCCGCCCCGGCTGGTCCCGCATGGTGCTGGATCTCGCCCGACCGATGGAGCTGGCCGAGGCCGGGCTTGCGCTCTCGCCCGACACGGGCGGCGCCACCCTGCGCCTCAAGCTGGAAAAGACCGACCCGGAAACCTATGCGCGTCACGCCGGTGCGCCCCGTGACGCAAGCTGGGACCTGCCGCCAGCCACGGCCGTGCGTCCCGCCCCTCCCGAGGACGAGCGCCTCACCGTGGTGCTCGATCCCGGCCACGGCGGCGTCGACCCCGGCGCGCAGCGCGAGGGCGTGGACGAGGCGGACCTCATGCTGACCTTCGCCTTCGAGCTTTCCGAGGTTCTGAAGCGTTCCGGCGGCTACCGCGTCGTGCTGACGCGCACGGATGACGTCTTCGTTTCGCTGGAAGCGCGGGTGGCGGTGGCGCATCAGGCCAGCGCCGACATCTTCATCTCTCTGCATGCGGATGCGATCGAGCAGGGCGTGGCCCACGGCGCCACGGTCTACACGCTCTCGGACGAGGCCTCGGATGCCGCCTCTGCCGCGCTGGCCGAACGCCATGACCGCGACGATATCCTGTCTGGGATCGACCTTTCGGGCGCCGACGACCGCGTGGTTGACGTGCTGACCGATCTCGCGCGGCTCGACAACGCACCGCGCAGCGAGGCGCTGGCCCGCAAGCTCGTCGCCGGGATCGAGGAGACGGTGGGCGTGGTGCACAAACGCCCGCTGCGACAGGCGGGGTTCTCGGTGCTCAAGGCGGCCGACATCCCCTCGGTGCTGGTCGAGGTGGGGTTCCTGTCCACACATCGCGACCTCGAACTGCTGCAGGATCCGGCTTGGCGCGCGCGCATGGCCTCGGGCCTGCGTGACGGGATCGAGGCCTGGGCGGTCGAGGATGCCGCCACCGCGCGCCTGCGGCGGCAGTAGCGGGAGGGGCGCTGCCCCTCTGGCGCGCAAGCGCGCCATTCACCCGGGGATATTTGGACCAAGAAGAAGCGCCGGAGCGGTGCCGCAAGGGGACCGGCGATCCGCGGCGCATTCTCGCCCCGATGTGTTTTGACCGCACCGCGTTTGCCCTATACTGGCAACCCACGGCAAAAGGGGCAGGCTGCGCGTGACTCGTTTCATCCTTTCGTTCTTCGGTTCCATCTTCAGCGTCCTGACGCTGGGCGCGATGATGATCGCGCTCACCATCGGGGCGGTGTTCTGGATGTACGGGCGCGATCTGCCCAGCCATGAGCGGCTGGCGCAGTATACGCCGCCCACGATCAGCCGGATCTACTCGACCGAGGGCCAGGTCATCGACGAATTCGCCCGCGAGCGGCGTCTCTACACCCCCGCGGCCGAGATCCCGGACCTGATCAAGCAGGCCTTCATCTCTGCCGAGGACAAGAACTTCTACAGCCACCAGGGTTACGATCCGCGCGGCATCGCCGTGGCCGTCTTCGAGGCGATCAAGAGCCGCGGCCAGACCGTGCGCGGCGCCTCGACCATCACCCAGCAGGTCATGAAGAACTTCCTGCTCTCGGGCGACCGCGAGGCGGAGCGCAAGATCAAGGAGATCATCCTTGCCTCGCGCGTGGAAGAGGCGCTTTCGAAGGAGAAGATCCTCGAGCTTTACCTCAACGAGATCTTCCTCGGCCAGAACTCATACGGTGTGACCGCTGCCGCCCAGACCTACTTCAACAAGTCGCTCTCCGAGCTTGCCCCGCACGAGGCGGCCTTCCTCGCGTCCATGCCGCAGGCCCCCTCGAACACGCACCCGGTGCGCAACAAGGACCACCTGCGCGAGCGCCGCAACTACGTGCTGCGCGAGATGCAGGAGAACGGCTACATCGACGAGGCGACCTACGAGCGCGAGGTGGCGATGCCGGTGCGTTCGGTCCAGAACGGCGATTTCGAGCCCTATCACCGCGCCCTGCCGCCGCGCGACTACTTCACCGACGAGATCCGCCGCCAGCTGTCCGAGGACTTCGGCGAGGACCAGTTCTTCTCGGGTGGCTATTCCGTCCGCGCCACGCTCGACCGCGAGATGCAGGTCGAGGGCGCTGCCGCTCTGCGCCACGCGCTCGAGGACTACGACCGCAGCCGCGGCAGCTGGCGCGGCACGGGCAAGAGCATCGACGCAGCCCTTCTTGACGATCCCGAGGAATGGCGCCCGGCGCTGCAGGACGTGCGCGTCGCCCGCGACGTCGATCTCGACGGCTACTGGTATCCCGCCGTCGTGCGCGAGGTCCGCGATCAGGAGCTTGTCATCGGCATCGAGGGCGTCGAGAGCGACGATCCCCGGGGCAACACCGTGCCGCGCTCCGACACCTCCTGGTTCTCCGGCAACCTCTACGACAACTTCGAGCCCGGCGACGTCATCCACGTCCGCGAGGTCACCGAGGACGGCAGCTTCCAGCGCTGGTCGCTGCGCCAGGTGCCGCGCGTGCAGGGCGCCTTCATGGCCATGGACGTGAACACCGGCCGCGTGATCTCCATGCAGGGTGGCTTCTCCTACCAGGACTCGGTCTTCAACCGCGCGACCCAGGCGCTCCGCCAGCCCGGCTCCAGCTTCAAGCCCTTCGTCTACGCCTCGGCGCTCGACAGCGGCTACAGCCCGGCCACCATCGTCGTCGACGCCCCGATCGAGATCAACACGCCCCAGGGCGTCTGGCGTCCGCAGAACTCGTCCAACCAGTACTACGGCCCCACGCCCCTGCGCACCGGCATCGAGCAGTCGCGCAACCTGATGACCATCCGCCTCGCGCAGGAGGTCGGTCTCGACACCGTCGGCCGTTATGCCGAACGTTTCGGCGTCTACGAACACATGGGCCGCAACCTCGCCAACTCGCTCGGCGCGGACGAAACCACCCTCTATCGGATGGTGGCCGCCTACGCGATGTTCGCCAACGGCGGTGAGCGGGTCGAACCCACGCTGGTCGACCGCGTGCAGGACCGCTTCGGGCGCACGATCTATTCCCATGACGCAGCCGAGGGCAACCGCCGCGTCTGCGTCAACTGCGACGACGCTGCGCTGCCGCAGGGCCAGGCGCCCTGGGTGGTCAACGACCGCGACCGGATCATGAACGCCGTGACCGCCTACCAGCTCACCTCCATGATGCAGGGCGTGGTCCAACGCGGCACCGCCTCGGGCGTGGTGAACCTGCCGGTGCCCACCGCGGGCAAGACCGGCACCACCAACGACGCCAAGGACGTCTGGTTCATCGGCTTCACCTCGAACATCGTCGCGGGCTGCTACATCGGCTACGACCAGCCGCGCAGCCTTGGCCGCGGCGCCTATGGGTCGAGCATGTGCGGCCCCGTCTTCCAGAGCTTCATGCAGAAGGCCGTGCAGAAATACGGCGGCGGCGCGTTCAAGATCCCCGACGAATGCCAGTTCATCAAGATCGACCGCTTCACCGGGGCACGCCTGCCCGACAGCGCCAGCGGCGACAATGTGGTCTCCGAATGCTTCCGCGCCGGGGAAGAGCCGCTCTTCGGCATCCAGTTCGACGGTGGCTGGGCCATGTCGGGCGATTTCGACCGCATCCAGCCGGGCGGCGAGGAGGCCCGCGAAGCCACCACGTCGACCGGGCGCAAGGCCGTGGTGGGCCCGCGGGCAAGCTTCGGCACGCTGAGCTCGGGCGGCCTCTACTGAGCCGCCCGGACCCGCTCCGCGGCTTCCAGCAAGCTGGCGAGCAGGTCCGCCTCGGCATCACCTGACAGGACGCCTTTGGCCCGCCAGGCGATCGACAACCCGCACTTGGCCGCAGCCCAGCCGGCCATGCGGGGCAGGGGTACCGACAGCACCCGGGCATAAAGCTGCAGGCAGCGAAGGATCCGCTCCGGATCGCGCTGCAGCGCCCCGCAGCCCTTCGGATTGCGCAGGGCATTCGCGAGCTCGAAGGCCGGGTCGCCCATCAGCCCCTTGGGATCGAAACTCATGGGGCCGTCCCGCGTGAGGATAACGTTGTCATGATGCAGGTCCCCGTGCAGCGCCACGGGTGACGGGGCCGACCCCAGCAGCGCCCGGCAAAGCGCCGCCGCCCGCTCCATGTCGCGGCGGAGGCTCTCGGGACAGTCTGGTGCGACCTCCATGTCAAGCAGGGGCGCGCACCAGACCTCGAGCGGAGTGAGCCCCGCGGGCAGGCCCGGCACCCGGTGCAGCCGCGCAGCGACCCCCGCCAGGGCTGCGCAAGCGGCGGCATCCTGCCCGGCGCGCGCCATGTCCCCCAGCGTCGGCCCCGTCAGAAGGTCCATCAGCACCGCGTCCTCGCAGGTGCGCCGGACCCTCACCGCGGCACCGCCGCCCTGCCAGTGGCGCAGCAGCGCCAGCCCGCCGGCCTCGTTGCCCATCGCGCCGCCGTTGTAGAGCTTCAGCACCCGGCGTGTCTTCCCCTCGGACACGGTGAAAAGCCGCGCGATACCCGTCTCCGCCAGTGGCTCGGGCGCCGTGAGCCCCCAGTCCGCCATCACCTCGTCCAGCCGTCCCGCCATGCCACGCCACCTTGTGATGCACCGGGCAGCTTGCTATCACGCGGGGCCTGAAGGAACCACGAGGAACGCTCATGCGCGCCGAAGCCCAGAACAACGTCGAGAAGATCGAAAAGTCCCTCGACCTGCTGCGACAGCGGATGGGATGGGAGACCGCCCAGCACCGGCTGGAAGAGTTCAACGCCCGCGTCGAGGACCCCAATCTCTGGGACGATCCCGCCGCCGCGCAGAAGCTCATGCGCGACCGCCAGGCCCTGGTCGATTCCATGGACACCTACACCGGCATGAAGCAGGAACTCGACGATCAGGTCGAACTGATCGAGCTGGGCGAGAGGGAAGAGGACGAGGAGGTCATCGCCGAAGCGGAGACCGCGCTGCGCGCGCTTGTCGAACGCGCCGCCAAGAAGGAACTCGAGGCCCTGCTGGACGGCGAAACCGACGCCAACGACAGCTTCCTCGAGATCAAGTCCGGCGCCGGCGGCACCGAGGCCTGTGACTGGGCCCAGATGCTCGCCCGCATGTACGTCCGCTGGGCCGAAAAGCGCGGCTTCGAGGTCGAGCTGCAGGAAGAGACACCGGGCACCGAGGCGGGCATCAAGTCCGTCACCTACCAGATCAAGGGCCACAACGCCTACGGCTGGCTCAAGTCCGAAAGCGGCACCCACCGTCTGGTGCGCATCTCGCCCTTCGGCAAGGGCACGAGGGAGACCTCCTTCGCCGCCGTTGGCGCCTACCCGGTGATCGACGACAACATCGAGATCGAGGTGAACCCCTCGGAAATCCGCGTCGACACCTACCGGTCGTCCGGCGCGGGCGGCCAGCACGTGAACACCACGGACTCGGCGGTGCGGATCACGCACATTCCCACCGGCGTTGTTGTGACCAGCTCCGAGAAATCGCAGCACCAGAACCGCGACATCGCCATGAAGGCCCTGAAATCGCGGCTCTACCAGATGGAGCTCGACCGCCGGAACGCGGAGGTCAACGCCCTGCACGAGGCCAAGGGCGACGCCGGCTGGGGCAACCAGATCCGCTCCTACGTGCTGCAGCCCTACCAGATGGTGAAAGACCTGCGCACCGGCTTCGAGACCGCCGACACCTCGGGCGTGCTCGACGGCGATCTCGACGGTCTCATGGCCGCGACCCTCGCGCTCAACGTGGCGGGCAAGAGCCGCGCCGAGGCCACCGCCGAGGACTGACCGCGCGCACCTTGGCGGGCCGGGCAGGGGGCTCTGCCCCCGTCCCTGCGGGACTCCCCCGAGGTATTTGGGGCGAAAAGAAGCGCGCGGCCTCCGCTTCTTCTTGGCAGAAATATTCCGGGGTCCGGGGCAGAGCCCCGGTCGCGACCTCCCTCGACCGCGGGACACTCCTGAAATCTGGTTAAGCCGGCTGTTCAAGTGATTGATTCCAAACGGCCGGAAAAATGTCCCGGCCCGGGACATCCTCGGACGCCCTTGCAAGGCAGGCGTTCCTCCGGCTCTATTCGGCCCGAGGCAGGCTGAAGGAGGAGCGGCAATGCCCCGGACCCCCGAACATGGCGTGCCGCCGCTGGCGGCCCCAGATTTTCCCATGCTGAGAGCGGCCCTGGCTCGCGGCTGGCGCGACTTTCGCCGGGCCCCCCTCTTCGGCCTCGCCTTCGCGGGCGTCTACGTCCTCGCGGGCTGGCTCATGGCCTGGATCACCATGGCCACGGGCCAGAGCTACTGGCTGGTCCTCGCGGCCATCGGCTTTCCTCTCATCGGCCCCTTCGCGGCCACCGGCCTCTACGAGACCAGCCGCCGTCTCGAGGCCGGCGAGCCGCTGCACTGGCGCCCGATCGTGACCGTCGTCCTGAACCAGTCCGCCCGGCAGCTCCCCTCGCTTTGCGCGGTGATCCTCATCGTCTTCCTGTTCTGGTTCTTCCTCGGCCACACGATCTTCGCCCTTTTCCTCGGGCTTTCCACGATGACCAACGTCATGAGCAGCCTTGACGTCTACCTGACGCGGGAGGGCGTCACCATGCTGCTCTTCGGCGGCCTCGTGGGCGCCGGCTTCGCGACGGTGCTCTACATGATCTCGGTGCTGGCCCTGCCGCTGCTGCTTGACCGCGAGGTGGATTTCGTGACCGCCATGATCACGAGTTTCCAGTATGTCTCCGCCCGCCCGGTGCTGCTCTTGGGCTGGGGCGCATTCCTCGCGGCTCTGGTCTTTCTGGCGATGCTGCCAGGGTTCCTGGGGCTGCTCGTCGCCCTCCCGGTCGCGGGCCACGCGAGCTGGCATCTCTACGCCCTAGCCAAGGCACAGGGGAGCGCATCCGCCAGCATATGAGTGGCGGATGAGAGGCTCAGCTGATCGGCTGTTCGGGATTGAGGAGCGTCCGGTGGTAGGGCACCAGGTCGTCGATACCGCAGAACCCGGTCGTTCGCGCGGCCCGGAGCACCTTGCCGGTGTCGCGTCCGATGTATTCCATCACCAGCCTCTCGAACCGCCGGCCGGCGACGCCTTCGCGTACCGTTCTCGCGGTGTAGCCAACCCAGAAGTTGTTCTCGAACGTTGGCACCCGGGCGAGATAGTTGAAGGAGGCCGTGGTCGCGCCGTAGCGGCTCAGAAGCGCCGCCACACCATCTTCCTGTGCCAGCAGAATGCCGCGGAACTCGCGTGTCCTCGGGGAGGTGTCCAGGGCCTGCTGTCGCATCGCCTCTTTCGCCTCGAACCCGCGCATGAAGCAGCTCTGGTCCCGGCGGTAGACGTAGGCCAAGGCTTGCACAAAACGATTCGTGTCAAGGAAGCTGCGCCTTGTGAAGCGATAGAATCCGCTCGGGAATGCGGATTCTTCGAGGTTCCGCGCGCTGCGCCCGACGAAATCGGCGACAGCCGGATGCCGAAGAGCGTCAGATTCACTGGCCTTGAGGTCATCGACGTGCTCGAGAAGAATACGTGCGTCGACACCGAAGTACTGGCAGATCCTGTGAAGAACATCGGGGCGGGGAAAGCTCTCGCCCGCCAGATACCGGTTATATTGTGTCCTGTTGATGCCCAAGTCACGGCAAAGCGCCGAAATTGACTCAGCTTTTCCCGACAATTGGCGCAAATTCGCACCTAGTCGGCTGCGTAACTCCGCAGGACTGGGAGAATTGTCGTCAACGTGATGTGCCCGAGCGGCCATGGCGCAGCCTTGTGTTTTTTCGTTGTTACCTAGAGCCGCTGCTGTCCGCAGATGTTTCAGGCCCCTGCCTCCTGCTGTCGCTAGTTAGCGTCAGCGCTGATGCTAAATCGCGCCAAATATCGTCCCGACCGACACAAAAATCAAGGGGGGTGTCGCGTCTTGGAGAATGTGATTCCTACCTAGGATGAACCAAGTGTGTGTGTGAGGCGATACAGCCGGGTGTGTTCGATAGGAGTTCATGATGGGTGAGCAGATGATGGGGGTCGTGCTTTGGGCAGACGCGCAGGACAGCCGCGCTGTTATCTGGTGCGAAGACCAGGGCAATCTCGCCTACTACAGCGAAACAGAGGAAGCGATCCACGATGGCGTTGCACTCGACGCCGGGGATCTGATCCAGTTCGACTGTCGGGAAGAGAAGGATATGCGCCGCGTTCGCAATCCCAAGCGGATCACGCTTGGTCATGCCCCCGAGCTTCCTGCGATGCTTCGTGCGCGTCTTCCCAAGCGGCGCTCCAAGAAGCCGGCGGACGTCATCCGGATCTCCGAATTCCTGACACGTCGCGCCTCCTGAAGGTCTGATCTACGGCGAGGACAGCCATCTGCGGGTCTCGTCTGGTCCCAACTGTGTCAGGGGGCCCGCCAGAAGGTCGTCGCAAAGAGCAGCGAAACGGGTTGAGGGGCCCGTCAGCTATCTCCGGAGATGCAGCTATCGAGAGTTCGAGACGCAAACGGCGGGGTTGAGACCCCGCCATTTTCGTTTGAAAGCGATATTTTCAGAGGGCTTCCTGGCCGCGTGCCATCGCGGCGACACCGGTCCTCGCGACCTCGGCAAGGCCCAGTGGGCGCATGAGGTCGGCGAAGGCATCGATCTTCTCGGGGGATCCGGTGATCTGGAAGATGAAGCTCTCCAGGGTTGAATCCACGACATTGGCGCGGAAGATGTCGGCAAGGCGAAGGGCTTCGACGCGTTTGTCCCCCTGGTTCGTCACCTTGAGCAGCGCCAGTTCGCGTTCAACCGAGGCCCCCTCGACGGTCAGGTCGTGAACCTCGTGCACGGGCACGATACGGCCGAGCTGTGCCTTGATCTGCTCGATCACCTGCGGGGTGCCTGTGGTGACGATCGTAATACGGCTGCGGTGGCCCTGGTGGTCGACCTCGGCCACGGTCAGGCTGTCGATGTTGTAGCCCCGACCCGAAAACAGGCCGATGACGCGGGCCAGAACGCCGGGTTCGTTCTCGACCAGAACGGCAAGCGTGTGGGTTTCCTGCACGTCCGAGAAATTGGGCCGCAGGTTGTAGGCCGAATGCTTGGTCGAGCCTTTCTTGATGTGTAGAGCGGACATCTTCGGTGTCTTCCTTACTGAGTGCGGGCGTCAGATCCATGGGCAGAGTGCCGGGGGCAGCGTGCCCCCGAGCGCGGCTCAGACCAGAACCGCCCCTTTCGCGCCGATGGTTTCATCGGTTCCGGATTTGCCCAGCAGCATCTTGTTGTGCGGCTCGCCCGACGGGATCATTGGGAAGCAGTTCTCGTGCTTCTCGACAAGGCAGTCGAAGATCACCGGCCCGTCGTACTCGATCATTTCCATGATCGCATCGTCGAGGTCGGCAGGATCCTTGCACTGGATGCCCTTGGCGCCGAAGGCCTCGGCCAGCTTGACGAAGTCGGGCAGGGCCTCGGACCAGGAATGCGAGTAACGCTCGCCGTGCAGGAGCTGCTGCCACTGCCGCACCATCCCCAACCGTTCGTTGTTCAGGATGAACTGCTTGACGGGCAGGCGGTACTGCACGGCGGTGCCCATCTCCTGCATGTTCATCAGCCAGGATGCTTCGCCCGCCACGTTGATGACGAGCGAGTCCGGATGCGCGACCTGGGCCCCGATCGATGCCGGGAACCCGTAGCCCATGGTGCCGAGGCCACCGGAGGTCATCCAACGGTTGGGGTCCTCGAAGCCAAGGTACTGTGCGGCCCACATCTGATGCTGGCCCACCTCGGTGCAGATGTAGCGATCATAGCTCTTGGTCAGCGCCTCGAGCCGGGTCAGCGCATGCTGCGGCTTGATGGTCTGGGGCGAAGGCTTGAACGCCAGGCAATCGGTCTTGCGCCACTCGGAGATCGAGGCCCACCACTTGGCAAGACCCTCGCGGTTCACCTTGCGGCCGCGGGACTTCCAGAGATTCAGCACGTCTTCGAGAACATGACCCACGTCGCCGACGATCGGGATGTCGGTCTTGATCACCTTGTTGATCGAGCTGGGATCGACGTCGATATGCGCCTTGCGCGACCGGGGGCTGAAGGCGTCGACGCGGCCGGTGATCCGGTCGTCGAAGCGTGCGCCCACGTTGATCATCAGATCGCAGCCGTGCATGGCGAGGTTGGCCTCGTAAAGCCCGTGCATCCCCAGCATGCCCAGCCAGTTCTTGCCGCTGGCCGGATAGGCGCCAAGGCCCATCAGGGTCGAGGTGATCGGGAAACCTGTGGCTTCGACGAGTTCGCGCAGAAGTTGCGAGGCCGCGGGCCCGGAGTTGATCACGCCGCCGCCGGTATAGAAGACGGGCCGCTCGGCGTTCTCGATCGCTTCGACCAGCAGTTCGATCTGCTGCATGTCGCCCTTGACCTGCGGCTGGTAATAGCTCGGTGCGCTGCGCGGGCGGGGCTGGTACTCGGCGCTCGCGAACTGGACATCTTTGGGGATGTCGACGAGCACCGGGCCGGGGCGGCCGCTGGACGCCACGTGGAAGGCCTCGTGGATCGTCGCCGACAGCCGTGCGGTGTCCTTGACCAGCCAGTTGTGCTTGGTGCAGGGGCGCGTGATGCCGACGGTATCGGCCTCCTGGAACCCGTCGGTGCCGATCAGGAAGGTCGGAACCTGCCCGGTCAGGACGACAAGCGGGATCGAATCCATCAGCGCGTCGGTGATCCCGGTCACGGCGTTGGTCGCGCCGGGCCCCGAGGTCACGAGAACGACGCCCGGCTTGCCGGTGGAGCGGGCATAGCCCTCAGCCGCGTGCACCGCGCCCTGTTCGTGCCGGACAAGGATGTGGCGGATGTCGTTCTGCTGAAAGATTTCGTCGTAAATCGGTAGTACGGCGCCGCCGGGATATCCGAATACGACGTCCACGCCCTGATCCTTGAGGGCCTGAACCACCATCTTCGCGCCGGTCATCTGACGTGTCATTGCCGTGTCTCCGTTTACGACGTCATGTCTTCGTTTGTGCTTCGCGCATAAAAAAACCCCCGAACCGGTCGGGGGCGCATGGGGTACCGGTCTGGTCTCCGGTTACCGGGCCATGCGCCAACTGCCTACGATGACCACTAGGGTGCTCACTCGGGGGACTCCTTTTCACGTGGGGCGGAAACTATGCAGAAGGGACAAAGGCGTCAATGGACAAAATGTAGAAAAAATTGCGTGGCTGCCCTTGAGCGCTTTACGAAAATTTCACGCGCCGGCGCCGCTCGGTTCTGCAGTAGGGAAGGTGAGGCGAGGAGGGACAGGATCAAGGGGGGCAGTTTGCAACAGAAAGCGCGCCAACGTGATTTGTCCGGATCGCGGGATGACAGCATGGTGTGACAGCCCGCACGCCGTCGAAGATGGAGGCACCCATGTCCCGCAGCACGTTTCATCGTGATTTCAATCTCTGCAAGGCGCTTCTGCTGGCCGGGCTGATCGGCGCGGCGATGCTGATCGGTGACCTGCCGGGCCATGACCGCGACCAGAGCGCGGCGGCGTCGCAAGTTGAACGCGTGGTGCCCGCCTCTTACCACAACAAAGATGCGGCGCGTGATGTCCCGGGGATCGAGCTCTGAGCCGTTCAGGGACGGTCAGACGCTGACGCCCGTTCCCTGCAGCACGCCGTGTTCCATGGCATAGCGGGTCAGACCCGCCGTGCTTGAAATACCCAGCTTGCGTTTGAGGTTCTTGCGGTGCGTCTCGACCGTACGCACCGAGATATCCAGCGCGATCGCCACTTCCTTGTTGGACTTACCCAGCGCCAGTTGCAGAAGCACCATCTGCTCGCGGTTGGTCAACTGTTCGCGCCCCGAGGATTGCGGGGCAAGCGCGCCTTTTGCGCCCGTGCAGAGGTAGCGCTCTCCCGCCATGACGGCGTCGATCGCCTTCTTGATCTCCTCGGTCGGCACGTCCTTGAGAACGTAGCCACGGGCGCCGTGCGAAAGCGCGGTGGAGACATATTCAGGACTGTCGTGCATCGACAGCACCAGGATACGCGTCTCGGGGCGCCGCTCGAGTATCATCTCGGTCGCCGAAAGCCCGCCCAGCCCCGGCATGTTGAGGTCCATCAGGATGACGTCGGGGGTCAGCTCGTCCAGGCGGTCGATGATGGTGCGACCGTCCGACAGCGTCGCGACCACCGTGATGTCGTCGTAGCTTTCCAGGATCGCCTCGATTCCCTCGGCAACCATCGGGTGATCGTCGACAACAACGACGCGTGTGGGAGGGGTCATGCCTGAACCCTTTCTTCGCTGAGATTGCTCTGCTCGGGCGGGAGCATATGGCTGAGGGGGATCTGCGCCTCGATAGTGGTGCCACTGCGCGACGACAAGATTCGGAGCGTCCCGCCAAGCTGATCCATCCGCTCCTGCATGTTGCGCAGGCCGATGCCGTGACCTGAGCCACGTTCGCCGAGCCCATGACCATTGTCCTCGACCTTCAGGGTTGCGCCGGCCCTGTGACCACGCAGATCGATCCTGACGTGATCGGCGCCGGAATGCCGCTCGATGTTGGTGAGCGCCTCCTGCGCGATGCGGTAGAGCGCGATGCGGGCCGGCTGATCGAGCCGATTGCGAAAGACGACGGTCTGGAATTCGGTCTCGATCCCGGTGCGAACCCGGAAATCGTCAGCAAGCGCCTTGATGGCGGGCCCGAGGCCCAGGTCGTCAAGCACCCCGGGCCTCAGGTCACGGCTGATCCGGCGCACCTCGTTGATCGCCGTCGAGAGATGCGAAACACCCTTGTCGAGCGCCTCGGACGCGCGCGGGTCCCCCTGTGCGACACGGCGTCCGGCCATGTCGAGCGCGTATTTCACCCCCACGAGGATCTGGCTGATGCTGTCGTGCAGTTCCCGGGCCACCCGGCCGCGCTCGGTTTCCTGCGCCTCGAAGACGCGCTGCGTGAGCTCGCGCAGCTTGGCATCCGCAAGCCGTCTTTCGCGGATGTTGAGCACAAGACCCGAGGCATAGACCATCAGAAGCGCCGTCAGGGTGATCGCCCCGATATAGAGAAAGGTCCGCTGTATCCGCGCCTCGACCTCGGCGCGTGCGGCGGCCACCGTGGCAAGCACGTCGTCTATCCAGACCCCGGTGCCCACCGCCCACTGCCAGTCCTGAAAGCCCATGACGAAGGTGATCATCTCGGCTTCCTCTCCGGTCGAGGGTTTGGGCCAGAGGTAGGAGTGATATCCCGATCCCTGCCGCGCGATCTCGATCAGGCGGTCGGTGATCGGGGTGCCGGTGCTGTCGCGCATGCCGGAAAGATCCCGGCCGATCAGGTCTGTTCGGCGCGGCGAGACGAGGTTTGTGCCATCATAGGTATAGACAAAGAAGGACCCGTCCTCGCCGTAGATCATGGCCGCGAGGATCTGCGCCACGCGCCGCTTGGCCTCGGCGTCGTGGGGCGCGGCGCCACCGTAGATGAAATAGAACCCGTTGCGGGCCTGCGTCACGTAGTTGCGCAGCTCCTGCTTCTTGGCGGCGATCAGTTGTTCCTCCAGCCCACGGATCTCGCGTTCGGCCAGCATCCGGGACTGGTGAGCCACCACAAGCGCGATGGCCGCGGCCGACAGGATCAGCGGGATGGCCGCAAGCATGTAGAGCTTGTGGCCATAGCTGAGCCGGGGATGACGGGTGCCGCGCATCCGGTGATTTAGGACTCGATCCCCCCGTTTGGGAAGGCAAAACGCGGCGTTCGCTGCGTCTTGCCGCGCGCGAGCGGAAGGTGTCGCTACGGCACCGCGCGCGAATTCCGCAGGATCTCCGTATGAGTGGGTATTCCAAGCCCACGTGATCGTGAAATAAGCTGCAAAAACTCAAGCGATCCGCGCGGCGCGTGAGGAGACGTGGCGCGCAGAATATCTATGGGAGGATTATAATGGATCGTCGTTCCTTTCTTCGGGCGTCCACCGTCGGTGGCGCCACGGCTGCCGCGTCGACGCTTGCTGCCCCGGTCTATGCCCAAGGCAAACGCACGCTGACACTGGTCACGACCTGGTCGCGGGGCCTCGCCGGCGTGCATGACTCGGCCCAGTACTGCGCGGACCAGATCACCGCCGCCACCGACGGCCAGCTGACCATCGACCTCAAGGCCGCGGGCGAGCTTGTGGGTGCATTCGAGGTCTTCGACGCGGTCTCTGCCGGTCAGGCAGACATGTACCACGGCGTGGACTACTACTTCCTCGGTCAGCACCCGGCGATCAGCTTCTTCAGCCAGATCCCCTTCGGCATGAACTTCATGGAATACGCCAACTGGTGGTATCATGACGGCGGCATGGATCTCGGCAACGAGCTCTACTCCATCTTCGGGCTCAAACCTTTCCCGGCGGGCAATACCGGTCCGCAGTCGGGTGGCTGGTTCGCCAAGGAGATGAACAGCCCAGAGGACTTCCAGGGCCTCAAGTTCCGCATGCCGGGGCAGGGCGGTCAGGTGCTCGGCAAGCTCGGTGCATCGGTGCAGAACCTGCCCGGCGGCGAGGTCTACCAGGCGCTGTCCTCCGGTGCGATCGACGGCACCGAATGGATCGGCCCCTGGGCGGACGAAAAGGCCGGCTTCCAGGAGATCACCAAGACCTACTACACCGCCGGCTTCCACGAGCCCGGGCCGAACCTGAACCTGACCATGAACCTCGAGGTCTACGACAGCCTCACGCCCACGCAGCAGAAGATCGTGGAGCAGGTCACGCGCGCCTCGAACCTGTGGACCATGTCGCTCTTCATGGCCAACAATTCGGCGGCCCTGCAGCGTCTGCAGTCCAGCGGCGTGAAGGTCATGGAATTCCCCGATGCCGTCTGGGATGCCTTTGGCGCTGCCGCGCGTGAAGTGGTGGACGAGCCCATGGGCGATGAACTCTACAAGACCTGTTACGACAGCTACATGGAGAGCCTGCGGTCCTCGGCGACCTGGATCGCCAAGTCCGAGGGCGCCTTCTCGGCGCAGCGCAACCGCGTGATGGGTCTCTGATCCGGACAGAGCGATAACTCAGAAGGCCCCGGCGACAGATTGGCCGGGGCCTTCGATGGTTCGCCGCGCCCCGGCTGCGAGGCCAGCAAGGACGTGAGCGGACGATCCAAACGAACCATAACAGGGAAAGATCGCGGCGATGGACGATAACGGTACATCCGGTCTCGCGATGGTGCTTGAGGCGCTGGGAAGCGGCCTCCTGGCGCTTGTCCAGAACATCCTGATGTCCTTCTGGAACCTCGCCTATGCGGTGACGCATCCGGCGCTCTGGCTCGACTGGAGCGACAAGGAGGCGATCATGCGGTTCGTCTATTACGGCGCCTCCACCGAGTTCTTCTTCGTGGTCTTCACCACCTTCCTCGTCCTGACGGGTGTCGGGATCTGGCGCACCGGTTTTCTCTGGGCGCTGGTCCGGGGGCTCGAGGCCTTTTCCAACACGGTGGGGCGCTTCTTTGCCTGGGCCGGCCTCATCATGGTGATCCAGCAGGTTCTGATCGTGCTGACACAGCGTGTCTTCGCGCGTCCCGACCTGAGCTTTGGTCTGGGCGTCGGTGTGAGCCTGGACGTCAGCTGGTGGTCGGAAGAGCTGAAGCTCTACAACGCGATGGTCGTCGTGTTCTGCCTTGCCTACACCTTCGTGCAGGGCGGACACGTGCGGGTCGACCTGATCTATTCCCCGGTCAAGTTCGGCACCAAGAAGGTCATCGACATGTTCGGCTCGCTCTTCTTCGTGCTGCCCATGGCGACGCTGATCTGGCTCTACTCGTGGTTCTTCCTCTGGCGGCACCTGATTGTGCCCAACCCCTCCGCCTCCGAGGATCTCGACAGGCTACTCATGAAGGCACGGGCGTTGCGCTGGAACGTCGAGACCATCGGCTTCAGCCCCAACGGCTTTACCGCCTACTTCCTCTTCAAGGTCCTGATCGTGCTGATGTGCGGAATGATCTTCCTGCAGGGGATCACCTTCTTCTGGCGCTCCTATCTCGAATGGCGGGAAGGCCCGGAAAGCGAAGGCAAATATCTCGACTACGACGTTCTCGAGAAGGGCGAAGAACCCTACGAGCACGCGGAACTTTAAGGCAGGGACAATACCATGCTCTTCGGACTGGACGGCGTCGAGATCGGCCTGATCATCGTCTTTCTGACGCTCTTTTCCGCCATTCTCTCGGGCTTTCCGGTGGCCTTCGCCATCGGCGGCGCGGGGGTGATTTCCTTCGGCATCATCGCCGTGCTCGACAGCGCAGGGCTGCTGATCCACCAGGGCATCGACACCGGGTCCGAGGCCTATAACGCTCTCGTGGCCAGCGGTGTGCCGGCCGACACGATCTCGATCTTCCGCTACCCGGAGCTGCCGCGCTTTGAGATGCCTGTCTTCGAACGCGGTTGGGTAGATGCACAGAATCGCAACCTGGCGTTCATCGTGAACCGCATCAACGAACGTGTCATCGCGGGGCAGAGCATCGAGACGCTGCTTGCCGTACTGATGTTCGTGCTGATGGGCATCGTGCTGGAACGCTCCAAGATCGCCAACGACCTGCTGACCACCATGGCGCGCGTCTTCGGTCCGCTGCCCGGCGGGCTTGCCGTCTCCATCGTCGTCGTGGGGGCGTTCCTTGCGGCCTCCACCGGCATCGTCGGCGCGACCGTGGTCACGATGGGCCTGCTCGCGCTGCCCACCATGCTGCGCAACAACTACTCGCCCGAGCTTGCCACCGGCGTCATCGCCGCATCGGGCACGCTGGGGCAAATCATCCCGCCCTCCATCGTGATCGTCCTTCTGGGCACGCTGGCGGGCGATATCTATGCGGCGGCTCAGGAAAACCGGGCCAACAGCCTCGGCTGCACGGACGCGCTGACCTATCTTGGCGAACCTGCGGTTCTTTCCGTGGGCACACTCTTTCAGGCGGCGCTGCTGCCGGGCATCCTGCTTGCCGTTCTCTATGCCGTCTACGCCTTCGGTTTCGCGGTCCTGAACCCCTCCAAGGCCCCGGCGGTCGAACTGGGCGAAAGCGGCTCCGAACCCGTCACGCGCAACGAGGCTTTCACCTGGTACCTCGGCGTTCCCTTGGCGCTGATCGCAGGCACAATTCTGGCCGCTCAAGTGGGTCTTGTCGGCAGTCAGTCCATCGTCGTCTCGACCTTTTCCGAGGCCGGGGAGGGCGCAAGCCTGCGCACCAATGTCTCTGAGCAGTGCCGCGATGCGATGATCGACCTGCACGGGCAATCGGCCTGGGACCGTGCCGTGGCCGAACAGCAGGCCATCGATGAGGGCGGCGGCCAGACCGAAAGCCTGCGCCGCTCGCCCGAGGAGATCGAGCAGATCCGCGCCGCCTATATCGAGAACGCGCCGCCGATCGGGACCGGGATCGCGCTGATCACCATCCTGCTGGGCCTGACCCTGTCGCTCGGACGCGGGATCGCGCCCTCCGAAGATCCGACGCCGATCTGGATCGGGGCGGCTGGCCTCGGGCTCGGGCTGCTGATCGACGCCTTCCTGATCCCGGCCGACATGTCTGCGGGCGCGACGGTGCTGCTCATGATCGTGCCTTGGCTGATCGCGCTCTACGGCTGCCGTCACGCGGCCCAGAGGCTTGCCACCAACGACCTTGTCCGCGTCGTCTTTCCGCCTCTCGTCCTCATCGTTGCGGTGCTGGGCTCGATCCTCGGCGGCATCACCAATCCGACGCCCGCTGCGGCGCTCGGAGCGGCAGGGGCGATCATGCTGGCCGCCTATCGCAAGCTCGGCGAACAGGATCGCAGTCCGCGGATCATCCTGTGGTCGACCTTCGCGGTCATCCTGCTGATCCTGGTCGGCATCAACTTCGACCTCCGCATCAACACCGAGTCCGCTGGTGTCGAAAGCTGGATCGCCTTCGTCGCGGCGCAGATCTTCTATCTCTACGCGCTCTTCGGGCTGCTGTTCTCGTGCTGGGTGCTTTACACTGCGGGTGTGCTGACGCCGGCCGTGCGTGAGACTGCGAAGGTCACCAGCATGGTCTTCACCATCCTGATCGCCTCGCAGCTGCTGAACCTCGTGGTCATCTCGTTCGGGGGCGAACACTACATCCAGCAGTTCCTGCGCAGCTTCGACAACGAGGTGAAGGTCTTCCTCATCGTCATGCTGGTGCTCTTCGTGCTGGGCTTCGTGCTCGATTTCCTTGAGATCATCTACATCGTCGTGCCCATCGTCGGGCCGGTGATCTACGGTGGGACCTTCGATCCGAAGTGGGTGACGATCATGATCGCGGTGAACCTGCAGACCTCGTTCCTGACGCCGCCCTTCGGATTTGCGCTCTTCTACCTGCGCGGCGTGGCACCGAAAGAGGTCACCACGGGACACATCTACCGCGGCGTCCTGCCCTTCGTGCTGATCCAGGTCGCAGGGCTGGTGCTCTTGTTCTTCTTCCCCGGCATCGTCACCATCGTTCCCGATTTGATGCCGAACTGACGGGGACGACATGAGCAAGAGCCTCGCGCGGGTGCGCCGCGCGCTCGAGGAGGCCGGTCTCGCGGTGGATATCCGCGAGGTCGGTCAGGCAAGGACAGCGCAAGAGGCCGCCGACAGCGTGGGCTGCGAGCTGGACCAGATCGCCAAGTCGATCATCTATCGCGCCGAGGAAACCGGGGAAGCGGTGCTGTTCCTGACCGCTGGCGGCAACCGCGTCGACGACGCACGCGCCTCCGAGCTCGTCGGCGAACCGCTTGGCAAGGCCGACGCCGCGCTGATCCGGGCGCAGACCGGATTTGCCATCGGGGGCGTGGCGCCCGTTGGGCATCTCAACCCGATCCGCGCCTGGCTCGACACCCGGCTGCTGGACTTCGAAACCGTCTGGGCGGCGGCCGGCACGCCGCGTCATGTTTTTCCCATCGACTCGAACAGGCTGCCGGATCTGACGCAGGCCATGCCGGCCAAGTTCACCGGCTGAGAGCGCTGCTGCCGCGCCGGGCGATGACATGGCCCGAGCGCCGATCGCAGGCGCTCGGGGCGGACATGTCCGTATCTCTCGAAAATGTAAAAATCCTTCACATCACCCCTTGAAGGGGGGCAGGGCAATGCGCATCTCTCGTGATGTGAAAGGCATTCACATAACCGATAGAGGAACGGAGACACCCATGACCACCGCCGCAAACCCGAACAGCCTTCCCGCCACCGCTGGCTGGCTGTCACGGGCCGAAGCCTGGCTCGACAACAAGGGCAAGGGCGCCTGGATCGCCCTCATGGTTCTCGGCTTCATTTTCTTCTGGCCTGTCGGCCTTGCGATCCTCGCCTACATGATCTGGAGCAAACGGATGTTCAGCAAATCCTGCGGCCGCCGCCGCGAGCACCACATGCGCTACGCCGCCGGCGCGATGCGCCGCACCGGCAACGCCGCCTTCGACGCCTACAAGGAAGAAACCCTGCGCCGTCTTCAGGACGAACAGGAAGCCTTCGAGTCCTTCCTCGAACGGCTGCGCGAAGCCAAGGACAAGGCCGAATTCGACCAGTTCATGGACGAACGCGCCCGCAAGGCCCGCGAAATGGCCGACGAGACTCAGCAGAGCGCCTGAGACGAACCGAATGCAGCATGGCCCCGCGAGGGGCCATCCGCTATGATATGGAAACCGATATGCAACCGGAACCAGGGGCCATGTACTCCGACACTTTCAGCCATCTTCCCGATCCTGCGATGCAGCCGGAGTTCTACGCCGACGTCACGGTCAAGCGTGCCATGGCCTGGATCTTCGACATCGTGCTGATCGCGGTCATCACGCTGCCCATCGCGCTGATCACAATCGTGGGGCTGTTCTTCATTCCAATGATCTGGATCGCGGTCGGCTTCGTCTATCGCTGGGCGACGATCTCGGGCAAATCTGCGACGCTGGGCATGCGGCTCATGTCGATCGAGCTGCGCGACGGCTTCGGCAACCGGCTCGACCCGGGGCAGGCTTTGCTGCACACGCTTGGCTACACCGTCTCGGTCTCGATGTTTCCGCTCCAGCTTGTCTCGGTCGTCTTGATGATGCTCAGCGAACGCGGGCAGGGACTGACAGACCTGGTTCTCGGCACCGTCATGTTGAACCGGCGGGCCTGAGCTTCTCTTAACCTCGCTTTATCTGGGGGGCTTGGCGGCCTCCCTTTTCGTTGTTACCGTTTTGCTAAGATTTCCCCGCAACGGTAGTATCCAATGCGTCACTCGCTTCCTCTTGCGCCGCAGTTCTACGTGACCGCGCCTCAGCCCTGTCCGTACCTTCCCGGTCGGATGGAGCGGAAACTGTTCACGGCGCTTCAGGGCGATCAGGCCCAGAAACTCAACGACGGTCTATCCAAACAGGGATTCCGCCGGTCGCAGAACGTGCTCTACCGTCCAAGCTGCTCGGACTGCGCGGCCTGTCTTTCGGCGCGCATTGATGTCGCGCGTTTCGAGCCCTCGAAATCGCAGCGCCGCGCGGCGAAGCGCAACGGCTACCTTCGGCGTCGCGCCTCCAGCCCCTGGGCGACGGAAGAGCAATATGAGCTGTTCCGCCGCTACCTGGACGCACGCCACGCCGATGGCGGGATGGCGGACATGGACGTCTTCGAATTCGCGGCCATGATCGAGGAAACGCCGATCCGGTCCCGGGTGATTGAATACACGGATCAGGACGACAACCTGATCGCGGTCTGTCTGACGGACATGCTCGATGACGGGCTGTCGATGGTCTATTCCTTCTACGATCCGGAACTTCAGAAATCGAGCCTCGGAACCTGGATGATCCTCGACCACATCAAGATCGCGCGCGAGATGGGAATGCCTTACGTCTACCTCGGCTACTGGGTGCCGGGCAGCGACAAGATGGGCTACAAGGCCCAGTTCTCCGCGCTCGAGGTCTACCGCAGGGGCCGCTGGGAGCGCATGGGCGCACCGGAAGACTACAAGGCCGACACGCACCCGCTCTCGACCGATCCGATCGCCGAACAGGTCGCGAACATCTCGCTTCCCGACAGTCGCGCCTGACAGGAACCCGCACGACCTGCGGGCGTTCTCCCTGCAACCGACGCAAGGAGAAAAACATGGCTGAACGCGACAAGCTCATTATGCCGATCGAGAAGCTCGCGAAGGAGAACGACCAGTTCCGCGAGGTGATCTGGACCGGCGACAAGACGCAGCTCGTCCTGATGACCATCCCCGAAGGCGGCGAGATCGGGGGCGAGGTCCACGAGGGCCATGACCAGCTTCTCTATTTCGTGGAAGGCACCTGCACAGCGACGCTGGGCGAGGACGAGAAGGAATGTGGGGCCGGCGACGTGGCGATTGTGCCATCCGGCAAGTACCACAATTTCGTCAACACGGGCTCGGGTCCTCTGAAGCTCTACACGACCTATTCCCCGCCGGAACACAAACCCGGCAAGGAACACGACACCAAGGCCGATCAGGACGCAGATCCCGACGAGGATTGAGATGACCGATAGAAAGCCCGGCCTTGCGCCGGGCTTTCGCTTGTCGAAAGGCGTTGGCATTTCTTCCGCCTTTCGAGCATGTTGCAGGCCATGACCTTTGCCAGCCGCATTACGAGATCGCCACGCCCGTTTGAGCCTGACCGAGGCGCCGAAAGCCGTGGGGCCATCCCTGACGCCGATGACGCAATCGCCGGCCTGATCGAGGGCGCGGGCGGGTCGAGCCCCTACCTCAAGACGCTGATCGAGAAGGAGGCCGGATGGCTTCGTGGGGCGCTTGATGACCCCGAAGCCGCCTTCGACGCGCTTCTGGACGAGCTGCACGACCTGACCGAGGATCCTGCCGTCCCGCTGCGCCAGACCAAGCGTCGGGTCGCCCTGTTGACGGGTCTCGCGGATCTTGCGGGCGTCTGGCCGCTGGAGGAGGTGACCGGACGGCTCACCCGCTTCGCGGATCTTGCGGTTCAAAAGGCGCTCGAACACGCCATCCGGCGCGAAATCACGCGCGGCAAGCTGCCCGGTGCCAGTGAGGACGACGTTCCGACCGGGGCGGGCATGACGGTGCTTGCCATGGGCAAGATGGGCGCGGGTGAGCTCAACTATTCCTCCGACATCGACCTCATCTGCCTCTTCGACGAGGATCGCATCGATCCCGATGATTACCACGAGGCACGCGCCGCATTCATCCGCGCGACCCGTCGCATGGCGGCGACGCTCAACGATCAGACCGGTGAGGGATACGTCTTCCGCACCGACCTGCGGCTGCGTCCCGACCCTGCGGTGACGCCCGTCTGCATGTCCATGGAGGCGGCAGAGCGCTACTACGAAAGCCTTGGCCGCGCCTGGGAGCGCGCCGCCTACATCAAGGCGCGCCCCTGTGCGGGCGATATCGCGGCCGGCGAGCGCTTCCTGCAAACGCTGCGGCCCTTCGTCTGGCGCAAGCACCTCGATTTTGCCGCGGTCCAGGATGCCCACGACATGCGGCTGCGCATTCGAGAACACCGCGGCCTTCACGGGCCGATCACGCTGCCGGGTCACAACATGAAGCTGGGGCGCGGCGGGATCCGCGAGATCGAGTTTTTCACCCAGACCCGCCAGGTGATCGCCGGCGGTCGTGATCCCGACCTTCGGGTGCGTGGCACCGTCGAGGGGCTTCAGGTGCTGTCACGCAAGGGCTGGATCCCTCAGGACGTGGCCAACACGCTTTCGGACAACTACCGCGCCTTTCGCGAGGTCGAGCACCGGGTGCAGATGATCCACGATTCCCAAACCCATGATCTGCCGTCGAGCGACGAGGGCTTCGATCGTCTTGCGGCGCTCATGGGGTGGAACAGGGCCGAGCTGGAGCGCGATCTCGTCGCGCGGCTGGAGACCGTGCATCAGCTGATCGAGGGCTTCTTCGCGCCCGATGACGAGGCCTGCGAAGAGCCGGACCTGCCCGATCCGCTGGAAAACAGCGAGCTGCCGGGGCGTTGGCCGAGCTATCCGGCGCTACGGTCCCAGCGGGCCACCCAGATCTTTCGCCGCCTCCGGCCCGAGATTCTCCGCCGTCTCGGGGAAGCGGCCAAGCCGGAAGAGGCGCTCGTGGCCTTCGACGGTTTCCTTCAGGGGCTTCCGGCGGGTGTGCAGCTCTTTTCCCTGTTCGAGGCAAACCCGCATCTGATCGACCTGCTGGTCGACATCGTTTCGGTCTCGCCCGATCTCGCGCGGTACCTGTCGCGCAATTCCGACGTGTTCGACGCGGTGATCGCGGGCGAATTCTTCGGGTCCTGGCCGGGACGGGAGGCACTGGAACGGGGCCTCTGCGAACGGCTTGAACGGGAGGCCGGGGACTACGAGCGGGAACTGGATCAGGCGCGCCGCTGGGCCCGGGAATGGCACTTCCGGATCGGCGTGCATCTTCTGCGCGGCATGATGAGCCCTGAAGAGGCGGGAGAGGCCTATGCCGATCTTGCCTCTGCCTGCGTCGCCGGGCTCTGGCCCCGGGTTCAGACCGAGTTCGCCCGCAAGCACGGGCCCGCGCCGGGACGCGGGGCGGTTGTGATGGGCATGGGGAGCCTCGGGGCCGGGCGGCTGCACGCGCGCTCCGACCTCGATCTGATCGTGATCTACGACCCCGATGGGGCGGAGCAGTCGGAGGGGCGGAAACCGCTCCCGGTGCGGCTCTACTACGCCCGCCTGACGCAGGCGCTGGTCACCGCGATGACGGCGCCGATGGCGGAGGGAAAGCTCTACGAGGTCGACATGCGGCTGCGACCCTCCGGCAATCAGGGGCCGGTGGCGGCATCCTGGGAGGCCTTCCGGAACTACCACGACCGGGAGGCCTGGACCTGGGAGCGGATGGCGCTGACCCGGGCGCGGATCATTGCCGGGCCCGAGGCGCTGGCCGAGGACGTGGCCGATTTTCGGGACGGGACGCTGGCGGTGCCGCGTGACAGCGAGGACGTGCTGGGCGATCTTGCGAAGATGCGCGCCCGGATCGCCGCGGCCAAGGGGCAGGGCGACCCCTGGGATCCCAAGCTGGGGCGCGGGCGGATGCAAGACATCGAGCTTTTCGCGCAGGCCTGCACGCTGATCGCGGGCCGGGCGGTGACGGGCACGCGGCCCGCGCTGGAGGTGGCCTGCGAGGCGGGACTGGTGTCGGAGGACGGGGTCGAGGCGCTGGTCAAGGCGCATGACCTCGCCTGGGCGCTGCAGATCGGGGCGCGGCTGGTGACCGACGGGCGGCTCGATCCCACGCAGCTTGGGTCGGGGGGCTGTGCCTTCCTCACCCGGCTGACCGGCAGCCAGGACATGCAAGATCTTCGTGCGCGGCTCGAGACAGCCGCGGGCGAGGCTGCGGAAATCATCGATGCCGCGCTACCCGCGCCGAGGGAGGAAGAGGCATGAAGGGGAATCCTGACGACACGGCGGACCCGAAGGGGCTGATCGCCGAGGCCTACCGGATCGAGGGCGTGGGTGCCCCGGAATGCCGCAGCATCTTCCTCGACTGGGCGCTGTCGCTGCCCGAGGACCTGGACCAGGGCGAGGCGCTTCGGATCCTGCTGGAACGCCACGGCGCGGCGGAGGATCACCCCATGACTGCGGTCCTGCTGGAGGGGCAGGTGAAGCTGACCGGGCCCCGGAGGCGGGGGGGCTGGAAGAGCCGTCGGAAGGAGTGAGCGCGGGACTCCTGCGGCGTGTCCCGGGCCGGGACAGTTTTGCGCTCTATAAGAATCAATAGGTTAAATAGGCGAATTAACCCGCTGTTAGGGATGTCCCGCAGTCGGTGTGTCGAGATACGAGATCAGGGCCGTTCCGGGCTGCACGCTGTATCGTCATGGTCGATAGTGACCGGTGGATGAAGGTTGCGATACGAATACCTTGCATCTGCGCCTGTTAGGGCTTTCCTGGGCGCATGGTGAAGCTGGTCCTACTGCACAAGGCTGACTCGATCTACGAGGATGAACCGGACGTTGTCTATGACTTCCCGCGCTCCTACCTGAAGGCCTTTGAGGAAGCAGTGGGGGACTGGATCGTCTACTACGAGCCGGTCAAGGCGGGGCCGCGCGGGTACTTCGCGGTCGCGAAGATTGAGCGCGTGATTCCGAAGCCTGGCGCCGAGGGACGGTTCCTTGCGGTGATCGCGCCGGGGACCTTCCTGCCATTCGATCGTGAGGTGCCGCGGCTGTTAGGCGGTCGCCCTATGGAAGCGGCTTTGACTGAACCCGACGGCACGCCGAAGAGGGGCGGCGCGGTGCAGCTCGCCGTCAGGCGCCTGCCAGAGGTGGATTTCGCCCGCATCGTCAATCTTGGGCTGCCGCAGGAATTGGAGCGGATCGAGGCGACGCGCTATGATCCTGAGCCGACTGCACTTGACGAGGGGGCGGAGCCCTTCGAGCGGCCGGTTCTCGAGCGACTGATCAGGAAGCCCTACCGCGAAGTCGCCTTTCGTAGGAAGGTGCGCGAGGCCTACGGCTATCGTTGCGCAATGTCGGGATTGAAGTTGCGCAATGGTGGCGGTCGGCCGGAAGTTCAGGCCGCGCATATCCGGCCCGTGGAGAGCCAGGGCAGCGATGCCGTGCGCAATGGACTGGCGCTCTCGGGGACGCTGCACTGGATGTTTGACCGTGGTCTGATATCAGTCGCCGAAGACTGCGAGACCATTCTCGTGTCACACAACAAGGTTCCCGGTGAGGTCGTGGGGCGGTTGCTGGCCCCTGAGGGCAAGCTTGTCGGGCCCGAGGATCCAAGGAATGCGCCGCATCCGGAGAACCTTCGCTGGCACCGAGAGAATGTCTTCGGTCGCGTTTTGCCGGGAGAGCAACTTCCCTGGGGCTAGTGTCGGGCCGATGCCCCTATTTGTCGATATTCGCACGGCCCATTGATCTGACGGCGCCAACGGCTCGACATTTACCAATCGACCCGTGGTTGAGAAAATTTGAAGGGCAGAGGGGGCGCTGTTTTGCCGTTGTTTGTATCCCCACAACC
>CAYNKL010000035.1:0-29605 GCA_964397775.1 uncultured Rhodobacterales bacterium | reverse complement strand
CGTTCTGGCCGGGCTGGATGGCGGCGCCGGTGCTGACGGCTGCCGCAAAGGAGCCGGGCCGGGTGAAGGACGGCACGCTGCGCCCCTCGGAGGCGCGGCAGCGGGGCCGCAGGCTCTGGGTGGCGTCGACCGGGCGCTGGTAGTGGGTGGGGCAGGGGGCGCTGCCCCCGTCGCGGCTGGGCCGCGACTCCCCCGGGATATTTGGGCCAAGAAGAAGCGGTGGGCGCGGCGCCTCCTGGGCACGGCGCGTGACTGTGCGGCGCCCTTGCGCCGGTCGCGGGGCTTCTGGCGAGGCCTCGCCTTGCGCGGCGCGTGGGGCGGTCGTAAGGGGGCGGGGCGGTGGGACGTTTGTGGCCCACCCCAGTCCACTGACCGTCCAGAGTTGATCCGATGAGCGAAACCTCCGTTCCCGCAGGCGAGAGCGCCGATATGGCCGCACCCGAGGACCTCGAGGCGCGCAACCGGCTGGTGATCGTGCTTCTGCTGGTTTCGGCCTTCACGGTGATCCTGAACGAGACGATCATGGGCGTGGCGCTGCCGCGGCTGATGGTGGATCTCGACGTGACCGCCAACGCGGCGCAGTGGCTGACGACGGCCTTCCTGCTGACCATGGCGGTGGTGATTCCGGTCACGGGATTCCTGCTGCAGCGGCTGCACACGCGGCAGGTCTTCATGACGGCGATGGGGCTCTTCAGCCTCGGCACGCTGGTCTGCGCGCTGTCGCCGGGGCTGGGCATGCTGATCGTAGGGCGGATCGTGCAGGCCTGCGGGACCGCGATCATGATGCCGCTGCTGATGACCACGGTGATGACGCTGGTGCCGCCCGAGCGGCGCGGGCGCACCATGGGCAACATCTCGATCGTGATCTCGGTCGCGCCGGCCATCGGGCCGACGATTTCGGGCGTGATCCTCAATGTGCTGGACTGGCGCTGGATGTTCTGGCTGGTGCTGCCCATCGGGCTGTCGGCGCTGGCGCTGGGCTACGCGCGGCTTGTGAACGTGACCGAGCCCAAGAAGGCGCCGCTGGACCTGATCTCGGTGCCGCTGTCGGCGCTGGGCTTCGGCGGGCTGGTCTACGGGCTGTCGACCATCGGCGAGGGGCATGGCGAGGGGGGCGCGGTGCCCACCTGGCTGCCGCTGGTCCTGGGCGGCGCGGTGCTGGTGGTCTTCGTGTTGCGGCAGCTGAGGCTGGCGCCCGCGGGCCGTGCGCTGCTGGACCTGCGGACCTTCAAGGTGAAGGTCTTTACCGTGGCGGTGATCATGATGGGGTTCTGCATGATGTCGCTCTTCGGGATGATCATCCTGCTGCCGATCTACATGCAGAACGTGCTGGGCATGGCGCCGCTGGCCGCCGGGCTGGCGCTGCTGCCGGGCGGGCTGCTGATGGGGCTGATGGCGCCCACGGTGGGGCGGATCTTCGACCGGGCGGGGGCGCGCAAGCTGGTGATCCCGGGGTCGGTCTTCGTGGCGGCGGGGCTGTGGTCGATGGCGACGCTGGGGGTGGAGACGGCCGTGTGGCACGTGCTGGTCTGCCATATCTTGCTGAGCATCGGGCTGGCCATGCTGTTCACGCCGCTTTTTACCTCCTCGCTGGGGTCGCTGCCGCCGGAGCTTTATTCCTACGGCTCGGCGGTGCTGGGCACGGTGCAGCAGGTGGCAGGGGCCGCGGGCATCGCGCTTTTCGTGTCGGTCATGTCGCTGCGGATCGGGGCCGAGATGGCGGCGGGCGCGGATCTTGTGCATGCCACAGCGGCGGGCACGCGGGCCGGGTTCATGACCGGCGGGCTGGTGGCGTTGCTGATGATCGGGGCGAGCTTCTTCGTGCGGCGACCCCCGGACATGCGCGGGGAATGAGCGGCGCGCGGGGCTGATCCGCGGAACGGCTCCGGTGCTGAGAGGCGGCTGCCGTCCATGAGGAGGCAGCCGCTTTTTTCGTCTCAGGCGGTCTTGCCGTCCTCGTCGGAGGGCCGCAGGACCAGCCAGATGAGGGCGCCGCCCGCCAGCGCAAGGAAAGGCGCCATGGCGAGGTTGACCGCGGCCCAGCCGGCCTCGGGTGAGCCGCCGGAGCAGTTCATGAGACCGCCCGAGGCGAGCGAGGCCAGCGTCACGCCGCCGAAGACGATGAGATCGTTGAGGCCCTGCATGCGGCCGCGCTCGTGCGCCTCGTGCGCACCGGCGAGCATGGTCGTGGCGCCGATGAAGCCGAAGTTCCAGCCGAGGCCCAGCAGGATGAGCGCGATAAAGAACTGTTCGAGCTGCACCCCCGAGAGCGCCACGGCGCCGGCGCCTGCGAGGATGACGAGGCCGAGGGCCACGATCTTCTCGACCCCGAAGCGGGCGATGAGGTGGCCGGTGAAGAAGGAGGGCGCGAACATGGCGAGCACGTGGCCGGTGACCACGTCGGCGGCGTCGCTCGTGTCGTAGCCGCAGCCCACGACCGCCAGCGGTGTGGAGGTCATGACGAGGTTCATCAGCGCGTAGGAGACCATGGCGCAGATGACCGCGACGGCGATGCGCGGCGTGGCCAGAAGCTCGCGCCGGGTGCGGCCCTTGGGGGCGTCTTCCTCAGGCACGGGGGGCTTCGGGATGTCGAGGACGAGGAAAAGCAGTGCGCCCACGAGGTTGATGGCGATCACCGCGGCATAGGTGCCGAGGAAGGGGATCACATAGGCGGAGGCGGTGAGCTTGACGATCTGCGGGCCGAGGATGGCCGAAGCGAGGCCGCCGGCCATGACGTAGGAGATCGCCTTGGGGCGGAAGGCCTCGGAGGCGGTGTCGGCGGCGGCGAAGCGGTAGAAGCCCTGCGCCGACATGTAGAGACCGGTCAGGAAGGAGCCCGCGAGGAAGATCGGAAAGGAGGCCATGTAGAGCCCGTAAGCGCCGACCGCCCCGCCGAGCGCGCCGCCCGCGGCGCCCGCGAAGAAGCCCGCCCGGCGGCCGAAGCGCTGCATGAACCACGACAGCGGCGTGGCCGAGAGCATGGAGCCCAGCACGATCAGCGAGATCGGCAGGGTGGCGAAGCAGGGATTGCCCGCCAGCGACTGGCCCGCCAACCCGCCGATGGTGAAGATCATCGGCATCTGTGCCCCGAGCAGCGCCTGCGCGAGGACGAGGACGATCACGTTGCGCTTGGCGCGGCTGTCGGAGGGGGCGGTCATGTCGGTCATATGCGGATCGGTAGGCAGCGGGCGGCGGCGGCGCAAGGGCGAAAGCGTCGCGGCCTATGGCCGAGGAGGTCCGAAGGGGCGCTTCCGCGCGCTCTTATTCAGGGGGATTGCGGAGGTGACGCATAGAGTCGGGGCGTCGCCTGTCTGGTCAGTGTTTCCGGCTTCAGGGCTCACCAGAGCGAAGCCCGCTTCGCCCCGGCCCCGGCCCTCGCCTTGTTCGTGCCCTGACAGGACCTGCCGTCCCGCTCAAGCGGAATGGCCGTCTCCCCTTGCGGGGGCCCTCGGCAATTCCGCTTGACCGTGCCGCCAGGCCCCGTCTTTCCGGGCACAAGGCGAGGGGCGGCTCCGGAGCGAAGCTTCGAGGCAGCGCGGTGTTGCAGGGGCGCGTCGGGGGGCTTAGCTCGGGTGTCATGGATACCGGACGGATCATCGAGACGGACGACTGCGTGCTGGAAGGCGCGGTATGGCTGGCAGAGGCCGAGCCGCGCTTTGCCCATGCGCTTGAGGTCGCGGGACCGCTGCCCTTGCGGCGGCGGCCGGAGGGGTTTGCGCAGCTCTTGCAGGCCATCGTCAGCCAGCAGGTGAGCGTGGCCTCGGCCCGGGCGATCTGGGGGCGGCTCGAAGAGGCGGGCGCGGTGACGCCGGAGGCGGTGGCGGCGCGCAGCGAAGAGGATCTGCGCGCGCTGGGGTTGTCGCGGCAGAAGGCGAGCTATGCCCGCGCGCTGGCCGAGGCGGGGATCGACTTCGACGCGCTGCGGGAGATGCCCGACGGCGAGGTCGTCAGGCGGCTGGTGGCGGTGAAGGGCATCGGCGTCTGGACCGCCGAGATCTATGCCATGTTCAGCCTCGGCCGGGCGGATGTCTTTGCCCCCGGCGACCTGGCCCTGCAGGAAGGCGCGCGGCTGCTTTTTGACCTGCCCGAACGGCCGAAGGAGCGCGCGCTGCGCGGCATGGCCGAGGCCTGGTCGCCCTGGCGATCGGTTGCGGCGCGGGCGCTCTGGGCCTACTACCACGTGGAGAAACAGAGGGAGGGTGTCCTGTGACACGTGTGCTGAACACCGGCCGGCGCGAGCCGGTCTCGGGCGACAAGCGGTCCTGTGTCGTGTTCCTGCACGGCTACGGCGCGAACGGGGCCGACCTGCTGGGGCTGGCCGACCCGCTGGGCGAGCATCTGCCCGACACGCTTTTCGTGGCGCCCGACGCGCCCGAGGCCTGCGCCGGAGCGCCCTTCGGCTTTCAGTGGTTCCCGATCCCCTGGATCGACGGGTCCTCGGAGGAAGAGGCCATGTCCGGCATGGTCCGGGCTGCGGCGGATCTCGAGGCCTTTCTCGACGCGCTGATGGTGGACGAGGATCTGATGCCCGAGCAGGTGGCGCTGGTCGGTTTTTCGCAGGGCACCATGATGGCGCTGCACGTGGCGCCCCGGCGCGAGGACGAGGTTGCGGGCATCGTCGGGTTTTCGGGGCGGCTTCTGGAGCCGGAGCTGCTGAGCGACGAGGTGGTGTCGAAACCGCCGGTGCTGCTGGTGCATGGCGATCAGGACGACGTGGTGCCGCCCGAGTCGATGCCGCAGGCGGCCGAGGCCTTGCAGGAGGCGGGCTTCCGCGAGGTCTATGCCCATATCATGAAGGGCACGGCGCACGGGATCGCGCCGGACGGGTTGCAGGTGGCGCTGGCCTTCCTGCGCGACAAGTGCGGGTTCTGATCCCTTGCCGATGACGCTGAGCGAGATGGCGGTGGACGTTCTGACCACCGCCGACGGGCGTGAGAAGACCGCCAAGTCGCGGCGCTATGCGGCCGAATGGTTCGCCGCGCGCGAGGCGGGCGGGATGCCCGAGGTGGGGCAGGCGGAGGCGCCGCTGCGCCCGTCGCGACCCGAAAAGCCCGAGCTGCTGGACCCGCGGGACGTGCCGCGGCGCCGGTCGGGCAGCCCGCAGGGGCGCATCGCGTTGCTGCACGCGGTGGCGCATATCGAGCTCAACGCCGTGGACCTGCACTGGGACATCATCCCGCGCTTTGCGCATGTGACCATGCCGCCGGGGTTCTACGACGATTGGGTCAAGGCCGCCGACGAGGAGAGCAAGCACTTCAACCTGATGTGCGACTGCCTTGAAGAGGCGGGCAGTTTCTACGGCGCGCTGCCGGCGCATGCGGGCATGTGGCGTGCCGCCGAGGAGACGGTCGAGGACTTCATGGGGCGGCTGGCAGTCGTGCCCATGGTGCTGGAGGCGCGCGGGCTCGACGTAACGCCGGGCATGATCGAGGTCTTCCGCAAGGCGGAGGCTGCCAGCGCCGTGGCGGCGCTGGAGACCATCTACGCCGAGGAGGTGGGGCACGTGGCCTATGGCTCCAAGTGGTTCCATTTCCTGTGCGGGCGCCATGACGAGGACCCCAAGGATGCGTTCCACACCCTCGTCAAAAGATATTTCAAAGGGTCACTGAAGCCGCCTTTCAACGAGGAAAAGCGTGCCGAGGCCGGTTTGCCGCCTGATTTTTACTGGCCGCTGGTGGATCAGACTCGCGGGTAAAGCCTTTCGGTTCGGCGGATTTTTGCCATTTCGGCGGGGGTGCGCCCATCGTGGGGAACCATCCAGCCAAAAATGTTGCGGATGTGTGAAGTGGCGGCTAACCCCTCTCTCAAGGCGCCGGGTTCGGGGGAACCGAGTGCCAGGTATTGAGACGGGATAAAGGGACGACCAAGTGAGAACGCGTCTCGCGATCAGACTTCATGCGCTCCTAGAGGGCTTTTTTCCGGAACGTCGTCTCTTTCTGAGATCCGAGACAGACACAAGGTTCATCCGGCTTCGTCCAGGCACCCAGGCCATCGCCGCCACCGGTGCCGGGCTCGTCGTGGCCTGGACCATCGTTGCAACGGCGATCCTGCTGATGGACAGCATCGGATCGGGCAACTACCGGGAACAGGCCGAGCGCGAGCAGACCACATATCAGCAGCGGCTCAACGCCCTCTCGGGCGAGCGCGATGCGCGGGCCCACGAAGCGGCCCAGGCGCAGGAGCGCTTCAACGCGGCGCTTCAGCAGATCTCGGCGATGCAGACGGAACTGCTCGAATCCGAAACCAAGCGCCGCGAGCTCGAGACCGGGATCGACGTGATCCAGGCGACGCTGCGCAAGACCATGAAAGAGCGCGAGGCCGCCAGCGAACGCGTGGCGAGCCTCCAGCAGCAGATCGAAGGCGGCACTCAGGTGGCCTCGGCCGGCAACGGCGAGGGCGACGCCACGCTCGAGATGCTGACGCAGGCCCTGTCGCGGACCGCCGAAGAGCGTGACCAGGTGGTGGCCGATGCCCAGGACGCGCTGGTGCGCGCCGATCGCATGGCCATGGAGCTGCGTAACAAGGAGAGCGAGAACGATCGCATCTTCCGGCAGCTGGAAGAGGCGATGACCGTTTCGGTCAAGCCGCTCGACAAGATGTTCGAAGCCGCCGGCATGGATCCCGACCGTATCATCAGCCAGGTGCGCAGCGGCTATTCCGGACAGGGCGGTCCGCTGACCCCGCTGAGCCTGTCGACCCGCAGCGAGGAACCCAGCGACGAGACCATGCGCGCCAACCGCATCCTCAACCAGATGGACCGGCTGAACCTCTACCGCATCGCTGCGCAGAAGGCGCCTTTCGCGACACCGCTGAAGGACCCGTTCCGCTTTACCAGCGGCTTTGGCCGCCGCTGGGGCCGGCTGCACGCGGGCACCGATTTCGCGGCTCCGCACGGCACGCCGATCTACTCGACCGCCGACGGCGTTGTCATCCACGCCGGGTGGATGTCCGGCTACGGCCGGCTGGTGAAGATCCAGCACGAGTTCGGCATCGAGACGCGCTATGCGCACATGTCTAAAATCCGCGTGGAGAAAGGCCAAAGGGTCTCGCGCGGGGATCGCATCGGTGATATGGGGAACACAGGACGGTCCACCGGCACCCACCTGCACTACGAGGTCAGAGTTGGCGGCGAACCGGTCAATCCCATGATCTATATCAAGGCTGCGAACGATGTTTTCTAAGAGCAAGATCAATGAGCCCGGCCCGAAGGTGGACGAGGCTGCGAAGCCCGCAGCCCCGGATATGCCGCGTGCCAGCAGCTCTGGTTCCGAGTACAAACCGACCGCACCCAAGGCCAAGCCGCCCGCATCCGTGCTGTCGAACGATCTGCATGTGGTCGGTAACCTGAAGACCACCGGTGACATCCAGGTGGAGGGTACCGTCGAGGGCGATATCCGCGCCCACCTGCTGACCATCGGCGAATCCGCGACCATAAAGGGCGAAGTCGTCGCCGACGACGTGGTCATCAACGGCCGTATCGTCGGCCGCGTGCGTGGCCTGAAGGTGCGCCTGACCGCGACTGCGCGTGTCGAGGGTGACATCATCCACAAGACCATCGCTATCGAGAGCGGTGCCCATTTCGAGGGCTCCGTGCAGCGTCAGGACGATCCGCTGACCGGCGGCAAGGGCGGCGCGAAGAAGCCCGCGGGCGGTCAGTCCTCGGGCCAGTCGGCGCCGCGCGCGCAGGAAAGCTCTTCCTCGACCGAGGCGGAAGCGTCGAACGGCTGATACGGGGCAGGTCCCGCAGATTTCACGGGCGCCCGGCGAAAGCCGCGGCGCCCGTTTCGCGTTCCGGGCTCAGAACTCGACGAAATTGACGAAGGTGCCGAAGGCGGCGTCCCAGCGCATGACCATACGCTCGAAGGCGGCGGGCGTGAGGTCGGTGGCCCCGGGCAGGGCGAGGCTGATCCTCGGGTGGCCGTTCTCGTCGACGTAGGCCTGGCCCACGAGCTGATCGAGGTTCCAGTCGTTCATTTCTTCGGCGGTGAAGGCGCGCTCGGTCTCGAAGCCGCCGTAGAACTGCAGGTCCTTGCAGTCTGCGGCCTCTTCGCAGCCGTAGAACCAGATCTCGAACATGGCGCCGCTTGCCCCCGAGACGATCTTGGGGTCGCCGTAATCGTCGGTCGTCAGCAGGGCACGGTAGCCGAGCGCTTGCAGCGCCGCGGCGACGGCCTCGGGGCTGCCGGCGCCCAGACGGGCCTCGGCGGAGGCGGGCGGTTCGGGGTCGGGAGCTTCGGTCTGGGCCATGGCGGCGAGCGGAAGCAGGCCGAGGGCAATGGCTGGAATGAAACGCATGGATCTATACCTCCTGGCTGAAATGCCGGAACCATCGGCGGATCACTCGTCCACGACCGCGCGGTGCAATGTCGCGCGCGGCTACGCCTCCAGCTCGGCGTCCCAGTAGAGGAAGTCGAGCCAGCTGTCGTGCAGGTGGTTGGGCGGAAACTTGCGCCCCATGTTGAGAAGCTCGGAAGCCGAGGGCTGGCGCGGCGGCTTGAACAGGCTCATGCCGGCCTGACGCAGACTTTTGGAGCCCTTGCGCAGGTTGCAGCGCGCGCAGGCGGCCACGACGTTTTCCCAGCTCGTGATGCCGCCCGAGGCGCGGGGGATCACATGGTCGAAGGTCAGTTCGGTCTTGGTGCCACAGTACTGGCAGCGGAATTCGTCCCTCAGAAAAAGATTGAAGCGCGTGAAGGCCACGCGCTTCTGGGGTTTGACGAAATCCTTGAGGACCACGACGCTGGGGATCTGGAGAGTCATGCTGGGACTTCTGACCACCTCGTCGTAGTGGGCGACGATGTCGACCCGGTCGAGGAAGGCTGCCTTCACCGCGTCCTGCCACGGCCACAAACTGAGCGGATAGTAGGAAAGTGGCCGGTAGTCCGCGTTCAGCACAAGCGCGGGGTGTTGTTTCAGTGCGCCCGGCTCGCGCACGAAAGTCGTCCTGAAATCGCCGTCCATTGGAGAGTCGTCCTTCGCCCGGCCTGCTCGATCGTAAGCGCCAGGGCGGGGTCCGCCCCAACCTTGGATCACTATATCTCGCGTTAAGCTTCTGGCAAGCCCCGCAAGATGCAGTGTTCCTGCGCAGGGGTATCCAAAAAACGTAACTGCTTCGTGACAGGGCAGACGGGGTGCTGCGACGTGTTGTCCACAGGGCTATTGGGCATTCGCGCGCCGGCTGCTAAGGTTCCGGTCATGACATCGGATGATCTTCCCGAGGCGGCCCCGTCGCCCGGCGTGCTTGAAGCGGCCGTCTATGCAAGCAACCTCGACGCTGCAGAGGCCTTCTATGGAGGGGTGCTGGCGTTGGAGAAGATCTCTCGCGTCGGCGACCGTCACGTGTTCTTTCGCGTGGGGCCGGGCGTTCTGCTGGTGTTCAACCCCGACGAGACGGTCAAGCCGCCGGGCAACCCGGACATGCCGGTGCCGCCGCACGGGAGCCGGGGCGAGGGGCACGTGTGCCTGGCCATGCCGGGCGAGGCGCTCGACGACTGGCGTCGGCGGCTCGAGGCAGCGGGTGTGGAGATCGAGGCCGATTTCACCTGGCCCAACGGCGCGCGGTCGATCTACGTCCGCGATCCGGGTCATAACTCGGTGGAGCTGGCCGAGCCGAGGTTGTGGGCGCGGTGATCGCCCCCTCCCTAGCCCTCCCCCTGGCAGGGGGAGGGGACGTGTTGCGCGGGTGACTGCTGGGGCGCGCCATTCCGGGCGCTCCGAACCCCTCACCCTATCCCTCTCCCCCGGGGGGAGAGGGGACTTGGTGCGTTTCTGGTCGTTGATGTGCCCTGCTCAGAGGGCGCGGACGGCCTCGAGCACTTCCTCGGCGTGGCCGGGGACCTTTACCTTGCGCCATTCGCGGGCGATGCGGCCCTCGGCGTCGATCAGGAAGGTGGAGCGTTCGATGCCGTACATGTTCTTCTCTTTCCAGACATCGTACTTTTCGCAGACGTCGGCGTTCTCGTCGGAAAGAAGCGGCACGGTGAGCGATTTCTTGTCCATGAACTTGTGATGGCTTTCGATGCTGTCCTTGGAAATGCCATAGACGTTGCAGTTCGCGTCGATGAACTCCTGCTGAAGCGCGGTGAATGCCTCGTTCTCCTTGGTGCAGCCGGATGTGTCGTCGCGGGGGTAGAAGAAAAGGACGACCGGGTGCCCGCGCTGCGCGGACAGCGTGACATCGTCACCACCGGTGGAGGGCAGGGTGAAATCGGGGGCCATCTCGGACATGGAACACTCCTTGGGAATAATGGTAAACTGGACGCTATCGCGCCCGGACGGGTGGAGTGTAGCGCGACGGGAGCGGCGATCCAGTGAACGATGAAGGACGCTGAAACGGGGGCAGTGGCGGGCGCGCGTCGGCGCCGGCGGCGGCACCTGTGGTGGGCCGTGCCTCTCTGCCTGTTGCTGGTCCTTCTGGTCGGCGGTGTTTTCGGGCTGAGCGGTCGGCCGCTGCACGCGCCGGACTGGGTGCGCGAGCGCGTGGCCGAGCGCGCGGCTCAGTTGGCGCCGGGGCTGGATCTCGATTTCGGGGAGCTGTCGCTGATCGCGCGGCCGGGCGCGCCGCTGCGGGTGCGGCTGGGCAACGTGGAATTGCGCGACGATCAGGGCGTGACGGTGGCCGAGCTTGCCGTGCTCGAGGCGGGGCTGTCGCCGCTGGCGGCGCTGCGCGGGCAGCCGGTTCTGCAAAGCGCACGGGCCGCGGGCGCCATGATGCGGATGGAGCGGACGACGGACGGGACGCTGCGCATGGCGCTTGGCGGCGGGTTCGAGGATGACCGGCAGATGCCCGCGGTGGGCGAGGTGCTGGCGCAGATCGACATGGCCCTGTCGGACCCGCGGCTGGCCGAGCTGCGGGCGATCACGGTCGAGGGTGTCACCGTGCGCTACGAGGACGCGCGTGCGCGGCGAGGCTGGACGGCCGATGGCGGGCTGATGCGGCTGACGCGCGAAGACGGCCAGCTTCGGCTTGCGGGCAACATCTCGGTGGTGGGCAGCGGGGCGCAGGCGGCGCGGCTTGAGGTCAACGCCGAAAGCGCCATTGGCAGCCGGGCCGTCAGTTTCGGCGTCACCTTGCACGACCTGCCGGCGCAGGACATCGCCACCCAGAGCCCGGCGCTGGCCTGGCTCAACGCCCTGCGGGCGCCGATCTCGGGGGCGCTGCGCACCCGCATGCGCGAGAACGGCACACTGGGCACGCTGAACGCGACGCTGCAGATCGGTGAAGGCGCGCTGCAGCCCACGCTGAACACCCGTGCACTGCCCTTCGACTCGGCCCGGACCTACCTGACCTACGACCCGGACGAGGGGGTGTTGCGCTTCGACGAGATCGCGGTGCGCTCGCCGCTGGGCGAGGTGAGCGCCAGCGGCGATGCGGTGCTGGCGGGGATCGAGGACGGCTGGCCCGATGCGATCGAGGCGCAGATGCGTGTCTCGCGCGTGGCGCTCGCCGAGGGCGCGGCGCTGGAGCGGGCGGTGACGTTGGAGGGCGCGGATGTGGCCTTCAAGCTGGCGCTCGACCCCTTCCGCGTCAGGCTGGGGGAACTGCACGTCACCGACCCGGCGCTGCCGGTGCGGCTTTCGGGGCGGTTCTCGGCCGAGCCCTCGGGCTGGGCGCTTGGCGTGGACGCGCAGCTCGCGCAGACCACGCCGCAGGAGGTTCTGACCTGGTGGCCTCGGGCGTTCCGTCGACAGCTGCGCAACTGGGTGCGCGACAACTTGCTGGAGGGGCAATTGACCGACGTGGCCTTCGCCCTGCGCAGTACCGCGGGGGAGGAGCCGGACATCCACCTCGACGCGGAGTTCGAGGGGCTGCGGCTGCGCTACAGCCCTGATCTGGCGGATATCACCGGGGGCAAGGGGCGGATCGCCATCCACGACAGCCGACTGGGCGTCTGGCTGCAGGAGGGCGAGGCGGATCCCGGTCGGGGCAGGGTGCTGTCGCTGGCCGGGTCGCGCTTTACCATCGACCGTCTGGGGCAGGACCCTATGACCGGCAAACTGGACCTCGTGGCCGAGGGCAGCGCCGAGGCCGCGCTGGCCTATATCGACAATCCCGCATGGCGGGTACTGTCGCGGACGGGGCGCGACCCGGGGCTTGCCACGGGGCAGGTGGAACTGGCCGGGACCCTGAGCCTGCCGCTGATGCGCAATATCCCGCGCGACGAGGTCGTGATGGATTTCGAGGGAGTGTTGCGGGATGTGGAAAGCGACAGCCTCGTGCCCGGCAAGACTCTCACGGCGGACCGGCTGGCGCTGCGTCTGGACAGTGATCGGGTCGAGGTGGAGGGCGGCGTTGAATTGTCCGGTCTGCCGGCGACGGGGCGCTGGACGCAGCCGATCCGCGGCGGCGCGCCCGGCGCGGTGCGCGCGCAGGTGGAGCTGAGCCCCGGCGCGCTGGCCGATTTCGGCATACCCCTGCCGCCGGACATGCTGAGCGGGCGCGGCACGGGTGATCTGGCTTTGGATTTCCGCGAGAGCGGGCCGCCGGACTTCCGGCTGACCAGCACGCTTGACGGGCTGGGGGTCGAGATCGCGCCGCTGGGATGGCGCCTGACGCAGGGCCAGAGCGGGCGCTTCGAGATCGCCGGGCGGCTGAGCTCGCCCGTGCGGATCGACGGGCTTTCGCTTTCGGGCGCGGGGCTCTCGGCGGAGGGCGGGTTGAGCCTGAACGGAAGCGGCGGTTTCGGCGCGCTGCGACTGGACCGGCTGACGCTCGGCAACTGGCTGGATGTCGAGGGTGTGCTGACCGCACGCGGGCCGGGGCAGATCCCGGCGATCGAGCTTTCGGGCGGTCGCGTGGATATACGCGGCCTGCCGGACGGCAGCGGCGGCGCAGGGGGCGGCGGATCGCCGGTGCCGCTGACGCTGGCGCTGGACCGGCTGGAGGTCACCGACCGGATCTGGGTCGAGGACATGCGCGGGCGCTTCTCGCTCGGCTCGGCGCTGGTCGGCAACTTCGAGGGCGTGCTTGGCGGCGAGGAGGAGATCGTGGGCGAAACCTCGGCCGCGCCGGGGGGCACGGCGCTTCGGGTCTATGCCGAGGATGCGGGCGACGCGGTCGATGGCGCGGGATTGCCCTTCCGGCTGGAAAACGGCCCGCTGGAGCTGTGGCTTGTGCCGGTGCCGGGGGTGCAGGGCATCTATGACGGGCAGCTTGCCATCCGGCAGACGCGGCTGCGGGGCATGTCGGCGGTCGCGGCCCTATTGGACGCGATCAGCCTTGTGGGCATCCTCGATCAGCTGAACGGCCCGGGGATCTTCTTTTCCGATGTGGATGCGCGGTTCCGGCTGAGCCCGCAGCAGATCGTTCTGCAGGAGGGGACGGCGGTGGGTCCGTCGATGGGGGTTTCTCTCGACGGGTACATCAATCTCGCGCAGCAAAGGGTGGACCTTCAGGGCGTGCTGTCGCCGATCTACATCCTCAACGGCATCGGTCAGCTTGTCTCGCGCCGGGGCGAGGGGCTGATCGGTTTCAACTTCAATCTGCGCGGGCCCTTCTCGGGACCGCAGGTTTCGGTGAACCCGCTTTCGGCCCTGACACCGGGGATCTTCCGTGACATTTTCCGCCGGCCGCGACCCGAGGTGTCGCAGTAACGGCGGAAGGACGACCCATGAAGCTCAGCGATTTCGATTTTCACCTCCCCGAGGGGCGCATTGCCACGCGTCCGGCAAGCCCGCGCTCCTCGGCCCGGCTGCTGGTGGCGCAGGGCGATGCGATCACCGACGGGGTGGTGACGGATCTGACCGACTGGCTGCGTCCGGGCGACCGGCTGGTGCTGAACGACACGCGGGTGATCCCGGCGCGGCTGAGCGGGACGCGGCGGCGGGGCGAGAGTGAGGCCCGGATCGAGGCGACGCTGCTGGAGCCTCAAGCCGACGGGACCTGGGCGGCGCTTCTGAAGCCGCTGAAACGGGTGAAGGACGGCGAAGAGATCCGCTTTTCCGGTGCCCTGAGTGCCGTGGTCGAGGGCCGCGAAGACGGGCAGGCGCGGCTGCGCTTCAACCTTTCGGGCGAGGATTTCGACGCGGCGCTGGAGGCGGCGGGCGCGATGCCGCTGCCGCCCTATATCGCCGCTCTGCGCGCCGCGGACGAGAAGGACCGCGAGGATTACCAGACCGTCTGGGCCAAGAATTCCGGCGCCGTGGCGGCGCCGACGGCCTCGCTTCATTTCGACGAGGCGCTGCTGGCGGCGCTTGAAGCCAGGGGCGTTCAGTTCACGCATGTCACCCTTCACGTGGGCGCGGGCACCTTCCTGCCGGTGAAGGTCGACGACGTGACCCAGCACCGGATGCACGGCGAATGGGGCGAGGTGAGCGCGCGCGCCGCGCAGGAGATCGCCGCGACGAAGGCCGCGGGCGGGCGGGTAATCCCGGTCGGCACCACGGCGCTTCGGCTGATCGAGACCGCCGCCGAGGGCGGCGAGATCGCGCCCTTTTCCGGCGTTACCGAGATCTTCATTTATCCCGGGTACCGCTTCCGCGTGACCGATGCGCTGATGACGAATTTCCACCTGCCGAAGTCCACGCTGCTGATGCTGGTCTCGGCGCTTATGGGCCCGGAACGGATTCGGCGGATTTACGAGCATGCCGTAGCGGAAGGGTACCGCTTTTTCTCTTACGGTGACGCGTCTTTGTTAATACCGGAGTGATCCCGGAACTTCGCCCGACGGGCGGCGCGTTGTGCGGGGCGCGACATCCAAAGGGCCCGAAAAGCCGTTTTTCGTCGCGCAGTTGTAATGGATGACGGTTAGCCCGGCGTGGAGCGCGGGCAGAGACCGGGGGACTGATGCTGGACGTACTGAGACATTCCTGGGCCCTGCTTCTGGGCATGGCCCTTCTCATGGTGGGCAATGGCCTTCAGGGCACGCTTCTGGGTGTGCGCGGCACCGCTGCGGGCTTTTCCGCCTTCGAGATGTCGATGGTCATGTCCGGCTATTTCGCCGGCTTCCTGTTCGCATCGCGCATGACGCCCGACATGATCCGCAGGGTCGGGCACGTGCGGGTCTTTGCCGCGCTCGGTTCGCTCATCTCGGCCATGCTGATCCTGTTCCCTGCCATGCAGGATCCGATCGCCTGGACGCTGATGCGCGTGATCCTCGGCTTCTGTTTCTGCGGCGTCTACGTGACGGCGGAAAGCTGGCTGAACAATTCGGCCAACAACGCGACGCGGGGCAAGGCGCTGTCGGCCTACATGATCGTGCAGATGGCGGGCATCATCGCCGCGCAGGCACTGCTGGTGATTCCGGATGCCAGCGGCTTCCTGCTCTTCGTGATTCCCTCGGTGCTGGTCTCGGTGGCCTTTGCGCCGATTCTCCTATCGATCTCACCCACCCCGGCCTTTGATTCCACCAAGCCCATGAACCTGCGCGAGCTCTACAAGACCTCGCCGCTGGGGATCGTGGGCATGTTCCTGCTGGGCGGCGTGATCTCGGCGCAGTTCGGCATGGCGGCGGTCTATGCGACCGCGGCTGGCCTCAAGCTGGCGCAGATCTCGATCTTTGTCGCGGCCTTCTACGTGGGTGCGCTGGTGCTGCAGTATCCGCTGGGCTGGCTGTCGGACCGGATGGACCGGCGCCTGCTGATCACCGCCGTGGCCGCCATGGGGGCGGGCGCGGCCGTGGTGGCGGCACTACTAGGCAGCGTCTTCGTGATCTTGGTGGCCTCGGCCTTTGTGGTCGGCGGGGCGACCAATCCGCTCTATTCCCTGCTGATCGCCTATACCAACGACTTCCTCGATCACGAGGACATGGCCAGCGCCTCGGCGGGGCTGCTCTTCGTGAACGGCGTGGGCGCCGTGTCGGGGCCGCTGGCCATCGGCTGGGTGCTGCAGGTGGTGGGGCCGCCGGGATACTTCCTGCTGATCGCGGCGCTGCTGGGTCTGATGACGCTCTATGGCCTCTACCGCATGACGCGGCGCGCGGCGCCTGCGGCGGGCGATACCGGCGTCTACACGCCGCTTGCCATGCAGGGCACGCCCGTGGTGGTCGAAGCAGCGCAGGGCTATGCCGCCGAAGCCGCCGCCGAGGCAGAGGCCGAAGACGAGGCCGCGGAGCCCGAGGCGGAAGACGCGCAGATGCCGAAGGACAGCCAGCTCCCAGAGGCCACCGACCGCGCCGCCTGAGCGGTGACCGGCTGCATACCGCCTTCCCTCACGGCAGTTCTGCCGCGAGAGGAGGCAGGCGTCGTCATCGCGGCATCTTCCTGCCGCCTGTTGGAAACTGACGGAAATAGTGACTGGTCTACGCCGCCGAGAGCGCGTTAGCCTTCTTTTCCAGAGGCAGGTCTTGCGCGAGCAAAGAGAGGAGGCGGACATGTCGATGCCTGATAAGATTCTGGCATACTGGCTGGACGAGGTGGGGCCCGAGGGCTGGTACCGACAGGACGACGAGGTCGACGAGGAGATCCGGGCACGGTTTCTCGGCACTTGGGAGGGGCTGATGCAGGGGCGCTACGCGCTCTGGCTGACCTATCCGAGCGGGGCACTGGCCTACATCATCCTCGCGGACCAGTTTCCCCGAAACATGTTCCGGGGCGAGGCGAAGGCGTTTTCATCGGACGCGGTCGCCATGGCAGCGTCGAAGCAGTCGATCCACCGCGGCTGGGACATGAAGATCGATCCGCCCGCGCGCCAGTTCTTCTACCTGCCGCTGATGCATTCGGAGAATGCCTGCGACCAGGACCGCTGCGTGCGGCTTATGAAGGAGCGGCTGGGCGCCGAGGGGGAGGACAATCTCCTGCATGCGCGGGTGCATCGCGAGATCATCCGCCGCTTCGGGCGCTTTCCCTTCCGCAACGCCGCGCTCGGGCGCGAGACATCGGGGCCGGAACGGCGTTTTGTGGAGGACGGCGGCTATGGCCACGTGCTCAACGAGATGAAAGAGGGCGTGCCGGCCTGACCGGCGCCGCTCAGGCGCGCCCCGCGAGCCGGTCGAAAACGGCCCGCGCGCGGGGGCGCAGCCACTGCCAGAGACCGGGCGCGCCGGAGGCGATCTTCGGCGCGACGCGGGTCTCGAATGTGTCCCATTCCACGGAATAGTCCGACCAGGATCCACCGCCCGCGGCCATGTTGAGCACCGGGGGCGCGAAGCGGTCGAGGGACTTGGCGAAGCGGGCCTCGGGGGTCGCGTTGGCCTCGAACTCGTCCCAGAGGGCGCGAAAGCTTGCGGCCTGGTCGGGCGGCAGCAGGCCGAAGAGACGGTCGGCGGCGGCGGCCTCGGCGGCTTCCATGGCCTTGGCATCGTGGTCGCCGAAGATGGGATTGTCGCCTGCGTCAATCTCGACGAGGTCGTGCAGCAGGAGCATCTGGATCACGCGGGTCGTGTCGCAGCCCTCGGGGGCGTGCTCGGCGAGGGTGAGGGCGTAGAGGGCGACGTGCCAGCTGTGCTCGGCGGAATTCTCGAAACGGTTGCCGGTCACGCGGGTGGCGCGGGTGACGGCCTTGAGGCGGTCGGCCTCGGCGAGGAAGGCCATCTGGGCGTCGAGGCGGGGGGTGTGGGAGGCGCTGTCCATGGGGCGGTTCTGGCGCCCTTTGGGGGCCAAGGCAAGCGGTGGATGCGCGCGTGTCGGCCGGGTGTCACGCGGATGTCCCGGGTCGGGACAGTCTTGCGTCCTAGAAATATCAAGGGCTTACAGAGACGAATTAAGGATTTGTCAGGAATGTCCCCGGTGAGGGGGGGCTCCCGCCGGCGCCCGAGACAGGGCCGGCGGGAGGGTGTTTCAGCGCGTGGACTCGGTCAAGCGGCGCTTCACGTAGCCCGAAACGGTGCCGAGCATCGGCTCCATGTAGGGCTCCTGGAAGAAGTGGTCGGCGCCTTCGACTTCCTCGTGGGTGACGGTGATGCCCTTCTGTTCGCCGAGCTTGCCGACCAGCGTGCGGGTGTCCTGCGGCGCCGCGACCCGGTCGCCGGTGCCGTTGATGATCAGGCCCGAGCTGGGGCAGGGGGCGAGGAAGGAGAAGTCGTACATGTTGGCCGGCGGCGAGACCGAGACGAAGCCCGTGATCTCGGGGCGGCGCATGAGAAGCTGCATGCCGATCCAGGCCCCGAAGCTGAAGCCGGCGACCCAGCAGTGCTTGGAGTTCTGGTTCATGGACTGCAGGTAGTCGAGCGCGGAGGCGGCGTCGGAGAGTTCGCCGACACCCTGGTCGTACTCGCCCTGGCTGCGGCCCACGCCGCGGAAATTGAACCGCAGGACCGTGAAGCCCATGTTGTAGAAGGCGTAGTGCAGATTGTAGACGACCTTGTTGTTCATCGTTCCGCCAAACTGCGGGTGTGGATGAAGCACGATGGCGATCGGGGCGTCACGATCCTTCTGAGGGTGGTAACGGCCTTCGAGCCGGCCTTCGGGTCCGGGGAAGATGACCTCGGGCATGGGGCGTTCCGGGCTCCTTCTTATGTGCGGCGATATTCTTGACGAATTCGCTCGGCCACCTTAGAACAGTTCTAAACCCGGTGGATGCGCCGCCGGGATCGACTTGACGCAGATAGGGGATGCGCCGGTCGAGGTCAATTGCCCGAAGGAGGCCGGGACGTGAAGCTGAGCACGAAGGGACGGTACGCGATGGTGGCGCTGGTGGATATCGCGCTGCAGCCGGACGGCGGGCTTGTGAGCCTGTCCGACATCGCGAAGCGGCAGGATATCTCGCTGCCCTACCTCGAGCAGCTTTTCGTGAAGCTGCGCCGCGGGGGGCTGGTGGATTCGGTGCGTGGTCCGGGCGGCGGCTACCGTCTGTCCAAGCCCGCGACCGAGATCCGGGTTGTCGACATTCTGGGCGCCGTCGACGAGACGGTGGACGCCATGCACAAGGGCGCGGGCGCCTCGGGCGGGGCATCCGGCAGCAAGGCGCAGTCGCTCTCGAACCGGCTGTGGCAGAGCCTGTCGGCGCAGGTCTACGTGTTCCTGCACACCGCAAGGCTGTCGGACGTGGTGGAGCGCACGCTGGCGCCCTGTCCGGCGGTGCCGGCGCTTTTTGCCGTGGTCGACGAGGAAGACGAAGCGCAGGAGGCCAATGCCCTGTCCTGACCGTCATAGGATTGCGCGCCTGGCGGCGCGGGTTGGGGGCGCTGCCCCCGTCGCGGCGGGGCCGCGACTCCCCCGAGGTATTTGGGGCGAGAAGAAGCCTGTAGGCGGGAGGCTGTCGTGAGCCGGGTCTATCTTGACTGGAACGCCACCGCACCGCTGCGGGTCGAGGCGCGCGAGGCCATGGTGGCGGCCATGGAACTCGTGGGGAACCCCTCCTCGGTGCATGCCGAGGGGCGCGCGGCCAAGGCGCTGGTGGAAAAGGCGCGCGCGCAGGTGGCCGAGGCCTTTGGCGCCGACGGGGCGGACGTGGTCTTTACCTCGGGCGCGACCGAGGCGGCGGCGCTGGCCTGCGCCGGGCGCGCGCTGAAATCCGCCGATATCGAACACGATGCTGTCGCCGCCTGGTGCGATCCGGTGCTGCCGGTGGACGCCTCGGGGCGGGTCACTGTGGAGGATCCGGGCGCAAGCGCGCTGCAGCTGGCCAATTCCGAGACCGGGGTGGTGCAGGATCTGCCGCAGGGGCTGGCGGTGACCGATGCCACGCAGGCCTTCGGCAAGCTGCCGGTGGCCTTCAACTGGCTGGGCGCGGAGATGGCGCTGGTGTCGGCCCACAAGCTGGGCGGGCCCAAGGGCGTCGGCGCGCTGGTGATGAAGCGCGGCACGGATCTCGCCGCGCAGATCCGCGGCGGCGGGCAGGAGATGGGCCGGCGCAGCGGCACCGAGAACCTTCTTGGCATCGCGGGATTCGGTGCCGCGGCGGAGGCCGCGGCGCGCGATCTGGCCGAGGGGGTCTGGGATCGGGTGGCCGACCTTAGAAATCTTCTAGAAAGTGCCATTGAGGCGGGCGCACCAGACATTATCTTCATGGGGAAGGAAACGCGCCGCCTGCCCAATACCAGTTCTTTCGCCGTGCCCGGCTGGAAGGGCGAGACGCAGGTCATGCAGATGGACCTGGCCGGCTTCGCGGTGAGCGCGGGCAGCGCCTGTTCCAGCGGCAAGGTCCGCGAGAGCCGGGTGCTGCGCGCCATGGGCCATGACACGGCCACCGCATCGGGGGCGATCCGGGTGAGCCTGGGCCCCGGCGTGACCGAAGAGGACATCCGCCGCTTCGCCGAGGCGTGGCTGGCGAAATACCATAAATTCCGCGCCCGTGCGGCGTGAGCTTTCAAGGGGAGCAGACCGGATGACGGCATTGGACAATGTCAAAGAAGGCGTCGAGAAGGAAACCGTGGACGCGGTTAAGGCGGTCAGCACGTACAAGTACGGCTGGGAGACCGATATCGACATGGACTATGCCCCCAAGGGGCTGACCGCCGATATCGTGCGCCTGATCTCGGACAAGAACGATGAGCCGGAGTGGATGACCGAGTGGCGGCTCAAGGCCTATGAGCGCTGGCTCGAGAAGAAGGAGCCGACCTGGGCGATGGTCGACTATCCCCAGATCGACTTTCAGGCGCAGTATTACTACGCGCGCCCCAAGAGCATGGAGACCAAGCCCAAGTCGCTGGACGAGGTCGACCCGAAGCTGCTCGAGACCTACGAGAAGCTGGGCATTCCGCTCAAGGAGCAGATGATCCTGGCGGGTGTCGAGGGTGCCGAGCAGTCCGCGCCGGCCGACGGCCAGGGCGAGGCCACCAGCGACCGCCGCGTGGCGGTGGACGCGGTCTTCGACTCCGTCTCGGTGGGCACGACCTTCCAGAAGGAGCTGAAGGAAGCGGGCGTGATCTTCTGCTCGATCTCCGAGGCGATCCGCGAGCATCCCGAGCTGGTGAAGAAGTACCTCGGCTCGGTCGTGCCGCAGTCGGACAACTTCTACGCGACGCTGAACTCGGCCGTGTTCTCGGACGGGTCCTTCGTCTACGTGCCGCCGGGCGTGCGCTGCCCGATGGAGCTGTCGACCTATTTCCGCATCAACGCCGAGAACACCGGCCAGTTCGAGCGGACGCTGATCATCGCCGACAAGGGCAGCTACGTGAGCTACCTCGAGGGCTGCACGGCGCCGCAGCGCGACCAGGCGCAGCTGCATGCGGCGGTCGTCGAGATCATCGCCGAGGAAGATGCCGAGGTGAAGTATTCGACCGTGCAAAACTGGTTCCCCGGTGACGAGGACGGCAAGGGCGGCATCTACAACTTCGTGACCAAGCGCGCGGACTGCCGCGGCGACCGCTCGAAGGTGATGTGGACGCAGGTCGAGACCGGGTCTTCGGTGACCTGGAAGTACCCGTCCTGCATCCTGCGCGGTGACGACAGCCAGGGCGAGTTCTATTCGATCGCGATCACCAACAACTGGCAGCAGGCCGACACCGGCACGAAGATGATCCACCTTGGCAAGAACACCAAGAGCCGGATCGTGTCCAAGGGCATCTCGGCGGGGCAGGCGCAGAACACCTACCGCGGGCTGGTGTCGATGCACCCGAAGGCGAAGAATTCGCGCAACTACACCCAGTGCGACAGCCTTCTGATCGGCGACAAGTGCGGCGCCCACACGGTTCCCTACATCGAGGTCAAGAACAACTCGAGCCGGGTGGAGCACGAGGCGACGACCTCGAAGGTGGACGACGACCAGCTGTTCTACTGCCGCCAGCGCGGCATGGACGAGGAAGAGGCCGTGGCGCTTGTCGTGAACGGGTTCTGCCGGGAGGTGCTTCAGGCGCTGCCGATGGAATTCGCCATGGAAGCGCAGCAGCTTGTGGCGATCTCGCTCGAAGGTTCGGTGGGCTAGTGCGCGATGTCGCCCGCGATACAGGCCGCTCTGCCGGTTCTGATGCTCTGCGCGTCGAACGTCTTCATGACCTTCGCGTGGTACGGGCATCTGAAGTTTCCCACAGCGCCGCTGGTGGCCGTCGTGGTCATCAGCTGGGGCATCGCGTTCTTCGAATACTGGCTCGCGGTGCCGGCCAACCGGATCGGCGCGGCGGTCTATTCGCCGGCGCAGCTCAAGACGATCCAGGAGGTCGTCACGCTGACGGTCTTTGCCGGCTTTTCGGCCTGGTATCTGGGCGAGCCTCCGAGCTGGACGACGCTCTTGGGCTTTGCCTTCATCGCGGTCGGCGCGGCGCTGATCTTTCGGGGGTGAGCCCGGTTATCGCCGGGTGACGGTCTGGAGGACCAGATGAGCTATTGGAACAAGGCCGAGATGATCGTGACGACCACGCCTTCGATCGAGGGCAAGCGGATCACGGGCTATCGCGGCATCGTGGTGGGCGAGGCGATCCTGGGCGCGAACGTGTTCCGTGATTTCTTCGCGGGCATCACCGACGTGCTTGGCGGACGCTCGGGCAGCTACGAGAAGAGCCTGAACGAAGCGCGCGAGACCGCGCTAAGGGAATTGGAAGATCGGGCGCGGGAGGCCGGCGCCAACGCCGTGGTCGGCGTCGATCTGGATTATGAGGTCATCGGCAAGGAAGGGTCCATGTTGATGGTCTCGGCTTCCGGCACCGCTGTGACCGTGGAATGAGAAGGTAGAAAAATGCTTGAGATCAAGAACCTGCAAGTGAAGCTCGAGGAAGAGGACAAGCAGATCCTCAAGGGTGTGGACCTGACGGTCGAGGCCGGCAAGGTGCACGCGATCATGGGGCCGAACGGGTCGGGCAAGTCGACCCTGTCCTATGTCCTGTCGGGCCGCGACGGCTACGAGGTGACCGACGGCACCGCCACGCTCGAAGGCGAGGACATCCTCGACATGGAGCCCGAAGAGCGCGCCGCGGCGGGTCTGTTCCTGGCGTTCCAGTACCCGGTGGAGATCCCCGGTGTCGGCAACATGACCTTCATGCGCACGGCGGTGAACTCGCAGCGCAAGGCGCGCGGCCAGGAAGAGATGAGCTCGACCGACTTCCTCAAGCTGGTCCGCGAGAAGGCGAAGGATCTGAAGATCGACGCCGACATGCTGAAGCGCCCCGTGAACGTGGGCTTCTCGGGCGGTGAGAAGAAGCGCAACGAGATCCTGCAGATGGCCATGCTGGAGCCCAAGATGTGCATCCTCGACGAAACCGACTCGGGCCTCGACGTGGACGCGATGCGGCTGGTGGCCGACGGCGTGAACGCGCTGCGCGATGAGGGCCGCGGGTTCCTTGTCATCACGCACTACCAGCGGCTTCTCGACCACATCCAGCCGGATGTCGTGCACATCATGTCCAACGGCCGCATCATCAAGACCGGCGGCCCCGAGCTGGCGCTTGAAGTCGAGAAGAACGGTTACGAGCACCTGAAAGAGGAGGTGGCCTGATGGCGCTGCCCCAGCCCAAGATCGACGCGCTGGAAGCCCGGATCGCCGGCCTGACGCTGCCCGAGGGCGGCTGGAGCGAGGCGGCGCGCAAGGACGCGCTGTCGCGTCTGACCGCCATGGGCCTGCCCCACGCGCGTGACGAATACTGGAAGTTCACCCGTCCGGCCAAGCTGGTCGAGGCGGAGGTCACGCCGGCCACGGTGCTGGCCGAGGACGAGATGCCGATCTTCGACGCCTTCGACCGGCTGAAGATCGTCTTCGTGGACGGCGTGTTCGACGCTGAGGCCTCGGACGACCTGTCGCTGGAGGGCGTGAGCATCGACCGTCTGGCCGAGAGCCAGGACATCCACTGGGCCAAGGACATCTTCGGTGTGCTTGAGGCGCGCGGTCAGGACCCGGTTGAGCGGTCGCTCGCGGCGCTGAACACTGCCTTTGCCACGGACGGCCTGCTGATCCACGTGCACGGCAAGCCCAGCAAGCCGATCAGCGTGATCTACCGCCACGAGTCCGAGACCTCGGACGCGGTGCTGCACCACGTTGTGAAGGTCGACGCGGGTGCGGAGGCGACGATCCTCGAGAACGGTCCGGCGGCGGCGCGGCTGAACAACGTGATGGAAGTCGAGATCGCGGACACCGGCAAGCTGCACCACGTGCGGGCGCAGGGCCGCGACCACGAACGCCGGGCGGCCACGCACATTTTCGCGCGGCTGGGCAAGGAATCGGTCTTCAAGACCTTCACCCTGACCGTTAACGGCGTGCTGACCCGCAACGAGTGCGTGATCGAGTTCACTGGCGACGATGCCGTGGGCCACGTGGCGGGCGCCTGCCTTGGCGATGGTGATTTCCACCACGACGACACGGTCTTCATCACCCATGACGCCGTGAACTGCGAAAGCCGTCAGGTCTTCAAGAAGGTTCTGCGCAACGGCGCCGTGGGCGTGTTCCAGGGCAAGATCCTGGTGAAGCCCGGCGCGCAGCAAACGGACGGCTACCAGATCTCGCAGTCACTGCTGCTGGACGACGACAGCCAGTTCCTCGCCAAGCCGGAGCTTGAGATCTATGCCGACGACGTGGCCTGTTCGCACGGCTCCACCAGTGGCGCGATCGACGAGGACAGCCTGTTCTACCTGCGGGCCCGCGGCGTGCCGCGCGGCTTGGCCGAGGACCTGATGACCATCGCCTTCATCGCGGAAGCGGTGCTGGAGGTCGAGGACGAGGCGCTGCAGGAGGAGATCAACGCGCGTGTCGAGGCCTGGCTGGCCCGCCGCCGCGACTGATGTCCGTCAGCAGCGACATCGTGGCCACCTACCGGGGGCCGGGCGCCGTCATGCGGCGGCGGCTGGAGGGCGGCACGCGGGAGGACCGCGCGCTGGCCTTCCTCATGGCGGGCTGCGTGCTGATGTTCGTCGCGCGCTGGCCAGTGCTGGCGCGCGAGTCGTATCTTCAGAACACGGATCTGCAGATGGAACTGGGCGGCACCCTGCTGGGCGTCGTCTTCATCCTGCCGCTGATCCTCTACGGGCTGGCCTTCGTGGGGCAGCTGGTCATGCGGGCGCTGGGGCGGCCGGTCGGCGCCTATCCGGCGCGGCTGGCGCTGTTCTGGGCGCTGCTGGCTTCGACGCCATTGGCGCTTCTGCATGGGCTGACCGGCGGCTTTGTCGGGCCCGGGCCAGCGCGCGACATCGTCGGGGTCTTGTGGTGCGTGGCGTTCCTGTGGTTCTGGGTATCGGGACTGCGTGCCGCGGCTGAGGAGAAACCGGCATGATCACCCTGCAGGGATTCACGAGCCTCGCCGCGCAGAGCGTGACCGCGCCGCGCGAGGTGGCGCGGCTGTTGCTGGCGCTGCCGCTGTCGCGCGAGGCGGTGGGGCTCTGCCTTGCGCTGGTTCTGGTGCTGAACACGCTGGTGTTCTCGCTCGGGCAGCTCATGAGCGGGCCACCGCCCGATGGCATGGCGCTGCTGCTGTCCTCGCCGGTGGCCTTTGCCGGGCTGCTGGGCGGGTCGATGATCGCGCTGATCCTGTCGCTTTACTGGACGGGCCGCGGCCTTGGCGGCCGTGCGAGCCTGATGCAGGTGACGTTGCTGGTTACCTGGCTGCAGGCGCTGCGCGTGATCGTGCAGGTGGCGCTTCTGGCCATCGTGCCGCTGATGCCGGCGCTGGGCGGGCTCGTGATGATCGCGGCCTCGGCGCTGGGGATCTGGATCCTGGTGAACTTCCTGCACGTCGCGCAGGAGACGCCGACGCTGGGCAAGGCTGCGCTGATGCTGGTGCTGTCGGTCGTGGGCATGGCGCTCGGGCTGACGCTGATCTTTTCACTCGTGGGGCTTTCCCCCCAAGGGATGACCGCAAATGTATGATGTCCAAGAAATCCGCCGCGATTTCCCGATCCTTTCGCGCGAGGTGAACGGCAGGCCGCTGGTCTATCTCGACAACGGGGCGAGCGCGCAGAAGCCGCAGGTGGTGATCGATGCGGTCACGCGCGGCTATGCCGAGGATTACGCCAACGTGCACCGCGGGTTGCACTACCTGTCGAACCTCTCGACTGACAAGTACGAGGCGACGCGCGGGATCGTGCAGCGATTTCTTGGCGCCAAGCACGAGGAAGAGATCGTCTATACCACCGGCACCACCGAGGGCATCAACCTCGTGGCCTACGGCTGGGCGATGCCGCACATGGAAGCGGGCGACGAGATCGTGCTGAGCGTGATGGAGCATCACGCCAACATCGTGCCCTGGCATTTCCTGCGTGAGCGCATGGGTGTTGTGATCAAGTGGGTGGACGTGGACGCCGAAGGCGCGCTCGACCCGCAGGCGGTCATCGACGCCATCGGGCCGAAGACGAAGCTGGTGGCCGTCACGCATATGTCCAACGTGCTGGGCACGGTCGTGGACGTGAAGGCGATCTGCGCGGGCGCTAAGGCGCGCGGCGTGCCGGTGCTGGTCGACGGCAGCCAGGCGGCCGTGCACATGCCGGTGGATGTCGCCGACATCGGCTGCGATTTCTATGCCATCACCGGCCACAAGCTTTACGGACCCTCGGCCTCGGGCGCGATCTACATTGCCGGGGAACGGCAGGCCGAGATGCGGCCCTTCATGGGCGGCGGCGACATGATCCGCGAGGTCCACAAGGACGAGATCACCTGGGCCGAGCCGCCGATGAAGTTCGAGGCGGGCACGCCGGGCATCGTGCAGCAGATCGGACTGGGCGTGGCGCTTGAGTACATGATGGGCGTGGGGATGGAGAACATCGCCGCGCATGAGGCGGGCCTGCGGGATTACGCGCGCACGCGGCTCGAGGGCCTCAACTGGCTGAACGTGCAGGGCACGACGCCGGACAAGGGCGCGATCTTTTCGTTCACGCTGAACGGCGCGGCGCATGCGCACGACATCTCGACCATCCTCGACAAGAAGGGGGTCGCGGTGCGCGCGGGGCATCACTGCGCGGGGCCGCTGATGGATCACCTGGGCGTCAGCGCGACCTGCCGGGCGTCCTTCGGGATGTACAACACCGAAGGCGAGGTGGACGTCCTGATCGAGGCGCTGGAGCTCGCACACGAGCTTTTCGCCTGATCCATAGGCGCTTGCCATGTCGTTCCGCGACATTCGGGCGTCGCATCTGGCCAATGAGAGCCTGGGCCGGTATCCCGTCTGCGAAAGTAACGGGAAAGGGTTTTGCATGGCTCCGCTAACAACGGCCGATCAGATTTCGGATATCGCGTTTGCCTTCATGGGCTCCAAGGCGCTGTTCGCAGCGCTCGAACAGGGCGTCTTCACGCATCTGTCCGAAGGGGCGATGACCGCCTCCGAGCTGGCCGCGAAGACCGATCTGGACACCGACCGGGCCGAGACACTGCTGACGGCACTCGCGGGCATGGGCCTTGTCACGGTCGAGGCCGGCCGTTTCGGCAATGCGCCCGCCTCCGAGGCCTTCCTCGTGAAGGGGGCGAAATACGATTTCGGCGACTACCTGCGCCTGCAGGTGGGCAAGCAGATGTACCCGCTGCTGGACCAGATCGAGGATGCGCTGACCGGCAACCTGCCGGACGACGCCATCGGGTCCTATGCGGAATGGTTCGCCGATGCCGACAAGGCGCGGCTTTATTCCGAAAGCCAGCACGCGGGATCGCTTGGCCCCGCGCGGCAGCTTGCCAAGGCGCTGGACCTCGACGGCGTGAAGACCATGCTCGACGTGGGTGGTGGCACGGGCGCCTTTGCCATCACTCTGGCCAAGGCTGCGCCCGAGATGAAGGCCACTATCGTGGAGTTCCCGAATGTCGCGGCGCTGGGCCGCGAATACGTGGACGAGGCGCGCCTGTCGTATCGCATCAGCTATCACGAGGGCAACGCGCTGGAGGCCGACTGGCCCAAGGACCAGGACCTGATCCTGATGTCCTACCTGCTGTCGGGCATTCCCGGCCAGACCCACGCGGACCTGATGAAGCGGGCGTACGATCACCTTGCCCCGGGCGGTAAGATCCTTGTCCACGACTTCGTGGTGAACGCCGACCGGACCGGGCCGAAGCTTGCCGCGCTCTGGCAGCTTCAGCACACGGCCTTCACCCCCGAGGCGCGGTCGCTCGATTCGGCCACGCTCGAGGAGGATCTGAAGGCGGCGGGCTTCGAGGGTGTCGAAACCCGCACCATGATCCCCGAGATGACCATGCTGACCGAGGGCAAGAAGCCCTGAGCCGTCAGGTTTACTCGGCGGGTTCGGCCACCTTTTCGGTGGCCGGGCCGCAATAAAGCTCCGTCGCGCCATGGATGGCGTGGGCGTTGCCGTCCACGTATTCCATCATCGCCGCGCAGGAGAACTTGGGCCCGAAGCCGCCCCACGGCCGGAAGCCGTGCAGGTGCAGGACGCTTTCGCGGTCGAGCTTGAGCAACCGGGCAAAGACCGAGGCGACGATGGTGCCGCCGACGCCGGTGAGCTTTCCGTCGCCGCGCTCATGCGCTTCCTGCAGGCAGTAGAACCACAGCGGCGTCTTGGTGATGTGCCGCTTTGCCAGTTCTGCCGGAGCGGGCAGTTCCGGCAGGCCGAGGTGGCGCGAGACCTGCTGGCCCGAGGGCAGCTGGATCGTCGTGCGGTCGCGCAGGATGTTGCGCAGCCCCAGCTTCTTGGCGTGCACCTCCTCGATCGTGACGCCGTTCCAGTCGGCATCGCCGTGGGCCACGTTGTCGGGCAGGGCGAAAAGCGTCTTGGCCATCTTGGGGCCGACCGGCAGCGCCTTTTGCGCCTGGGTGCCGAAGAAGAGGCTCATGTCCATGTCCCATTCCGGGCCGCGCGGCCCGAAGCCGTGCAGGGCGAAGAGCTGCGTCGCCTTCTTGTGGTCGTTGATGTCGTAGGTCGGCTGCACCGTGGCATGGCCGAAACGGTAGGCCGCGACCGAGAACTCCGCCGGCATGATCGGTGCATCGGCGCCGAAGGGATCGGTCCTGAGCGCGAGGTCGATGCAGGCCTGGTCGACGAAGGCGGGCAGGAAGTCGTGCAGCACCAGCCACTGGTAGTGCAGGCGGATGAAGCGGCGGACCTTCTCGAACCGCTCCAGCCCCTCGGGGAGCATCCGGTGCCAGACCTCGGAGCGCACGCCGTCCTCGGCGCAGTGGAAGACCGCGTCACGCAGGCCGTCGTCGTCCACGACCTTGGACATGAGGATGTTGTGCAGCTTGATGAAGGCGCCCTGGATCTGGCTGACGAGGATGTTCTCGTCGTTGCGCGGATCGCCGATGAGCGCGCGCCCCTTGTCGTTGCGCGGCAGGTCGTTGGGGCTGCCCTCCCGCCCGAACAGCAAAAAACCCTCCTGATCGGGGGACTGGGCGTAGAGGTGGGGGCTTGCCTCGGGGCCGTCGCCGTAGACGCAATCGAGGTCGAGGTTCGGCGTGCGCACGTTGCGGATGGTGGCCGGGTCGGTGTGGGTGCCGAGCTGGCTTGTCGCGTCGAGAGTGATGTCGTGGTCGATGAACTGGCCGAAGAAGGTCTGCCCGGCCTCGGCGGGGCCGGGGGTTAGGGCAGAGGTCTGCATCCCGTCGACGAGGGCGATGAAGGCCTCGACGATCTCGGCATGATCGAGGTTGCCGGTGATCGGATTGCGCCCGAGCAGATAGCCGAAGACCTGCGGCAGCGCCGGGGCGGCGGCCATGTCGCAGTTGTGCAGGGCTTCCTTCAGGAGGGTGTCGTAGCGGGACATGCCGTGGGGCATCTTGGTCATGGTGAAAATCCTTCGTTAAAATGGCTCTGTGCAATGGCGGACCCGCGGAAAAAGCCGCGGTCCGGGCGACAGGATACCACGCATATCTTGGATACGATTTGTATTATGGATGTTTCCGAATTGGGTATTCCTGACTTGACCGCCGGTGCCGGG
>CAYNKL010000034.1:0-29935 GCA_964397775.1 uncultured Rhodobacterales bacterium | reverse complement strand
CAGATCGCGGTGTAGATCGGCCGCATGTCCTTGTTGCGGATGTCGAGCGCCTGCGGATCGAGGGTCCAGAGATAGGGGCCAATGAGCACGCCGAAGGTGATGAAGAAGAGGAAGAACGCCCCCATCATCGCACCCTTGTGCTTGCGGAACTGCTCCCAAACGTCGCGCCACTTGGAGCGCGGCGGGGCCAGCGGGCCTTTGTCCTTGAGGGCCTCGATCGGCGCCGCCTTGGCGCCCTCGGCGAGGATCACGTCGTCTTGCGGGCTGTCAGTCATAGCGGATCCTCGGGTCGAGAAGGCCGTAGAGGATATCGGCGATCAAATTGAACATCACGATCAGGAACGCGAAGATGAAGGTCAGCGTCATGACCATGGGAAGGTCGTTGGCGAACAGCGCGGTGATCAGCAACTGGCCGATGCCGTTCACCTTGAACACGTTCTCGGTGATGATGGCGCCGCCGAAGATTGCCGGAACCCCGAGCGCGATCACCGTGATCACCGGGATCATCGAGTTGCGCAGCACGTGCACCATCACCACGACCGCCTCGCTCAGGCCCTTGGCGCGCGCCGTGCGCACGTAATCCTGGTTGAGGTTGTCGAGCATCGAGGCGCGCATGTAGCGGCTCAGCTGTGCCGTGGTCTGCAGCGCCAGCACCATCACCGGCATGATCATCTGGCTGAGCTGGTACTTGAAGCTCTCCCAGTCGTTCACGACGTGGGTGGTGTCGTAGATCGACGGGAACCAGCCGAGATAGACCGAAAAGACCACGATCAGCAGCGGGCCGGTAAAGAACGGCGGGATCGAGAAGCCGACCATGGTGATGAAGGTCCCGGCCTGGTCAAAGACCGAATACTGCCGGTAGGCCGAGTAGATGCCGATCGGCAACGCGATCAGCACGCCCACCACGTAGCTCAGCCCGACGACCCAGAGGGTCTGCGGAATGCGCTGCAGGATGATGTCCATCACCGGCGAGCGGGTCTGCCACGAGATCACGCGCAACTCGCCGTTGTAGAGGTTAGTGTCGGGCAGCCAGCCGAACAGGAAGGTGTCGTTCGTCAGCCAGTCGATCATCACCTGCGGCTCGAGCCACATGACCTGTACCAGCCATTTCCAGTACTGCACGAGCGGCGGCTCTCCGAGCCCCAGCGCCTCGCGCATCTTCTGTTTCACTTCGGGCGGAACGGTCAGGGGAACCTGCGCCATGGGATCGCCCGGGGCGAGCTGGAGCAGCATGAAAATGACGAAACTGATGAACAGAAGCGTCGGAATCGACAGGATCAGACGTCGCGTCGCGTAGGTCAGCATCGGCGCCTCGTGTCACGAATTTGTTGTAGTTTGAGGAAGAACAGGGCGGGGGATCAACCCCGCCCTGCAAGACCACCGGAATATTACAGGGTCATCGCCCTGTCTGCCGGGGAATTACTCTTCCATCCGGTACCAGTCGGCCGCGTTCCACAGCTCGCTGTCCCACACGTTCAGGACGACGCCGCCCAGCGTGTTGGACTTCGCCGACAGACGGCCGCGGTGCACCAGCGGGATCATCGCGCCGTTGCCGACCGCCATGTCGTTGAGCTCGCGGCCGATGCGGGCGCGCTCTTGCATGCCGGCGGTTTCGGTCAGCGTCTGGTACAGTTCCTCGTACTCTTCGATGCAGAAGCGCGAGATGTTCTCGCCCTGCCACTGCGTCTCGGGGCGCGGAGCCTTGTCGCAGAGCATGTTGCCCAGGTAGGGCTGCGGGTCGGTGCCGTTGAAGGTGTTGGCGTACATCTCGACGTCGGCGTAGAACTTCTGGAAGGTGTCCGGGCTGCCCGGGTCACCGCCGAAGAAGACCGAGCTGTCGACGTTGCGCAATTCGACTTCCATGCCGATCTGCTACCACCAGTCCTTGATCAGCGCCTGGAAGTCCTGACGGACGGCGTTGGTCGAGCTCTGGTAGAGGATCGAGAGCGGCACGCCGTCCTTCTCGCGGATGCCGTCGCCGTCGGTGTCGACGATGCCGGCCTCGTCAAGCATGGCATTGGCGCCTTCGATGTCCTGCGTGGAGCAGTCGAAGGTGTCGGAGTTGAAGGCCTCGGGCGCCGGAACCCAGTTGCAGCCGACCTTGCCAGCCTGGCCGTAGCCGATCTCGACCAGAAGCGGACGGTCGATGGCCATGGACATGGCCTTGTAGACGGCCGGGTCCTGCAGGAAGGGGTGCGGACGGATCACGGACCGCTCGTCGGGGCCGAGGTTCGGATCGGGGTTGGTGTGGTTGAGCATGATGCGCTCGAGCAGCGGACCGAAGCCGGCGATCGGCTCGCCCATGCCGCCTGCTTCCATGTCGGCGATCACGTCGGGCGCCAACTGCAGGTTCCAGGCGTAGTCGAACTCGCCCGTTTCCATCACGGCGCGGCCCGCGGCCGCGGCATCGCCGCCGCCCTTGAAGTTCACGGTCGCGAAGGCCGGCTTTTCGGGATCGCGGTAGTTTTCATTGGCCGAGAGGCTGATCACGTCGTTCGGCTTGAATTCGTCGACCACGAAGGGGCCGGTGCCGATCGGGTAGAAGTTCTGGTCGGTGCAGGTCGACGCGGCGGCGCCGAGGCAGTCCTGGAACTGCGCCTTCTGGATCACCGGGCTCTCACCGCCGACAAAGGGACCGTAGGGGTTCGGCGTGGGGCTGGTATAGTTGACGGTCACCGTGTTCGCGTCCGGCGTGTCGATGCTCTCGATGCCGTTGAACTTGGTCAGCTGCGCGCAGCCGCCTTCGGGGTGCGAGCAGTATTCATAGGTGAACTTCACGTCTTCGGAGGTGAAGGGCGTGCCGTCCGACCATGTCAGGCCCGGCGTGATGTTCCAGGTGATCGAGGTCAGATCCTCGCTCACGCCGCCGTTTTCGACGGTGGGGATCTCTTCGACCAGCCAGGGCACCAGCTCGCCGTTTTCGTCGTAGCGGGCCAGCGGCTCGATCACGAGCGAGGCGGCCTCGACGTCCTTGGTGCCCCCCGAGAGGAAGGGGTTCATGATAGACGGCGCCTGCCAGTAGATGATGCGCACCTCGCCGTCCGAGCCGCGCTCCGCGAATGCGGCGGCAGGCGCGACTGCCGCGGCTGCAACAGCGCCGAGCAAAAGCGTTTTCAGCTTCATACTTCTCTCCTTGTTGGACCGGGACCTTTGCCCCGATTTGCGTATGGCGGGTGTTTGCCGGTCACTTCGATCTTGCCTGCGGATCCCTTTTCGGGCTCCGGGCCGGCTGCCGAATTATTGACCATTCCCCGCTCTGGCGTCATCGAAACAGCTTCCCGCCAAAATGCAAGCTTTGCCTTTGCGTCATCACCGCGAAGGTTTGACAGCAGTGAAACGCTGCCCGTAGCGTTTGCAGGCAGACACCAGGAGTGCGCGGAATGCTCGACCACCCGATCGCCCGTATCGAACAACTACGGGTCCAGTTCCAAACGAAACACGGTGTTGTCACCGGGGTCGAGGACATCAGTTTCGACATCAATCCCGGCGAAACCGTCTGTGTCGTTGGGGAATCCGGGTCGGGTAAATCGGTCAGCTCGCTCGCTTTGATGCGCCTGATCGAGTTCGGCGGCGGCGAAATCTCGAGCGGGCGCCTAATTTTTGATCGCCGCGAGGCGGGCGAGACGGATCTTGCCACCGCCGACCAGGATCTGATGCGCACCATCCGCGGCAACGAGATCGGCATGATCTTCCAGGAGCCGATGACCGCCCTGAACCCGGTCTTCACCGTCGGCCGCCAGCTGACCGAGGGCCTGCGCGTGCACCATGGTCTGTCGCGCAAGGCTGCTGAGGCCGAGGCGCTGGACCTTCTCAAGCAGGTCCGCATCCCCGAGCCAGAGCGCCGCCTTGTCCAGTACCCGCACGAGCTTTCGTGCGGCATGCGGCAGCGCGTGGTGATCGCCATGGCGCTGGCCTGCAAGCCGCGCCTGCTGATCGCGGACGAACCCACCACCGCGCTCGACGTGACGATCCAGGCCGAGATCCTCGCCCTCATGGACCGTCTCAAGCGCGAGACCGGCACCGCCGTCATGTTCATCACCCACGACATGGCCGTCGTGGCGCAGATGGCCGACCGCGTGGTTGTCATGTTCCGCGGCAACAAGGTCGAGGAAGGCCCGGTCGAACAGATCTTCGAGTCGCCGCAGCACGCCTATACTCAGGCGCTGCTGGCCGCCGTGCCCAAGCTGGGCGAGATGCGCGGCAAGAGCCTGCCCGAGCCGATGAAGCTTTTCGGGCGCACCGACCAGAAGATCGAGCCCATCCCGGGCGAGGACAGGGTGCTTCTGACGGTCGACAACCTCACCACGCGCTTTCCCGTGCGCGGCGGGCTGTTCCGCCGCCACATCGCCAACGTGCACGCCGTCGAGGATGTCTCGTTCAAGCTCAACCGTGGCCAGACCCTTAGCCTCGTGGGCGAATCCGGCTGTGGCAAGTCCTCGGCGGGCCGCTCGCTGCTGCGTCTGGTCGAGCCGACCTCGGGGCACGTGGACCTCGACGGGACAAACATCACCGGGCTGGGGCCGAACTCGCTGCGTGACGCGCGGCGCGACATGCAGATGATCTTCCAGGATCCCTTCGCCAGCCTTAATCCGCAGATGCAGCTGGCCGAACAGGTGGCCGAGCCGATCCGCAACTACGGCACCGCCAAGGGCAGCGAGATCATGGACCGCGTCGGCGGGCTGTTCGACCGGGTCGAGCTGCCGCGCAGCTTCATGCGCCGCTTCCCGCATGAGCTTTCCGGCGGCCAGCGCCAGCGCATCGCCATCGCTCGGGCGCTCGCGCTCAACCCCAAGCTCATCGTCGCGGACGAGGCGGTCAGCGCGCTCGACGTGTCGGTGCAGGCGCAGGTGATCAACCTGATGATGGAGCTTCAGGCCGAGCTGGGCCTCTCCTACGTCTTCATCAGCCACGACATGGCCGTGGTCGAACGCGTCAGCCACAACGTCGGCGTCATGTACCTGGGCCGCATCGTCGAGCTCGGCCCCCGTGCCGCTGTCTTCGAGGACCCGCAGCATCCCTATACCAAGGCGCTGATGAAGGCCGTTCCGATCGCCGATCCGCGCCGCCGCAAGTCGGAGAAGGACCTCAATTTCAAGCCGATCCCCTCGCCCATCCACCCCGTCGACTACGAGCCGGCCCCTTCGGAATATGACGAGGTCACGCCGGGGCACTTCGTCCTGACCACGGACAGCGGCTATTGAGCGATCAGGCCAGGGTAGACTGACATGATCCTCAAACGGCTCGTGGTCGGGCTGGCGGGCACGGTCGCCGTGATCGCCATTGTCATCCCCGGCATCCAGGTCTGGCTGACGGATTTCGGCAACCTCCCCGATCCGCCCGCAAATGTCCTTCGCGTGGCAAGCTACAATGTCCACTACATCCGTGCGGGCGAGGAGGACGGGCCGTGGTCGCTGGCGGACTGGGAGGCGCGCAAGGCCTCGCTCGATGCTTCGGTCAAGGCGACGGGGGCCGATCTCATCGCCTTTCAGGAAATGGAGAGCTTCACCCGCGGCAGCGACGGGTCACTGAACCTCGCGCGCGATTACCTGTCGCGCGAGAATCCGGGTTACGCGCTGGCGGCGACGGGCGACTGGCGCGCGTTTCCCAGCACCCAGCCGATCTTCTTCCGCCCCGACGTGCTGGAACTGCGGGATGAGGGCTGGTTCTTCTTCTCTGATACGCCGGACCGCATCTACTCGCCCACCTTCAACGGATCGTGGCCGGCCTTTGCCAGTTGGGCAGAGTTCGCGCCGCTGGGCGGGGGCGCGCCCTTTCGCGTCGTGAACGTGCATTTCGATTCCGGGAGCGGCACGAACCGCCGCCTGTCGGCAGAGCTTGTCGCCGAGAGGTTGGAGCCGGTCATCGAGACGGGAGTGCCGGTCATATTGCTGGGCGACCTGAACACCTTCGGGCCGACCCGCCCGATGCGCGTCCTGCAGGAGGCCGGGCTGCGGTTTCCGGGTGTGCCGGGCGCGACGTTCCACATGGACCTCGGCTTGCATCTTCTGCCCGCGATCGACCGCATCGGGGTCACCGAAGGGATTGCGGTCGAGGGCGGCCCATATGTTCTTCAGGACAGTTTCGAAGGCGAGTGGGGCTCGGATCACCACCCTTTGATCGCCGATCTGCTGATCTCCGCGGAATAGGCGGAACGACTTCCTTACTGGCCGGCGTTGGCCCGGCAAGAGCGAAGGAAGGATATCCCATGCGTTTCGACAGCAAGACAGTGATCGTCACCGGCGCGGCCTCCGGCATCGGTGCGGCAACCGCCCGCCGTTTTGCCGAGGAGGGCGCGAATCTCGTGATCGTCGACATGGACGAGACCGACCTCGACCGGGTGGCCGACGACCTTCCCCCGGGCCGCGTGCGCTGCGTCTGTGGTGACACTTCGGGCAAGGCGGTCATGGAAGAGGCCGTGCGAAAGGCGACGGATGTCTTCGGCGGCATCGACGTCGTGGTGGCCAACGCAGGTTCCGCCACGACGGGGACGGTCTCGGACATCACCTCGGACCAGTTCCGCGACCAGATCCACAACAACGTCGACAGCACCTTCAACGCGATGAAGGCCGCATGGCCTGCCCTGAAACTCTCGCAAGGCTGCGTCGTCGCCACCTCTTCGGTCTCGGGCGAGCGCGGAGATTTCGGGGGCTTCGCCTACAATGCCTCCAAGGGCGCAATCAGCAACATGGTCCGCGCGGCCGCGCTGGATTTCGGAGATCACGGCATCCGCGTGAATGCCGTGGCACCGGGGTTCACGCATACGGGCCTGACCGCCCCGATGGAGGATGACGCGGAATTTCTGGACTCCATGAAATCGCGTATCCCCATGGGGCGCGGCGGAAATCCGGACGAGATCGCGGCGGCCATCGCATTCCTCGCCTCGGGTGATGCAAGTTTCATCAACGGGGCGGTCCTTCCGGTGGATGGGGGCGTTTCGGCCTCGAACGGGCAGCCGCCGCTGGCCTGACCCTCTGGTGGTCGGTGCCTTCCGGGGGCTATGACGGGCGGGCACGCAGCCGAAAGGACACCGATGACCACCCGCCTGACACCCCGCGAAATCCTCGAACGGCTGGTCGCGTTTCCGACCGTCAGCCGCGACACGAACATGCCGCTCATTGACTGGGTGCAGGACTACCTTGCTTCTCACGGGATCGAGGCCGCGAAGCATATCAAGCCGGACGAGCCGGAGAAGGCCGCGCTCTTCGCGCATGTCGGCCCCAAAGTCGAAGGCGGGCTCGTCCTGTCGGGTCACACCGACGTCGTCCCCACTGATGGGCAGGCCTGGTCCAGCGATCCATGGGTCCTGACCGAGCGTGACGGCAAGCTCTTCGGGCGCGGATCGACGGACATGAAGGGCTTTGACGCGCTCGCCATCTGGGCGCTGGTCGAGGCGCATCACGCGGGCATCACGCGCCCCCTGCAACTTGCTTTGAGCTATGACGAGGAAGTCGGCTGCACCGGGGCGCCGCCCCTGATCGAGGCGATGTCTGCGCTGCCCAAGGCCGCCGACGTGATCGTGGGTGAGCCGACGATGATGAAGGCGGTGACCGGCCACAAGGGCGGCGTGACCTCCATGATCCACGTGCACGGCTTCGAGGTGCACAGCTCCATCCTGCACACCGGCGTCAGCGCGATCATGTGGGGCGCCAAGCTCATCGACTGGACCAACGACGTGAACGCCGCGCAGGCCGCGATCGAGCCGGCCGGCATGGCAGCGCTCTTCGACCCGCCCTACACCAACGTCCACGTGGGCCAGATCAAGGGCGGCACCGCGCACAACATCACCGCCAAGGACTGCGAATTCGGCCTCGGCTTCCGCGTCGTGCCGGGTGAAAGCCTCGACCACTGGCGCGCGGCGCTGCAGGGCAAGGTCGACGAGATCACCGCCAAGATGCAGGAGGTGCGGCCCGAGACCTGGATCGAGGTGACCGAGCTCTTCGCACTGCCGCCCTTCGCCCCGGTGGAAAACAACGGGGCCGAGGCGCTGGTCCGCCAGCTGACCGGCGACAACAGCGACAACTTCGTGAGCTACGGCAGCGAGGCGAGCCATTTCCAGGCGGCGGGCTACAATGCCGTGGTCTGCGGCCCGGGCGACATCGGCGTGGCCCACCAGCCCGACGAATACATCACGCTGGCGCAGTTCGCCGAGGGCGAGGCTTTCATGAAGCGGCTTGTGGCGAAGCTCTCCGAGTAGCGAAAGATGCACGGTAGCAGGGCTTTACGAGGAAACCAGAAATGCGCCCCGACGCGGCGGCGCCGGGGAGAAAGAGCATGACATTTCCGTTCCGCGACATCGGTCCCGCCGAATTTGCAGGCCCGCTTCCGGAAGAGGCCGACGTCGTCATCATCGGCGGGGGCGTGATCGGCGTCTCGACGGCACTCTATGCCGCGCGGCAGGGTCTGCGCGCCGTGCTGCTCGAGAAGGGCCGCATCGCCGCCGAACAGTCGAGCCGCAACTGGGGCTGGATCCGCGTCCAGGGCCGCGACCTCGCCGAGATCCCCATCGCGCTCGAGGCGCAGGACCTCTGGCAGGAGCTTGACGCGACCTGCAAGGGGCGGCTGGGCCTGCGGACCTGCGGGATCAGCTACCTCGCCCGCACCGAGGCGGAAATGGGCCGGTTCGAGGACTGGATGCGCGACGCGCGGCCGCTCGGCGCCTCCTCGCGGATGCTGTCGCGGACCGAGATGCTGCGCCTTCACAACTATCCGCGCGACGGCTGGATCGGGGCGCTGCACACGCCCACCGACATGCGTGCCGAACCATGGGTGGCGGTTCCCGAGATCGCGCGCCTTGCCCGAGAGGAAGGCGCCACGATCATCGAACGCTGCGCCGTCCGCGCTCTCGACCGCGAGGGCGGCAAGGTCACCGGCGTCGTGACCGAGGCGGGCCGAATTCGCGCGCCGCAGGTTGTGCTGGCCGGCGGCGCCTGGTCGAGCCTCTTCCTGCGCCGCCACGGCATCGACATCCCGCAGCTTGGCGTGCGCTCCACCGCCATGGCCACCAACCGCCTGCCGCAGGTGCTGTCCACCGCCGGTGTCGACGACCGCATGGCCATGCGCCCGCGCGAGGACGGCGGCTACAACCTGGCCCCTTCGGCCTATGCCGAGCTTTTCGTGGGGCCGGATGCCTTCCGCCACCTGCGCCGCTACCTGCCACTGGCGCTCTCTGGTGAATTCGATGTGCACATCCGCCGCCCCCCACCCAAGGGCTGGCCCGATGCCTTCACCACCCCCCGCAGGTGGGAGGCCGACGAGGCCAGCCCCTTCGAGCACATGCGCATCCTCGACCCGGCGCCGAACAAGGCCAAGGTGGCCGAGATCAGCGCCCGCTTCGGCCAGATCTACCCCGATCTGGGCAAGGTCACGTTGCAGGCCTCCTGGGCCGGGCTCATCGACGTGCTGCCCGACGTGGTGCCGGTGGTCGACGGGGTGACCAAACTGCCCGGCCTCACGGTGGTGACGGGCATGTGCGGCCATGGTTTCGGCGCGGGGCCGGCCTTCGGCCGCATTGCGGCGGACCTGGCAGCGGGCAAGGACACAGGCCACGCGCTGGGCCGCTTCCGGATCGGGCGCTTCTCGGATGGCTCGAAGCTGACGCCGGGTCCGAACCTCTGACGATCTTGCGCAGGGCAGGGCCGGGTGGCAGGCTCCGCCCATCAAGACATTTCCTTCAGGAGCCTACGATGCCGGTCAAGAACCGCTTTGCCGAACTGCATGACGAGATCACCGCCTGGCGACGGGACATCCACGCCCACCCCGAGGTGCTGTTCGACACGCCGCGCACCAGCGCGCTGGTGGCCGAAAAGCTGCGCGAATTCGGCTGCGACGAGGTCGTGGAAGGTATCGGCCAGACCGGCGTCGTCGGCATCATCAAGGGCAAGAGCAACAGTTCCGGCAAGGTGATCGGCCTGCGCGCCGACATAGACGCGCTGCCCATCAACGAGGCGACAGGCCTCGACTACGCCTCGACCACGCCGGGCAAGATGCACGCCTGCGGCCATGACGGGCACACCGCCATGCTCCTGGGCGGCGCCAAGTACCTGGCCGAGACGCGCAATTTCGACGGCACCGTTGCGGTCATCTTCCAGCCCGCCGAAGAGGGCGGCGGCGGCGGCCGCGAGATGTGCAAGGACGGCATGATGGAGCGCTTCGGCATCCAGGAAGTCTACGGCATGCACAACTGGCCTGGCCTGCCGGTCGGCTCCTTCTCGATCCGGCCGGGGTCGTTCTTTGCCGCGACCGATCTCATGGAGATCAAGATCTCGGGCCTCGGCGGGCACGCCGCCAAGCCGCACGAGACCGTCGATCCCACCGTCTGCGCCGCGCAGATCGTGACCGCGCTTCAGACCATCGCCAGCCGCAACGCGGACCCGGTCAGCCAGATCGTCGTGTCGATCACCTCGTTCGAGACCTCCTCGACCGCGTTCAACGTGATCCCGTCCTACGTCACCCTGCGCGGCACCGTGCGCACGCTCAGCGACGAAAACCGCGACCTTGCCGAAAAGCGCATCACCGAGCTCTGCACCGGCATCGCCTCGGCCTTTGGCGGCAAGGCCGAGGTCGACTACCTGCGCAACTACCCGGTCATGGTGAACCACAAGGAACAGACCGAGTTCGCGGCCGAAGTTGCCAAGGCCGTGGCGGGCGATTGCGCCGATGCGCCTCTGGTCATGGGCGGCGAGGATTTCGCCTTCATGCTCGAGGAACGGCCCGGGGCCTACATCCTCGTCGGCAACGGCGACACCGCGATGGTCCACAACCCCGACTACAACTTCAACGACGACGCCATCCCGGCGGGCTGCTCCTGGTGGGCCGAACTCGTCGAACGCCGCATGCCCGCGGCCTGAGCTGTCAGAGCGCCGCGCGCATCAACTCTTCGATGCGCGCGGTGAGCTTGGCCTTGTCCAGATGCGCCAGGGCAAAGGCGCGCCCGGCCTTGCCCATTTCATCGGTCCGCCCGGGCGCGGCCAGCAGTTCCTGCAACGCCGCCGCATAGCCCGCCTCGTCGTGCTCATCCACCAGCAGGCCGGTGTCGCCTTCGCGCACCGCTTCGGGGATGCCCGCGTGCCGGGTCGACACCACCGCACAGCCGCAGGCCATGGCCTCCTGGATGACGCTCGGCATGCCCTCGGTGTTGCCGTCCGCGCCCGTCACCGAATGCTGCGCAAAGATCGTTGCGCGCGACAGGCGGTCGGCCACGTCCGCGTGGGGCAGGGCGCCGGGCAGGGCGATGCGGTCCTTGAGGTCCGAAGCCGCGACCTCCTCCCGGCATCGCTCCAGCAGTTCGCCGCCGCCGATCATCTCGAACCGCGTGTCGGGATTGGCCTTCGCCGCCGCGATGAAGGCGCGCAGCGTGGTCAGCGGCTGCTTCTTCTCGACCATGCGCCCGATGGCGACGACGTAGCCCGGCTGCTTGGCGCCGGGGGCAAAGCGAGCGGTGTCCGCGCCGCTGGGCACGACATGCGCGTTGGGGTGGGTGATGCCCTTGCTGGCCAGGTTGTCGAGCAGGAACTGCGACACGGCAAAGACCCCAGCGAGCCGTGGCATGAGCTTGCGGTAGGCGCGCGGATAGTGTGGCTCGTGCAGCAGTTTCGAGCCGTCGAACCCCCGGAAATAGGTGAAGAGCGGCAGCCCGAGCGCGTTGACCGTTGGGGCGACCTGCACCGCGCGGTTGCCGAATTCGCAGAGCACAGCCGCCACCTTCTGCTCGGTCAGGAAGCGCCGCAGTTCCGTTGCCTGCCGGCGTGTCGGCATGCCGGGAGAGCCATGCCGGATCAGCCCGTCCAGCTGCGCGAGCGGCGCCGCGATCCGGTCAAGCGATCCCGGCTTGGTGTCGTTCAGGATGAAGACCGGGCGATCCCCCGTCCAGTCGGCCCCCTTGCGGATCGCCACGGCCACCGTGTTGCCGCCGAAGAGATGCTCGACGTGATGGTTCACGAAGGTCTCTCCCGCCCGGCGGTAGGCGCTGGTGACGATGGCGGTGCGGGGCTGTGGCTGGGACATGCGCGCGGGCCTTGATCTTCGGGCGGGAGTTTTCCCACGGCTACTGCCGATCCCGGCCGGCGGCAAGTCAGGCGGGTCCGGGCTGGCGGGAGGCGGGCGGGGCTGCTAAGCCCGGCGCATGACCCAGCCCGCGAACATCATGTGCATCAAGTGGGGGACGCTCTTTGGCCCCGAGTACGTCAACCGGCTTTACTCCGGCGTGCGGCGCCACATGGCGCGCCCGATCCGCTTCATGTGCATGACCGAGCATGCCGAGGGCCTGCACCCGGATATCGAGGTGCTGGACCTGCCCACGGAACCTTATGCCGAACCCATGGCCGCGGCGCTCGCCGTTGCCAACCGGCAGGGCGCCATGCGCAAGGTTTCTCTTTTCCGTCCGGGGCTTGTGCCGGATCTTGAAGGTCCGGTGCTGGGGTTCGACCTCGACGTGGTCATCACCGGGTCACTGGATGAGATCCACGACCTCGCCCCCGGCACCGTGGCCATGCGCCACGACTGGACCGAGGCCCGCAAGGGCAGGCCTACTGGGCACGGCTCGGTGTTCCGGTTTGACCCGGCGCAGCACGGATTCCTGTATGAAGACCTTGCTGCAAACCCCTATGAAGAAGTGGAAAAGGCGCGCGGGTCCGAGCAGCGCTATACCTCGCACAAGGCGATGGAGAACGCGTCTTTCACCTACATTCCGGGCGAATGGGTGGTGTCGTTCAAGTACGACTGCAACCCGTTCCCGCGCAACTGGTTCACGGCCCCGCAGTTGCCGGCCGAGGCCAAGGTTGTCTGCTTCCACGGACGCCCGAAAATGTCCGACGCGATACAGGGTTACAACGGGTCCTTCATCCGTCGCTCGAAGCCCTGCGACTGGCTGCGCGAGCATTGGATTGACCGTGCAGAGGCCGACCTCGGCCCCGGCTGGGCCTGAGCGTCAGGCCGCGCTGAGCGCGCCGCGTGCCTCCCACAGATCGCGCGCCCGTTCTGGCGCCCCCAGCGTGTCGAGCGCGAGGTCTGCGGTCGACAGCACGATGGCCTCGGCAAAGGGGTCGTGCAGCGTGCCCTCCCACAGCATCGTCAGCGCCTGCGGATCGTCGGGGGCGGCCTCGGCGAGGCGCTGATGCCCCTCCGCCTGCTGGCCGGTCTTGCCGGTCCAGCTCCGCCCGCCACGCAGCCCGAAGATCTCGATATCCTTCGCGGCGTGGTGCTCGAACTCGCCGCCGCCGCCCTTGAGCACGGTCAGGTCGGGCAGCCCCAGTAGGCCCGCCGCATCCGCCTGCAGGGTCCGGTAGGGCGGATGGAACACGCCCTGCACGGCGGCGCGCGCATGCCCGGGGTTCAGCATCCGTAGCACCGTGTTCACGCAGGACCGCAGCCCCAGCTTGTCGCGCAGCCCCAGCAGGTGGAACAGCCGGGGCGAAAAGCTCTCGAGCGGCAGGTAGGCGATGCCGCCGCGTTCCATCAGCGCGCTGGCCGTGGCCGTGCTGCCCGCCTGCGGGATGCCGAGCGCGGGCAGGGCGGCCCGGACCGAGGCGGAGGGGCCCTGGTGGCTGTTCCAGCCGTGCAGCAGCACCGGGTATCCCGCCGAGGCCACCAGACGCGCTGCCAGCAGGAACCACGGCAGGCCCCGGCTGCGCCCTGCGGCATAGGTCGGCCAGTCGAGCGCGGGGCGGGTGCCGGGCCAGGGCGCAAGGCTCGCCTGCGCGGCCTCGGCAAAGCCCGCGATCTCGGGCGCGGTTTCGCCCTTCATGCGCAGCAGCATCAGGATCGCGCCAAGCGCCTCGGGATCGGCATCCTCGCGCAGCATCAACGTCATGGCCTCGCGGGCTTCGTCCTGCGTGTAGCCGCGGGCGCGACCCTGGCCGCGGGCGAGGATGCGGACATAGGGGGCAAGTGTCATTCGGCGGCCTCCTTCGGCGTGGCGCGGTCAAGAAGCGCGGCAATCTCGGGCCGGCAGGAACCACAGTTCGTGCCCGCCGACAGCGCCTTGCCGACCTCCTCGACGCTTAGCAGGCCCTCGTCCTCGATGGCCCTCAGGATCGTGTTTACGCCGATCCCGAAGCAGGAACAAAGGGTCGGTCCCGGATCTGGCATGTCCGCCGGCACCTGTCCGGCGAGAACATGCGCCGCCTCCGCCCCCGGAAGCGTCGCGAGATGATCGCGGGCCAGCGCCAGGGGTCTTGGCCCGGCAAAGAGCGCGGCAACCAGCCGGCCCTCCTGCCGGAAGGCAAGACGCGCGGCGCCGCGTGCCGGATCCTGGACCATCTGGAGCGCCGCCTTCGGCAGGCCAAAGAGCGCGCGGGCGAAGTCCTCCCAGTTGCCGGGAAGCGTTTCGTCCGCCAACTCGGCGCGCCAGCCGCCGGTTGAGCGGGCAAGCGCCCAGTAGGCGGAGTCGGGCGCCATGGGGGCCGAGGAGACCGCAAACCCGTACCAGGCGGCACCGAAGGGCTGCAGGTCGCAGAGCGCCGCCTTGCTTTCGGGCTGGCCTGACACCGGGTCGGTCGCCGAGGCCACAAGCGCGTCGATCCGTCCGCTGGGTGCGGTCTCTCCGGTCCAGTGCATGGGGGCGAAGACGGTCCCCGGCTGAACCGCATCGGTGATCTGTGCGCGCAGGATCGCCCTGCCCGAGGGGCTGGTCAGACGCACCAGGGTATCGGCGGCGATACCCAGCCGGGCAGCGTCGCGTGGATGGATCTCGGCAAAGGGTTCGGCCAGATGCGCCGAGAGGCGCGGCGACCGCCCGGTGCGGGTCATCGTGTGCCACTGGTCGCGGATGCGCCCGGTGTTGAGCCGGAAGGGATACGCCGCCGAGGGCGCCGCCGCCGGGCCACGGTGGCTTACCGCGATCATCCGAAGCTTGCCGTCCTCATGGAATGACTGCCCATCCGCGAAGAAGCGCCCGCCGCGCTTCGCGGCCACCGGCCAGCGGGTGGGTTCGAGCGCCTCGTAGCCCGCGTCCGAGATCGCCGCGAGGCCCGAGATGTCGAAATCGAGCCCGAAGCCCCCGGCGATTCCGGACAGGGCCGCGTGTTCGCGGAAGATCTCGGCCGGGCCGGTGTAGTCGAACTCGCTCGACCAGCCCATGCGGCGCCCGACCTCGGCCATCTGCCACCAGTCGGGGCGGGCCTCGCCGGGGGCGGGCAGCGCCGCACGCTGGCGCGATATGGTCCGGTCGGAGTTCGTGACGGTGCCGGACTTCTCGGCCCAGGCCGTGGCGGGCAGCAGCACATGCGCGAGCCGCGCGGTGTCGGTATTGCCGGTGATGTCCGAGACAACCGTAAAGGGGCAGGCGGCAATGGCCTCTCGCACGGCGTCGGCCTGGGGCAATGTGACGGCCGGGTTTGAGTGCATGATCCAGAGCGCCTTGATCCGGCCCTCGTCGACCGCGCGGAACATGTCGACCGCCTTGAGGCCTGGACGGTCCGGTATCTGCGGGGCGTTCCAGAAGGTCCGGACCGCCGAGCGGTGCGCGGGGTTTTCCAGCGTCATATGGCAGGCCAGCATGTTGGCCAGCCCGCCCACCTCGCGTCCGCCCATGGCATTGGGCTGTCCGGTGACGCTGAAGGGGCCCATGCCGGGCTTGCCGATGCGGCCGGTGGCGATATGGCAATTGAGGATCGCGTTGACCTTGTCCGTGCCCGCGCTCGACTGGTTCACGCCCTGGCTGAAGATGGTGACGACCTTCTTGTGGCCAATCCAGAGCTTGCAGAAGGCGCGGAGCTGCGCCCCGTCCAGGCCCGTGACCGAGGGATCGGTCGCCGCGGCGGCCGCAAAGGTCTCTGCGCCGCCCTCGACGCGTGCCAGCGCGTCGCGGTCATCGGCGGCCGCGCGCCGGATCTCAGTCAGGAGCACATTGAAGAGCGCCACGTCCGACCCGATGGCAAGCGGCAGGTGCAGGTCCGCGCCGTCGCAGCTTGCCGTGCGGCGCGGGTCGATCACCACCAGCTTGGTGCCGCGTGACTTGCGGGCGGCGAGGATGCGCTGGAAGAGCACCGGATGGCACCAGGCGAGGTTGGAGCCCACCAGCACGACAAGGTCGGCCTCGTCCAGGTCATCGTAGGTGCCGGGCACGGTGTCGGTGCCGAAGGCAAGCCGATGCCCCGCCACGGTCGAGGCCATGCAGAGCCGCGAGTTGGTGTCGATATTGGCCGAGCCGATGAAGCCCTTCATCAGCTTGTTGGCGACGTAGTAGTCCTCGGTCAGCATCTGTCCCGAGACGTAGAAGGCGACGCTGTCGGGCCCGTGATCGGCCACCGTCTGCTTGAAGCGGTCCGCGACAAGCTCCAGCGTCTCGTCCCAGCCGCTGTCGATCCTGTTGACCTGCGGGGACAGCAGGCGGCCCTCCAGCCCCAGCGTCTCGCCAAGGGCCGAGCCCTTGGAACAGAGCCGCCCGCGGTTGGCGGGATGATCTGGATCCCCCCGGACCTCGAGCCCGCCGGCGGTGTCCCGCTTCAGCAGGACACCGCAGCCGACACCGCAGTAGGGGCAGGTGGAACGGATCTCGGTCATCGGCGGGCTCTTTCTTTGGGGCTTACCAGGCCTTGTAGGGCAGGAACTTGCCCGTCATTTCGACCTTCACGCGATCGCCCTTGGGGTCCTCGACGCGGGTGACTTCCATGTCGAAGTCGATCGCCGACATGATCCCGTCGCCGAACTTCTCGTGCACGAGCGCCTTGAAAGAGGGCCCGAAGACGCCTGCGATCTCGTAGAGGCGGTAGATGCAGGGATCGGTGGGGATGTCGCGGCTCCAGTCCTTCGAGGGGCAGTCCTGCAGCAGGGACAGGGCCTCGTCGGGCAGGCTCAGCACCTCGCAAAGCGCTGTGGCCTTCTCCTGCGGCATCGCGCCCATGCCGGTTGCGGTGGCATGGGTCCAGATCGGGGACATGCCGATCGCCTCGGCGATGGCTTCCCATGTCATGCCGCTCTGGCGCTTGGCGCGCAGGACGGCCTCGGTGACGTCGTCGCGGGTCATCGTCGCGCTGGTCATCTGGTCCATCTTATCTTTCCCTTCGGTTCGAGGTGGACCGCGGCGCCGCAGGGGGGCCGCGGGGCAGGATCGGGGATCACTCGGCAGGCTTCAGCGCCGGGGTCACGGCCTCGGGATCGGCTTCCGGGGCTTTCTTGTAGTGGGTGCCGTAGATCATGGCGCCGACGAAGGTCAGGCCGCCCACGACGTTGCCGATCACGGTGGGGATCTCGTTGTAGAGGAAGTAGTCGGACCAGGTGAACTGCCCGCCCAGCATGATGCCCGAGGGGAAGAGGAACATGTTCACGATGGAGTGCTCGAACCCGAGGTAGAAGAAGATCAGGATCGGCATCCACATGGCCATGATCTTGCCCGAGACCGAGGTCGACATCATCGCCGCGACCACGCCGGTCGAGACCATCCAGTTGCACATCACCGCGCGGATGAAGAGCGTGAGCATCCCGCCCGCTCCGGCCTCGGCATAACCCAGAGTCCGGCCCTCGCCGATATGACCGATCTGCTGTCCCACGGCGTTCGGCTCTTCGGTGAAGCCCATGGTCAGGATGATCGCCATGAAGACGGCTGTCGTCATCGCGCCGGCGAAGTTGCCGACGAAGACGAGGCCCCAGTTGCGCATTAGCGATTTCGTGTCGACACCCGGCCGCCGCGCCCAGAGTGCCAGCGGGCAGAGCGTGAAGACGCCCGTCAGCAGGTCGAACCCGAGCAGGTAGAGAAGGCAGAAGCCCACCGGGAAGAGCAGCGCGCCGACAAGCGGCTGCCCGGTGTTCACCGTGATGGTGATGGCAAAGGCCGCGGCGAGGGCAAGGATCGCCCCCGCCATGTAGGCGCGGATCAGCGTGTCCTTGGTGGACATCTTCATCTTGGCCTCGCCGGCATCCACCATCTTGGTGGCGAAGTCCTCTGGAGTCACATATGACATGCGCTTCGTCCTTTCTGGTCTAGGCGGCCGCGTGGGCCTCGAGGGAGGAGAGGTCGAGAAGGACCCGACCGGCGTCGATCCGGACGGGATAGGTGGCGATGCTGCCCTCGTCGGCGCCCTGTGCCTCGCCGCTTTCCAGCGAGTAGACCCAGTTGTGCAGAGGGCAGGTGACCTTGCGCCCGTGCACGATCCCCTCGTCGAGGGGACCGCCGCGGTGGGCGCAGGTGGCCGAGGTCGCGAAGACCTCGTCCTCGTCCGTGCGGAAGAGCGCGATGCACCCCGCGCGGGTCTTGACCCGGCGCGCGCCGCGCACGGGGATGTCGTCCAGCGATCCGATGTCGGTCCAGCTCATTCGGCGGCCTCCAGGGTCAGGTCCGCCATGGGTTCGTACTGGCGGCGGGTTTCGGGGGTGGCACGTTCGGCCCAGGGGTCCTTCTGGTAGACCGTCTGCGAAAGATCGAAGCGCTCCACGAGCGCTGCGCGCTCGGCGTCCTGGGCCAGGACCTCCTGCACCCAGTCGAGCCCGACCTTGGCCAGCCACTTGTAGGGCCGGTCGAGGTACTTGGCGTGTTCGCGGTAAAGCTGGACGAAGGCCACGACCCATTCGATGGTCTCTTCCTCGGTCCGGACGTCGACCAGGCGCTCGACCTCCTTCACGTCCATGCCCGCGGCACCGCCGACACCGATCTGGTAGCCGCTGTCGACGCAGACGATGCCAATGTCCTTGCAGGTGGCCTCGGCGCAGTTGCGTGGACAGCCCGACACGCCGAGCTTGACCTTGTGCGGCGTCCACGAGCCCCAGAGCCGCTTTTCAAGCTTGATGCCAAGGCCCGTGCTGTCCTGCGTGCCGAAGCGGCACCAGTCCTTGCCGACGCAGGTCTTCACCGTGCGCAGACCCTTGGTATAGGCATGGCCCGAGACCATGCCCGCCGCATTGAGGTCGCCCCAGATCAGCGGCAGGTCTTCCTTCTTCACGCCCAGCAGGTCGATGCGCTGGCCGCCGGTCACCTTGACCGTTGCGCCGTACTTGTCGGCGGCATCGGCGATGGCGCGCAACTCGTTGGCGTCGGTCATCCCGCCCCACATGCGCGGCATGACGGAATAGGTGCCATCCTTCTGGATGTTGGCGTGGTTGCGTTCGTTGACGAAGCGGCTCTGCGGATCGTCCTTGTATTCCAGCGGCCAGTCCGCCAGCAGGTAGAAGTTCACCGCCGGACGGCAGGTGTGGCAGCCGTTGGGCGTGGTCCAGCCCAGCTCCTGCCAGACGGCGGGCTGCGATTTGAGCTCACGCGCCTTGATCAGCCGCCGCACGTCCTCATGGGAAAGATCGGTGCAGCCGCAGATCGGCTGCGCCTCGGGCATCTTGAAATCGTCGCCCAGCGTCGCCGCCAGCACCTGTTCCACGAGCCCGGTGCAGGTGCCGCAACTGGCCGAGGCCTTGGTCTGCGCCTTCACGTCGCCCAGGGATGTTGCACCACCTTCGATGGCCTTGACGATCTGTCCCTTGCAGACGCCGTTGCAGCCGCAGATCTCTGCATCATCCGGCAAGGCTGCAACGGCGGCCAAAGGGTCCGCCTGGGCGCCTCCGCCCTGGTAGGCGGGGCCGAAGATCAGCGTCTCGCGCATCTCCGAGATGTCGGTGCCATCCTTGATCAGCCCAAAGAACCAGTTTCCATCGGCGGTGTCGCCGTACATCACCGCGCCGATCAGACGCTCTTCCTCGATCACCAGCCGCTTGTAGATGCCGCGGCCCGGGTCGCGGTAGACGATGTCCTCACGGCCTTCGCCCTCGGCGAAGTCGCCCGCGCTGAACAGATCGACGCCCGTGACCTTGAGCTTGGTGGAAAGTTGTCGCTGCCTGAAGGCGGCCTCTTCGTCCAGCAGTGTCGCGGCAGCCACCTTGGCCTGATCGTAGAGCGGTGCCACCAGGCCGAAGATCGCGCCCTGGTGCTCGATGCATTCGCCGACGGCGAGGATGTCCTCGTCCGAGGTGATCATCTGGTCGTCCACGTGGATGCCCTTGCCGACTGCAAGCCCCGCATCCTTGGCGAGCTGCACCTGCGGGCGGATGCCCACGGCCATCACGACAAGGTCGGCAGGCAGTTCGGTGCCGTCTTCGAGCCTGACCATCTCGGCGCGATCCGTGCCGGTGATCTCCTGCGTCGCGGCCTGCGTCAGCACGGTGATCCCGCGGCTTTCGAGGTCCTTCTGCAAAAGGTATCCGGCCGCTGGGTCGAGCTGGCGCTCCATCAGGTGCCCGGCAAGGTGCAGGACGGTCACCTCCATGCCACGCAGGCGAAGGCCCGCCGCCGCTTCGAGGCCCAGAAGCCCCCCGCCGATCACCACGGCGCGTCCGCCGGGCTTGCCCGAGGCCTCGATCATCGCGTTGGTGTCGTCGAGGTCGCGGTAGGCGATGACGCCCGACAGATCGTGGCCGGGGCAGGGGATGATGAAGGGCGACGACCCCGTGGCGAACATCAGCTTGTCATAGTCGACAGTGCCGTTCTCGCCCGTGACGGTCTTTGCTTGCCGGTCGATGCTCACGACCTTCTCGCCGAAGCGGCAGGTGACGCCGCGGGTCTCGTACCAGTCGTCGTCGTGGGTGACGATCTCGGCATAGCTCTTCTCGCCCGACAGCACGGGCGACAGCATGATGCGGTTGTAGTTCCCGCGCGGTTCGGCGTTGAACAGCGTGACGTCCCAGCCATCGGGATCGGCGTCGAGCAGGTGCTCCAGCGCACGGCCCGAGGCCATGCCGGATCCGATGACGACGAGTTTGCGTTTCATGGCAACCTCCGCTTTTCAGCAATACCAGGCGACGATGTGCGCAATGGCACCGTCGCGGTGAATGGGAAGGGCAACGACCGAGGCGTAGCCGGGGCCGATGCCGGGGGCGCATTTCTCGGCGACGGGCGCACCGGTGCCGAGCACGCGGCCGATGACGCCCTGCCACGCGCTTGTCCGGCGCGGCTCCTGCTGGGTGTCATCGGTCCAGAGCGGGCCCTCGCGTTCGCAGATGCCGTCGATCAGCTCGGCGCCGCCCTTGCTGCCGACCTTCGCGGCGCGGGCGTCCCAGATCTCGAAGCGGCGGGCGATGGGCGTGCCGCGTGCGGACAAAAGCGTCAGCACGCAGGCTTTTCCGTCCGGTCCCGGCACCGGCAGGCCGAGGCCCGTGGTCAGCCCGGCGCGGCCGGCGCTGTCGGCGCGGATGAAGCGGTAGCCGGAGCCCAGATCGCGCATCAGGACCGGCGTCTGCGAGGCCCAGACCCCGCCCGGCAGGCCCTGGCCTCGGGGGAAATGCGTGTGCTGCGACACCCATTCGAAGTGCTTCGCGGCGCCGTAGTAGCCGTCGTCCAGCATCATCAGCCCGTCACGCTCGGCCCAGACCTCGATCGCGCCGGTGCGGCCCTCGCCATCGGAGCAGAGCACCACCAGCACGGCCTTGAGATCGGCTCCGTCGAAGACGGGCACCGCCACGGCGCTGGTCAGCCCGGCTTCCTTCGCGGCCTCGGTCCGCTTGAAATAGGACCCGTCGAAGTCTTTCAGGACGATCGGCTTGCCCTCGGCCCAGGCTTTGCCCGGCAGGCGTTCGCCCTTGCCAAAGCTCTCCCGCCCGGAGATCGCCTCGAACTCGGTCCTGTGGCCGTAGTTGCCGCCGGCAAGGCGCAGCACGCCGTCCTGCGGGGCCCAGACCTCGGAGACCTCGATGAAGGTCCGGGTCGCGGTGGTGTCCACTGCGGTATCCATCATGCGGCCTCCTGCCGGGATTTGGCCGCGGCCTTGGGCGCGGGGGTGGCGCCGTGCTCGTACTCCTCGAGGAAATTCAGCACCTGCTCGCGGTAGAGGTAGTAATCGGGATGTTCGAGCAGCGCCTTGCGGGTGCGCGGCCGGGGCAGATCGACGTTGACGATCTTGCCGATGGTGGCCTGCGGGCCGTTGGTCATCATGACCACGCGGTCTGCCAGAAGAATGGCCTCGTCCACGTCGTGAGTGACGCAGATCGCGGTCACCTTGGTGCGCGACCAGACCTCCATCAGCACTTCTTGAAGCTCCCAGCGCGTGAGGCTGTCGAGCATGCCGAAGGGTTCGTCGAGAAGTAGCAGCTTGGGCGAAAGCGCGAAGGCCCGCGCGATACCCACGCGCTGCTTCATGCCGTTGGACAGCGAATGCGCGGGGCGATCCATGGCATCGGCCAGGCCGACGCGTTCGAGGTAGTATTCCACCACCTCCTGCCGTTCGGCCTGGCTGGCGCGCGGGTAGACCCGGTCGACGCCCACGGCCACGTTCTCCTTGGCCGAAAGCCAGGGGAAAAGCGAGGGCGACTGGAAGACCACCGCGCGTTCGGGATCGGCCCCCTCGACGGCGCGACCGTCGAGCTTGATCGCGCCCTTCGAGATGTCGTTGAGCCCCGCCGCCATGGTCAGCACGGTGGATTTGCCGCAGCCGGAATGCCCGATCAGCGAGATGAACTCGCCGCGGTTCATCTTCAGGTCGAAATCCTCCACCACGGTCAGCGGCCCCTTGGGCGTCGGGTAGACCTTGTGCAGCTGCGAGAAGTCGAGGAAGCGGTTCTCGACCATGCCCTCGGTCGCCTTCTTCTGGGCGGCAGGCAGGCCGTGGATCGGCGTGACCTCGGGCAGGCGGCGGGTTTCCTCCACCTTGGCGGCGATGCCCACGTCCATGAGGTAGTTGGTCACCTTCGCCCGCAGCGCCTTGAAGCCCTCGTCATGGTTTATCTCGCCCCGGTCGCGGGGACGTGGGATCGTGACGGCGAACTCCTCTCCCAGCGTGCCGTCGGGGTTCAGCGCGATGATCCGGTCGGCGAGGATCAGCGCCTCGTCCACGTCGTTGGTGATCAGCACGCAGGTCTTCTTGTCGCGCAGCCAGATCTGCTCGATCTCGTCGGCAAGGTTGGCCCGCGTCAGTGCGTCGAGCGCGGAAAGCGGCTCGTCCAGAAGCAGCATCTCCGGGTCCATCGCCAGCGCCCGGGCGACGTTGACCCGCTGGCGCATGCCGCCCGAAAGCTCGGCCGGGCGGCGCGTCGCGGCGTGGTCGAGGCCCACCATCTTGACGTAGCGGGCGACCTTCTCGGCCTTCTCCTTGGACGAGAGCTTGGTGAAGACCGTGTCCACGGCCAGACGCACGTTGCCCGTCACCGTCAGCCAGGGCATCAGAGAATAGTTCTGGAAGATCACGCCGCGCTCGGGGCCCGGCCCGTCGACGGGCTTGCCCTTGAAGGTGACGGCGCCGCTGGTGGGCTGTTCCAGCCCGGCCATCAGGTTGATGAGGGTGGTCTTGCCCGTGCCGGAGAAGCCCAGCAGGACCAAGAACTCGCCCTCGCGGACCTCGAGGTCGATGTCCTTCAGGACCTCCTCGCGCGCGGTGCCTTCGCCGAAGCTTTTGGAGACGTTGTCGAACTTGAGAATGCTCATGTCGCTCACCGGTTGTTCGAGAAGGTGAAGGCGGCCTGGATCGCGTACATCAGCCGGTCCAGAAGGAAGCCGATGATGCCGATCGTGAAGACGGCCACCATGATCCGCGCCAGCGAGGAGGAAGACCCGTTCTGGAACTCGTCCCAGACGAACTTTCCAAGGCCCGGGTTCTGGGCGAGCATCTCTGCCGCGATCAGGACCATCCAGCCGACGCCGAGGCTCAGCCGCAGGCCGGTGAAGATCAGCGGCAGGGCCGAGGGCAGGACCAGCTTGGTGATCTTGGTCCAGGTGCCCATCTTCAGCACCTTCGAGACGTTCACCAGGTCCTTGTCGATGGAGGCCACGCCGAGCGCCGTGTTGATGAGCGTCGGCCAGAGCGAACAGAGCGTCACGGTGATGGCCGAGACGAGGAAGCTCTTCTCGAAGAGCCCGTCGTTGGTCACGTAGACCGCCGAGACGATCATGGTGACGATGGGCAGCCAGGCCAGCGGCGAGACCGGCTTGAAGATCTGGATGATCGGGTTCAGCGCCGCGTTCGCGGTCGGCGACAGTCCCGCCATGATCCCCAGTGGCACGGCCACGATCGTGGCGATCAGGAAGCCGAAGAACACCGTCTCGATCGAGGTGAAGATCTGCTGGTAGTAGCTCGGCGCGCCGGTGAAGGCGACGTCCTTGACCTCGTCCGCGCGGCCGGCGTCGATCAGGCGCTGGTTGCGGACATCCACCATTTCCTGGAACTGCGCGCGCCTTTCGCCGGTGCGCACCGCGTCCTCGTGCAGGCCCACGGCCTCTTCCCAGACCGCGCCGGGGCCGGGGACGGCGCCCAGCGAGGTCTGCACCGTCGGCGCGAGCGCGGCCCAGAGCGCGAGAAAGCCTGCGATGGCCAGAAGCGGCACGCCCAGCAGACGCCAGATCTCGCCCATCTGGCCGCGGGGGTTGTCCCCCGCCGCGGCCTTGAGCACGGGTGTCATCCAGCTCAGGCCAAGCACGCGGAACCAGGCGTCGGCCTTGTTGATGCGGGTGAAGCGCCGGGCGCGGCGCGCCTCGCGGTCTTCGGCTTCGATGGAATTCGGATCGACAGCGGTCATCGTTGTGTTTCCTTGCGTGGCTCGGGCCCCACACCCGGCATGTCCGGGTCCTCGTGACGGGGCGCCCTCTCTGCGGGCTGCGGAAGGTCCGGGGGCCGGGGCAGGGCGCGCCCCGGCCGCCATCGTGGCGGGGTTCAGCCCTCGACGTCGTTCCCGACGATGCGCTGCTCGCCCTTCAGGCCGATCTCGAGGCTTTCGAGGTAGGCGTTGGGCGTGCGGCCGTCGTAGACGACACCGTCGATGATATCTTCGGGGGGCGTCGGGGCCTTGTAGCCGTCGCTGTCCCAGGGAAAGTCGGCGTCGTCGGCCAGCCCGTCTTCCACCAGCAGGCGCGCGGCCTCAAGGTAGATGGCGGGCTTGTAGACCGACTTGGCGACCTCGTCGTACCAGCTGTCGGGCTTGGCCTCGGCGATCTGCCCCCAGCGGCGCATCTGCGTCAGGTACCACACGGCGTCCGAGTAGTAGGGATAGGTGGCGTTGTAGCGGAAGAAGACGTTGAAGTCGGGGACCTCGCGCACGTCGCCCTTTTCATACTCGAAGGTGCCGGTCATGGAGTTGGCGATCACCTCCTCGTCGGCACCGACATACTGGGGACGCGACAGGATCTCGACCGCCTCTTCCCGGTTGGCGTTGTCGTTCTCGTCCAGCCACATGGCGGCGCGGATCAGTGCCTTGGTCACGGCGAGAGTGGTGTTGGGGTTTTCCTCGGCGAATTCGGCGGTGATGCCGAAGACCTTCTCGGGGTTGTTCTTCCAGATCTCGTAGTCGGTGATGACCGGCACGCCGATCCCCTTGAACACCGCCTGCTGGTTCCAGGGCTCGCCCACGCAATAGCCGTGGATGGTGCCGGCCTCGAGCGTGGCGGGCATCTGAGGCGGGGGCGTCACTGACAGGAAGACATCGGCGTTGATCTGGCCGATGGCGTCGCCATCGCCGTAGAAGCCCGGGTGCAGGCCGCCAGCCGCCAGCCAGTAGCGCAGCTCGTAGTTATGGGTCGAGACCGGGAAGACCATGCCCATGTTGAAGGGCTGGCCGTTGTTCCGGTAGCTTTCGACCACCGGCGCCAGTGCTGAAGCTGAAATCGGGTGCTGCGGCAGGCCATCGGCGTTCTCGGGGATGTTGGGCTTCATCTCGGCCCAGACCTCGTTCGACACGGTGATGCCGTTGCCGTTCAGGTCCATCGAGAAGGGCGTGATGATATGCGCCTCGGTGCCGTAGCCGATGGTGGCGGCCAGCGGCTGACCGGCGAGCATGTGCGCCCCGTCGAGCTGTCCGTCGATCACGCCGTCGAGCAGCACCTTCCAGTTGGCCTGAGCCTCGAGCGTCACAAAGAGCCCCTCGTCGAGGAAGTAGCCCTGTTCGTAGGCCACCGCGAGCGGCGCCATGTCGGTGAGCTTGATGAAGCCGAAGGTCAGCTCGTCCTTCTCGAGCTCGAGGAACTGCGCAAGGGCAGGGGAGGTGAGGGCGGTCGAGGCCGCGAGGCCGAGGAGGAAGTGTTTCATATCAGGTCCTCTGTCGAAGACGGCCCGTCAGGACGGGGCCGAAAAACAAAAAAGCCGCTGACGCGCACTGCCGTGATGGCAGCGGGTCGAGCGGCTTTGCTCAGCAATCCCAGTCCTTGGGAGATATCTTGTTCGGAGGACACCGTTGCCCGTCCGATGAACAACATATCCGGCATGCGCCCGGGGTCTGGCAAGAAACGATGTTTCCCGACCCCTGATTTTCGCCGCAGGGCAGCAAAAGGCCCCGGAGCGTGCCGCGGAAATAGGCGCTAACGTGTCACCGGGGTGAAAACCTGACCATCGAAGAAAGCATCCCGCGCCAGAATCAGGCGTCCGGAACGCGATCCGGCGGGGGTGTCCTCGGTCAGCGATCCCTCGACCCGCGACGAGGCGGCGGGCAGGTCCGCGCTCGTGTGTTCAAGCGCGTGGCGGTAATAGTCGCTGCGGAACCGCTGGCTTGCCACCAGCGCCGCCTGCCTGCGGTCGAGCCCGGTCCGCGCGGCGAGCTGCGCGCCGATCCATTCCGCCTGGCTGCGCCAAGGGAAGGTCGCGCCGTGTGCATGGAATTCGAGGAACCGCGGCACGTGGCGTTCCTCGCCCGTGGCCGAGACGACGATGCGGCCTGACAGGGCCCGCTCGATCAACTCGCTGCCGAGATCGAGGTGTTCGCTGCGGCTCAGCAGTTCGGCGGCGACCGTCTGCGAGCCTGGATCGGCCAGCCACCGCGCCGCACGCCAGACGGCCCGGATGAGCCTGTCGCGCAACTCGGGTTCCGCCTCGGCCCAGTCGGTGCGCAGGGCAAGCACCTTCTCGGGTGCGAAGGCCCAGATGGCAGATCCCGGCAACAGCAGTTCCGCAAGCCCGCTGTCCACCGCCTTGGAGCCCCAGGGCTCGCCGACGCAGAAGGCGTCGATGCTGCCATCGGCCAGCGCCTCTGTCATCATCGGCGGCGGGATGGTCCGCACGTTGAGGTTCTGCGGTGCCGGCAGACCCAGCGCGGACAGCCAGTAGTAGACAAGCTCGGCATGCATCGAGAAAGGGAATGGCACGCCGATCCGCAGAGGCAGGTCCGACGCCGCGATCAGCGCGCGGCCCGCCGCCGCCGCGTCATCAAAGCCGAAGGCGTGGCCCTGGTCGCGCAGACGCTCCGCCAGCGCGCGGCTGACGCCGATGACATTGCCGTTGACCGAAAGCACCGAAACCGCGTCCAGCGATACCCCCGTGCCGCCCAAGCCCAGGGCCTGCGCAATCGGCAACGGGGAGAGAAGGTGCGCCGCCTGCACCTGTCCGAAGCTCAGCATGTCGCGCACGGTCGACCATGACGGGGCCCGCCGAAGGTCCAGCGCGAGCCCTTCTTCGGCGGCGAAGCCCATGCTTTCGGCCACGATCAGCGGCGCGGCGTCGACAAGCGGGATGAAGCCCACGGAAAGCGTCGTCGCCCTCATCCCAGCAGGCCTGCCGCCGTCACCAGGGCCTCGGCCACATCTGCGACCCGCCGGCCCTGGTCCATCGCGGTCTTGCGCAGCAGGGCGTAGGCCTCGTCTTCGCCCACCCCACGGTGCCTCATGATCATGCCCTTGGCCCGGTCGATGACCTTGCGCTCTTCCAGCGCCCGCTTGGCCTCGGCCAGCTCGGTCCGCATGCGCTGGAACATGCGAAAGCGCGCTACAGCCGCATCGAGCACCGGCTTCACCCGGTGCGGCTCCATCCCGTCGACAACGTAGGCCGAGACGCCCGCCTCGATCGCGGCCGAGGACAAGCCCTCGTCCGAACGGTCGACGAACATGGCGACGGGCCGATCCATGGGACCCGAAGCAAGCGCCAGTTCCTCGAGCTGGTCGCGCGACGGGTTCGAGATGTCGATCAGGACGACGTCCGGGGCCTGCTCGCGCACGTTGCTGGCCAGCGACGTGGGTTCGGACAGGATCCTGATGTGGAAGTCACCGGCCTGATTGAGTGAATCCACGATCTGGAGCGCCCGCTCCCGATCTGGTTCGACGACGATGATCTTCAGCCGTTCGGACATGCAAGAACATGAGCCGGGAGGGCGGTGTGATGTAAAGCGGCCTGCGATGCGGCGATGCGGCATGGCGTTGGCGCGATGCGCGTCGCCCAAAAAAAAGGCGCCCGCGAGGGGCGCCTTCTGTTGATGAACAAGGCAGGCTACTCGGCCGGCGTTGCCGTGCCCTCGGCCTCCTGGGCGACCTTCGGCTTGCCTTGTCCGAAGATGCGCATGACGATCACGAAGAAGAGCGGCACGAAGAGCACGCCCAGGATCGTGGCCGACAGCGTCCCGCCAAGCACACCCGCGCCGATCGCGTTGCGCCCGCCCGCGCCGGCCCCGGTGCTGAGCACCAGCGGCAGCACGCCGAGCGAAAAGGCCATCGAGGTCATGACGATCGGCCGGAAACGCTGCCGCGCGGCTTCTTTGGTTGCCACCAGAAGCGACTCGCCGCCCTCGAACCTTTCCCGGGCAAATTCCACGATCAGGATCGCGTTCTTGCCGGTCAGGCCGATCACGGTGAGCAGGCCCACCTGGAAGAAGACCCCGTTCTCGTAACCGCCGAGCCATGCGCCGACCAGTGCACCGACGACGCCGATGGGCATCGCAAGCATCACCGCGAAGGGGATGGTCCAGCTTTCGTAGAGCGCGGCGAGCGACAGGAACACCGCGGCCAGCGACAAGGCGTAAAGCATCGGTGCCTGGTTGCCGGACTGGCGTTCCTCGAGCGAGAGGCCGGTCCAGGCCACACTGAAGCCCTCGGGCAGCTGAGAGGCGAGCTGTTCCATCTCGGCCATGGCCTGACCGGTTGTCACGCCCGGGGCAGGGGAGCCCTGAAGCTGCATGGCCGGCACGCCGTTGTAGCGGTAGACACCCTGCGCCCCCTGGTCCCAGTTCCCCTCGGCAAAGTTCGAGAAGGGCACCAGACCGCCCGAGTTGTTGCGCACCCGCCATTTCTCGATGTCCGAGGGGGTCGACCGGGAATTGGCCTGCCCCTGGACATAGACGCGCTTGATCTGCCCGCGGTCGATGAAGTCGTTCACGTAGGAGCCGGCCCATGCGATCGAGAGCAGGTTGCTCACGTCGGTCGCGGAAACACCCATCGCCCCGGCCTTCCGCCAGTCGATGTCGATGTTGTACTGCGCCGAGTCTTCGAGCCCCGAGGGACGGACAGCCGTGACCTTGTCGCTTTGCGAGGCCATGCCGAGAAGCTGGTTGCGCGCGGCAAGCAGCTCGTCGTGGCTCTGTCCGCCGCGCGCCTGCAGGTAGAGGTCAAAGCCCGACACGTTGCCGAGCTCGGGCACCGCGGGGGGCACGATGGGAAAGACCTGCGCATCGCGGATCTGGCTCAGCGCGCCGTAGGCGCGGTTTGCCACCGCCTGCGCGCTCAGCGACGGATCCTCGCGCTCGGACCAGTCCTTCAGCCTCACGAAGGCAAGACCCATGTTCTGGCCCGCGCCGCCGAAGCCGAAGCCCGCCACGCCGAAGACCGCTTCCACCGCCTCGCTTTCGTTTTCGAGATAGTGCTGCTCGATCTGGTCGATGACGTCCGTGGTTCGCTCAAGCGTGGCACCGGTTGGGGCCTGGATGATCGTGAACAGGATGCCCTGATCCTCGTTGGGCAGAAAGCCGGTGGGCGTACGCAGGAACAACATGACCATGACCACACCGATGCCGATGTAGACCAGCGCGGTCCGGAACGGACGGCGGATGATCCAGCCCACGAAGCCCGCGTAGCCGCCCAGCGTCTTGTCGAAGCCCCAGTTGAACCAGCCGAAGGGGCCGCGCTTCTTGCCGTGTTTGGGCTTCTTCAGAAGCGAGGCGCAGAGCGCCGGCGTCAGCGTCAGCGCCACCACGACCGACAGCGCCATGGCCGAGACGATGGTGATCGCGAACTGCTGGTAGATGACGCCTGTGGAGCCGCCGAAGAAGGCCATCGGCACAAAGACCGCCGACAAGACCAGCGCGATGCCGATCAGGGCGCCGGTGATCTGGCCCATCGACTTGCGCGTGG
>CAYNKL010000033.1:0-30098 GCA_964397775.1 uncultured Rhodobacterales bacterium | reverse complement strand
GCCGCTGGGCTAATCTTGCCCCGGAAATCGGCGCCGCGCTCTCAAGTTCCAAGTGACAGTTCGCAATAGGGGCGGGGCGAAGCGGCATCGCGGTTGGCCGGAGGACTATCACGACGCCTCGGGATCCCCAACTTGCCCGGTGACTATCGCCATGAGGGTGCCGGCGACAGGTCTGCGGGCGCGCCAGCCGATTCCAAGGCGGGCGCGCCCATCTTGTCAGGTCTCTTATTGCCCGGCGCCGAGCGCCTCGACGGCGGCCGCGACGCCACGCAGTTCTGCCAGACCGCGCAGACGGCCGATGTAGGGATAGCCCGCGCGCATGCCGCGTTCCTGATCCCATGAGATCATGTGCCCGTGGTCGGGCCGCATCGGAATCGCGACGCCCTGCTGCTTTTCGAGCTTCAGCGCGCGACGGACGATCTCGACCAGGCCCGCGTCGCCGCTCAGATGCTCGGCCTCGTGGAAGCTGACGCCGTCGGCCTCGCGCCGGGTGGAGCGCAGGTGCAGGAAGTGGACGCGCTCACCGAAGCGGTCGATCATGGCGGGCAGGTCGTTGTCGGCGCGCACGCCGAGCGAGCCGGTGCAGAAGGTCAGGCCGTTCGCCTCGGAGGCCGAATGGGCGAGGATCGCGGCGAGGTCGTCTTCGCTCGACACGATGCGCGGAAGGCCGAACAGCGGGAACGGCGGATCGTCGGGGTGGATGGCGAGGCGCACGCCGGCCTCTTTCGCGGCGGGCAGCACCCGGTCGAGAAAGGCAAAGAGATTGGCGCGCAGCTGGTCGGCTCCGATCCCGGCGTATTCGGCAAGGCGGCCCCGGAAGCCATCCAGCGTCCAGCTTTCCTCGGCGCCGGGCAGGCCGGCGATGATCGTGTCGGTCAGCCGCGTGCGGTCGGCCTCGGTCATCTGCGAATGGCGCGTTCTCGCCTGTTCGACGATTTCCGGACGGTGGTCCGCCTCGGCGCCCTCGCGGTCGAGGATGAAGATGTCGAAGACCGCCGCGTCGGTGGCATCGTAGCGCAGGCAGCGCGCGCCGTCGGGCAGTTCATGCGCGAGGTCGGTGCGCGTCCAGTCGAGCACTGGCATGAAGTTGTAGCAGACGGTCCGGATGCCCGCCGCGCCCAGGACGCGGACGGTTTCGGCCCAGGCGTCGGCGTGCGCCTCCCAGCCGGGGGCGCCGGTCTTGATGTCCTCGTGCACCGGGATGCTTTCGACGACGATCCATTCGAGGCCCGCCTCGGCGATCATGTCGCGACGCGCCTCGACATCCTGCCGGGTCCAGACCTGGCCCGCGGGTTGCCCGTGCAGGGCCGTGACGATGCCGTGGGCACCGGCCTGCCGGATGTCCGAGAGGCTCACGGGATCGTCGGGGCCAAACCAACGCCAGGACTCGATCATGGATTGTCTTTCCTTTGCAGTGAGGGTGGGTCAGGCGCTGGGCGTGACCGGCTCGAAGAGGTAGCCGTCGAAGGACGGGTCCTCGACATCCGACAGGGTCATCAGGGTGTCCCGTACGTTGCCGAGGTGCCGCCACATGGCGGTCTGCGCCATCTCGGAATTGCGGGCCTGAAGACCGGCGAGGATGTCCTCGTGATCGTCGAGCCACGCGCGGCGGTAGGTCGTCTCGAAGATGCGGTTGTGCAGGCGGGCCCACATGGGGCTCTGCTCGCGCTTGCGCCACAGTTCCTCGACCACGTCCACGAGCACCGAGTTCTGCGTCGCCTGGGCGATGAGCCGGTGAAACTCCCGGTCGCCCGAATAGTCCGCGTCGCCACGGGCAAGGTCGGTGCGTTCGCGTTCGAGCGCCTCGCGCAGGCGCAGGATATCGGACTTGGTGACATTGCGCGCGGCAAAGCCCGCGATGTCGGCCTCGATGAGCTGCCGCGCCTGCAGCAGCTCGAAGGGGCCGATGTCGTCACGGGGGGGCTGGACCGTGGCGGCGGATTGTTCCGAGACGTAGACGCCCGAGCCCTTGCGGACCTCCACGAGCCCTTCGATCTCCAGAAGGATCAGCGCCTCGCGCACCAGCGACCGCGACACGTTGAGCTGTTCGCAGAGCTTGCGTTCGGGCGGCAGCCGGTCGCCCGGGGCGAGCTTCTCGTCGTGGATCAGGCTCCGGATCGACCGCGCGACGTCCTGGTATTGGCGCGCGCCGCTCATGGGGTCTGTTCCTCTTCGGCGCGGCGTTCGGCGTAGTGGTCGGCGAGTATCTGGAAGGCGGGCTTCTTGGTCGCCTTGTCGGCGGCGATCAGGCCCTTGCGGTTCCAGCCACGCTGAAAGATGTTCTGCCGCCGCTCTACGCGGAAATCGTAGAGGATCCAGGGGGACATGCCCTTGATGTAATCGAGGGTGCGCAGGGTCGCGATCTGCTTTTCGTAGACCTCGGCCTGGTAGGCGATGGAGAAGAGGCCGGTTTCGGGCCCTGCCTCCAGATCGCCGTCGGCGCCGGTCTCGGAGATGACGACGGGCCGGTCGGGCGAGGAATTGGCGCCGATCTCGGCCAGTTCCTCGAACTTCTCGTCGTACCAGCCGTAATATTCGTTGATGCCGATCACGTCGATATGCGCGGCCAGCCGGTCCTCGATCTTGAGCTTGGCGTGGTTGACCAGGCAGGCGGCGCCCAGCAGGCGGGTGGGGTCCTCGGCGCGGGCGGTCTCGGTCAGGCTGCGCATGAAGGATAGGCGCGCGTCGGTGTCGGGGTTCTCGTTGCCAATGGACCAGATCACCACGCTGGCGCGGTTGCGGTCGCGGCGGATGAGTTCGCGCAGCTGGTTGGTGGCGTCGCGCAGCGTCGCGTCGTTGTCGAAGGCGATGGCCCAGTAGACCGGGATTTCTTCCCAGAGCAGCAGGCCCATTTCGTCGGCCATCTGCGCGGCGCGTTCGTGGTGCGGGTAGTGCGCGAGGCGCAAGAAATTGCAGCCGAGTTCCTTGGCGTGCTCGAACCGGCGGCGGATGTCGGCCTCGCTCGTGACCTTGCCGGTGGTCTCGTCGTCCTCATGGACGGAGATGCCGCGCAGGAAAAGCGGGCGGCCGTTCAGGACGATTTCGGTCCCGCGGCGCTCGATGGTGCGAAAGCCCACGCGGTCGCGCACGCTGTCGCCGCCGGCGGTGCAGCTCACGTCGTAGAGGCGCGGCATGTCGGGGGACCAGAGGTCGGGGGAGGCGTCGAAGACGCCTTCGCCCCGGCCGTCCGTCAGGGGGATCTCGGCGTCGATGCCGAGTTCGGGGATCTCAAGGCGGGCGGTGTCGGCCGGGCCGTCCGCGGTGACGCTGGCGCGGATCTGCCCGCCGTCGAGCCGGATGAAGAGATCGCGGATCACCGTTGCGGGGGTGTCGAAGACCTCGACCTCGCGGTAGACGCCGCCGTAGTTGAACCAGTCGGTGTTGCGCATGGGCACCCGGTTCAGCGTCCGCGTGTTGTTCACGCAGAGCATGATCCAGTTTTCCCCGGCATCCAGTGCCTCGGTCACCTCGACGCAGAAGGGGGTCGAGCCGCCGTAGTGGTTGCCCAGGAAGGCGCCGTTCACGAAGACCTTGCAGTCGTACTGGGCAGCGCCGATCCGCAGGAAACGGCGCTGCCCGGATGTCAGGGCGGGCAGGGTGACGGGCCGGGCGTACCAGGCAGAGCCCTCGAAGAAGTACCACTTCTCCTTGAGCATCTGCCAGCACGAGGGCACCGGCACCGTTTCGCCCGCGTGGGGATCGTAATCCCACGGCTCGATGCGATCCTCCGGGCGCGACGGCGTCATGGCGTACCATTTCTGCCGCAGCCCGGTGTCGAGAAGGTCCACGCAGAAGAACCAGGCCCCGTCCAGCGACCGGCCCTGCCGGCCGCCGGTGAAGATCATGGTCTCCGCATTCAGGTTCTGCAGGTTGAAGGGACGGTCGTAGTCCTCATCATGCAGCGCCTGAAGGGCGTTCTCGGCAAGATCGGATCGTTCGAGCATGGCGGGATCAGGAGCCGGAGCCGGAGGACCGGATGCGCTCGATCAGGTCGGCCACGACCTCGGACTGGCTTGCCACTTCGTCGTACATCGGCTGCACGGCTTCGACGAAGGGCGCCTTGTCCACTTCGTGAATCTCGACACCGAGTTCGCTCTGGGCTTCCTCAAGCGCGGCAGCGGCGGCTTCGCCCCAGGTCTTGTTGTGACGCTCCTGCATTTCGGAGGCGGCCTGCATCAGGGCTTCCTGCTTTTCGGCGCCCATGTCTTCCCAGGCGCAGTTCGAGATCACGACGACCGAGGGAATGATCGTGTGTTCGTCGAGCGAGAAGTCGGTGACGACTTCGCCGTGGCGGGCGGTGGTCAGCGCGGTGGGGTTGTTCTCGGCCGCGTCGACGACACCCTGCTGCAGCGCGCTGTAAAGCTCGCCCCAGGCGATCGGCGTCGGGTTGCCGCCGAGCAGTTCCACCATGCGGATGGCAGAGGGCGAGGGCTGCACGCGCACCTTCACACCTTCGAGGTCGGCGGGCGAAAGGATCGGTTTCTGGCCGTAGAAGGACCGCGCGCCTTCGGTCAGGAAGGCCACGCCGCGGAAGCCGTTGTCCTCGGATGCGGCAAGGATGTCCTGGCCGATGTCGCCTGCGATCACCTGCTGGAAGTGCTCTTCGCTGTCGAAGACGTAGGGCAGGTTCATCGCCGCGTAGCTCTCTTCGAAGGCCTCGAGCTCGGAGGCGTTCGAGCGGGCCATGTCGAGCGAGCAGTTCTGCAGCAGCTCCATGGATTCGCGCTGCGTGCCGAGCTGGGCGTTCGGGAAGATCTGGATTTTCAGCTCACCGTCGGTCAGCTCGCTGACCCGGTCCGCCATGAACTGCATCGAGACGTGGGTCGGGTGATCCGGCGGGTTGTTGTGGTTGAGGCGCAGGGTCTCGGCGCTGGCTGCGGTCGACATGGCGACGAGGGCTGTCGTCGCGAAAAGGGCACGTGTTTTCATGGTCTCCTCCCGGAAGTTTGCTGTGTTGGTCGCAAGATTGGCTGACCAATCGAGGTCAACAATGGGCGCGATCCGGCAAGGCAGTCAACCAGTTTGTGAAATTGGTTGACCAATATGGCCGGGACTGAGAGATTGCGTCAAATGTCTCGGCATGGGGAGGAGACGAGGTGACCCTGCTTTTCCAACAGTACAGCAATTCGTTGCGAGGCCTCCGATGAAATCCGCCATCGACCAGATCCTCCGCGTCATCGTCATCGCAATCTTCGGCACGCTCGTGGTCTGCGTCACCTGGCAGGTGATCAGCCGTTACGTCTTCGGCACGCCAAGTGTGCTGACCGACGAGATCGCGCGCTTCCTTTTCATGTGGCTTGCGCTGATCGGCGGGGCCTACACCTTCGGGGCGCGGCGCCACCTTGCCATTGACCTGCTGACTTCGCCGCTGCAGGGGCGTGCGAAGCTCGCCTCCGAGGCCTTGATCCTGCTGGTGGTCGCGGCCTTTGCCGGCATCGTCATGGTCTGGGGCGGCGGCACCCTTGTCACCCGCACGCTGGCCTCGGGGCAGGTGACGCCGGCGCTCCGGATCTCGATGGGGTGGGTCTACGGGGCCATTCCCTTCTCGGGCGCGATGATCCTCTACTTCTGCGCGCTCTTCTTTGCAGACATCGCCCGCGGACGTGTGCCGCAAGCCGAGGGCGACGTCGGCCTGCCGCTGGAATGAGGAGTTTCACGTGAGTTACCCAATCCTGGTCCTGTTCGGGTCCTTTGCCGTACTGATGGCGATCGGGGTGCCGATCGCCTTTGCCATCGGTTCGGCCGCCACGCTGACCTTCCTGCTGTTCATGAGCGTCGAGCAGTCGATCTTTGTCGTCGCCCAGCAGATGGCCTCGGGTCTCGACAGCTTCACGCTTCTGGCGATCCCCTTCTTCATCCTTGCCGGCAACATCATGAACCGCGGCGGTATCGCCATGCGGCTGATTGATTTCGCCAAGATCCTGGCCGGACGGCTGCCCGGGGCGCTTGCCCACTGCAACGTCATCGCCAACATGCTTTTCGGGGCGATCTCGGGCTCGGCCGTGGCCTCGGCCGCCGCCGTGGGCGGGGTCATGGCCCCGCTGCAGGAGCGTGAGGGCTACGACCGCGGATATTCGGCGGCCGTCAACATCGCCTCCTCGCCCACCGGCCTTCTGATCCCGCCGTCGGCGACGCTCATCGTCTATTCGCTGATCACCGGCGGCACCTCCATCGCGGCGCTTTTCGTGGCGGGCTACCTGCCGGGTCTGCTCATGGGAGTGGGCCTCATGATCGTGGCGGGGATCATCGCCAAGCGTCGCGGCTATCCCGTTTCGCCGCGCCCCAGCCTGGGCGAGGCCGCGCGCGCGGCACGCGACGCGATCCTGCCGCTGGGGCTGATCGTCGTCATCATGGGCGGCATCATCTCGGGCATCTTCACCGCGACCGAGGCCTCGGCCGCGGCCGTGATCTATTCGCTGGTGCTTGCGCTGTTCTGGTACCGCGAGATCAGCCTGCGCGACCTGCCGGGCATCGTCATGGAATCCGCGGTGACCACCTCGGTGGTGCTGCTGATGATCGGTGCCTCCATCGCGATGAGCCGGGCCATGGCCTTCGGCATGATCCCCAACACGATCTCGGATGTGCTGCTGGGCCTTTCGGACAACCCGCTGGCGATCCTTCTGGCGATCAACATCACGCTGCTGCTGATCGGCACCTTCATGGACATGACGCCGGCGCTGCTGATCTTCACGCCGATCTTCCTGCCGGTGGTGCAGGATCTTGGCATGGATCCGGTCCACTTCGGCATCGTGATGACCTTCAACCTCTGCATCGGCATCTGCACGCCGCCCGTCGGCTCGGCGCTCTTTGTCGGCTGCTCGGTCGGCGGCACCTCGATTTCCAAGGTGATCCGGCCGCTCCTGCCCCTCTACGCGGTGCTGGTGGTACTGCTGCTCGTCGTGACCTACGTCCCCGAGATCAGCCTCTTCCTGCCGCGTCTGCTTCTTGGATACGGCTCATGAAGACACTCCGGCACTGGACCCTCGACGCACGCCATGACTGCGGCTGCGACCTTGTTGTCGAGGGGCGGCATGTCCTGCGCATCCGCGCGCTGGAGCACGACCTGATCCGCGTGTCGCTGCTCAAGGACGGGGCCTGGCGTCTGGACCGGACCTGGACCGTTGCGCCTGGCGGCGACGTGCCCTGGGAAGGCCGCGCGCGCGACGACCTGGCGGGCTTTGACTGCCCGGATGTCGCGATCCGCGAGGGCGAGACGCTCGAGATCGAGACCGGGCTCCTGCGACTGACCGTGCGCACGCCGCTTCAGCTGTGCTGGGCGGCGAAGATCGACGGGGACTGGGTGCCCTTCACCGAGGAGCGTCCCACAGGCGGCATCCTGATGGGCACCGACGACCACCGTCACGGGCACTTCCTGCGCCGCTATCCCGGCGACCGGGTGCACGGTCTGGGCGAAAAGGCCGGCGATCTGGAACGGACCGGCAAGCGCTACGAGATGCGCAACCTTGACGCGATGGGTTATGACGCCGAGAGCACAGACCCGCTCTACAAGCACGTGCCCTTCACGCTGACGCAGACCGAGCGGGCAGGTGCCTGGTCGATCTTCTACGACAACCTCGCGTCGTGCTGGTTCGATCTGGGCAACGAGCTCGACAACTATCACCTCGCCTATCGCGCCTTCCGGGCCGAGGACGGGGACCTTGACTACTACGTCCGCTGGGCGCCCGACATGCTGGACCTGGTCAAGGGGCAGGTGGGACTGACCGGCGGTACGGCCTTCCCGCCGCGCTGGACGCTCGGCTATTCCGGCTCGACCATGAGCTACACCGACGCGCCCGACGCGCAGGCGCAGCTCGAAGGTTTCCTCGACCGGCTCGAAGAGCACCAGATCCCCTGCGACAGCTTCCAGATGTCCTCGGGCTACACCTCGATCGGGGCCAAGCGCTACGTGTTCAACTGGAACCACGACAAGGTGCCCGACGTGGACGCCATGACCGCGAAGTTCCGCGACGCGGGCGTGCATCTCATCGCCAACATCAAGCCGTGCCTGCTGCAAGACCATCCGCGCTACGACGAGGTGGCCGAAGCAGGGCTATTCATCCGCGACAGCGAGGCCCCCGACAGCCCCGAGCGGTCGAGCTTCTGGGACGACGAGGGCTCGCACCTCGATTTCACCAATGCCGACGCGGTGGCCTGGTGGAAGGAGGGCGTGACCTCCCAGCTGCTCGAGCACGGGATCGGGTCGACCTGGAACGACAACAACGAGTACGAGATCTGGGACCGCCGCGCGCGCTGCGACGGGTTCGGCGATCCGATCGATGTGGGCCTGATGCGACCGGTGATGCCGATCCTGATGACACGCGCCTCGGAAGAGGCGCAGCGCGCCCATGCCCCCGGCAAGCGGCCCTACCTGATTTCGCGCTCCGGCGCGCCTGGCCTGCAGCGCCATGCCCAGACGTGGTCGGGCGACAACCGCACCGCCTGGAAGACGATCCGCTACAACATCCGCACCGGGCTCGGCATGAGCCTGTCGGGCTTCTACAACGTCGGCCATGACGTCGGCGGGTTCAGCGGGCCGCGTCCGGGCCCCGAGCTCTTCGTGCGCTGGATTCAGAACGGGATCTTCCATCCGCGCTTCACCATCCATTCGTGGAACGACGACGCCACGGTGAACGAAGCCTGGATGTACCCCGAGGTTCTGCCCCAGATCCGCGAGGCGCTTGGCCTGCGCTACCGGCTGCTGCCCTATCTCTACACCTGCCTCTGGCAGGCCGTGGCCGAGGGCGAACCGATGCTGCGGCCGGTCTTCCTCGACCACCCGGACGACCCGGAGGCCTGGGCCGAATGCGACGAGTTCATGCTGGGCCGCGATCTGCTCGTGGCCAACGTGCTGGACGAAGGCGCGACGTACCGCGAGATCCGGCTGCCGCGCAACGGCACCGGCTGGTGGAACTTCCACACCGGCGAATGGCACGCGCCGGGCGTGCGGGTGACGCTCGACGTCGATCTGTCGTCGATGCCCCTGTTCGTGCGGGCGGGGGCGGTTCTGCCTATGTCGTCGGGCGCGATGCGGGCCGATCCCTCGGCGGAAACGGTCCGCGAGCTGCATCTCTTCCCGGTGCCCGAGGCGGGCAACGGGGGCGGGCTGCTTTACGAGGACGACGGCGTGAGCGAGGATGCCCCGTTCAGCCTGCTGCGCTTTGATCTGGACTGCGGCGAGACGCTGACGCTCGACTGGGCGCAGGAGGGCGGGCGCGATCCGGTGCTGGACACCGCGCGCATCGTGCTGCCCGCCGGTGAGCGGCGCAGCCTGCACGTGCGCGGCAACGAAACGCAAAACGGTGACGAGGTGCCTCTTTGACCGATCTGGCCATTACCCGCGAGAGCCCGAGCTACGACCGCGCGGCGCTGCGCCCGCGTATCCTGCACATCGGCTTCGGCGCCTTCGGGCGCGCGCATCCCATGTGGTTCCTGGACCGCGGGCTTGATGCGGCGGGCGGCGACTGGGGCGTGATCGCGTCGCGGCTGAATTCGGGGGCCGACGCGCTTGACGCGCTCGATGCCGCCGAGGGCCGTTACCATGTGGCCGCCGCCGACGGCGAGGCGGCCACAGTGCGCGAGATCGGCTGCGTCGTGGGCACCTGCCATCCCCGTCGCGACGGCCCCGACGCGCTTCCGGACCTGATCGCGAGTGAGGGGCTGGACGTGATCCTGCTGACGGTGACCGAGAAAGGCTACTGCCAGAGCGGCGGACGGCTCGACACCGACCGCGACGATATCCGTTCGGATCTTCAGTCGCCCAAGACGCCGGGCACGGCCATCGGTCTTCTGGTCGAGGGGCTGCGCCGCCGCCGCGCGGCCGGTGGTGCGCCGGTGACGGTGCTGTCCTGTGACAACATGCCGGGCAACGGCGAGATGCTGTCTCGGGTCGTGGGCGACTTTGCCCGGCAGACGGACCCCGAGCTTGGCACCTGGATCGCCGAGAACGTGGCCTTCCCCAGCTCCATGGTGGACCGGATCACCCCGGCCATGAACGAGGATGGCGCGGCGCTTCTGCGCGAGGCCGTGGGCCATGACGATCCGAATGGCATCGTGACCGAACCTTTCCTGCAGTGGGTGATCGAGGACAGCTTTGCCGGTCCGCGCCCGCCCTTTGCCGAAGGCGGGGCCGAACTGGTGGCGGATGTCACGCCCTTCGAGGAAATGAAGCTGCGCATGCTGAACGGCGCGCATACCTTCCTCGCCCACGCGGGCAGGCTCGCCGGGCATGAGACCGTGGCCGAGGCCGTGGGCGACCCGGTTCTGGCCGAGGCCGCGCGCCGCCTGATGCTCGACGAGCAGGCGCCGACGCTCGACATGCCGGGGGACGTGGATCTGGCGGCCTATGCCGATGCGCTGATCGCGCGCTTTGGCAACACGCGTCTGCGCCACCGGCTCGACCAGATCGCGCAGGACACCAGCCAGAAGATGCCGCAGCGCCTATTCGTGCCGGCGCTGGAAAACGCCGAGGCCGGGCGCGACTGGACGGTGACGGCCCATGCCATCGCAAGCTGGGTCGCGGCGTTGCGCGAGCTGCCCGCCGTGTCCGATCCCCGCCAGGACGAGCTGCGCGCCGCCGCGCAAGAGCACGATCCGGTGCGCGCCGTGCTGGGCTTGCCCCGGCTGGTCGACGAGGTCGAAATCCTCGCAGGCCCGGTCGGCAAGGCGCATGATCGCATCGTGGAGGCCGGCATGATCGCCGCACTCAAGGAGGCCCGATGACCCGTTTCCTGAACCAAGACTTCCTTCTCGACACCGCCGAGGCGCGCCGCCTCTACCACGAGGTGGCGAAGGATCTTCCCATCGTCGATTACCACAACCACCTGCCCCCGGCCGAGATCGCCGGGGATCAGCACTGGGACGAGCTGGGCTCGCTCTGGCTGGGGCACGACCACTACAAGTGGCGGGTGATGCGCTGGGCTGGGGTCGAGGAACGCCTTGTGACGGGCGATGCGTCGCCGCGCGAGAAGTTCGACGCCTTTGCCCGCGCGATGCCCAGGATGCTCGGCAACCCCGTGCACCACTGGAGCCACCTTGAGCTCTGGCGGCACTTCGACCTCGATGGCGTGATCCTTGGCCCCGACACGGCCGACCGTGTCTGGGAGGTCACGCAGGACAAGCTGTCCCGCCCCGAGTACGGCGCGCAGGGTCTGCTGACCCGGATGAACGTCGAGCTGGTGGGCACCACCGACGATCCGCTGGACACGCTCGAACACCACGCCGCGCTGCGCGATGCGCCGTGGCGGGTGGTGCCGACCTTCCGGCCCGATCCGGCGATCAAGATCGACGCGCCCGGCTTCGCTGACTGGATCGACCGGCTGGAAGCGGCGACGCAGCCGATTTCCGGCTTCGACGATGTGGTCGAGGCGCTCGAGGCGCGGCTCGATCACTTCGTGGCCCATGGCTGCCGCGCCGCCGATCACGGCATCGACCGGCTGGATGCGGGCGCCGAGGTTTCCGTGTTCCGGCTGGATGCGGCGCTTGACGCGGCCCGCGCGGGCCGCGAGGTCGGGGCCGAGGATGCCGCGGCCTGGCGCGCGGCGCTGTTTGTCGCGATGGGGCGGGCCTATGCGCGCCGCAACCTTGTCATGCAGCTGCACCTCAACGCGATGCGCAGCACGCGCACGCGCCTGTTCGAGAGCGTGGGCCGTGATGTCGGCGCGGATTCGATCCGCGACACGGCGATGGCCGAGCCGCTGAACGATCTGCTCGACCGTCTGGACCGCACCGACGAACTGCCGCGCATGGTGATCTACGGGCTCGACCCTGCGAAGAACCCGGTGATCGTCACCACGGCGGGCAACTTCCAGGACGGCAGCGTGCCCGGCAAGGTGCAGGCGGGCACGGCCTGGTGGTTCAACGACCAGCTCGACGGGATGGAGGACCAGATGCGCACGCTGTCGCAGATGGGCCTGATCTCGACCTTCCTCGGGATGCTGACTGACAGCCGGTCCTTCCTGTCCTTCCCGCGTCACGAATACTTCCGCCGCCTGTTCTGCCGCATCGTCGGCCGTTGGCAGGAGGAAGGGCACGTGCCCGACGACCGCGAGGCGCTGGACGCGCTGATGGGCGACGTCTGCTACCGCAACGCGCGCGACTGGTTCCTGCGCTGAGCAAGTCTAGCCTGAACGCGGACGGAAAGAGGATGGTACAATGCAGGGACTGCGCGGGAATGGATCTCCCGCGCAGTTTTTTTTACTGACCCGCTCGGCGAGGGCGCCTTTGGCCTTTGAACGCTATTGATCCGTTGGAGATCAAACGCCTGGCTCCGGCTCGGAACCGGGATCTCCAACTACGTCGGTGAAAGCGATATGGGTCTCTCGTCGAAGAGGGGTTGCCCAGTGGCACGGCGCACTGACCGAGCCGCCTAACGTCTTGACGACTCCAATCTCGTTTTCTCCTTCGCACGGGGGAAATGGCTTGTCCGTTCGATTTCCTGATCCTTGTCGCCTCGGGAAATGAGGGCATCCTGCGGATGGATCGCGCGGGTCCACCGCATCTTGCCCATTATTGTACAAACGTGCAACAATGGAGGAAATCTCGGATCATGACGGAAAGCCCACGATGTCTGACGACCAACCCATCCTCGGCGTATACCTCAGCGAGACGCTCGATCTTCATGCCCTCTACGGAGATGCCCTTTCCAAGGCGGCAGGTGACGTCTTGCTGGTTCGGCCCGAAGACGTGACCGATCCGGCAGAGGTGCGCTTTGCCATCTGCTGGCAGGCCGGGCCGGATGCCTTTGCACCCTATGCGAACCTCGGGCTGGCGATGTCCATCGGGGCCGGGGTCGACGACCTGATGGCCCATCCAGGGCTGGGCCCGGACATCGCGATCGCCCGGGTGCGTGATCCTCATCAGGCAGCCCTGATGGCGGGCTACGCGGCGCACGAGGTGCTGCACGTGTCGCGCGGATTCGGCCAGATGGAGGCATCGGCCGCGGAGCACCGCTGGGAGCCGATCCCGATGCGCGCGCCGGAGGAGACGACAATTGCGGTGCTTGGCAACGGGACCATGGGACAGGCGGTGACCCGGGCGCTTGGGGCGCTCGGCTTTACGCTGCGCGTTGCCTGCCGGACGGCGCCATCCGAGCCGCTTCCGGGCGTCAGCTACCACATCGGGGAGACAGGCCCTACAGAGGCGGCGGAAGGCGCGGATTTCCTAATCAATATCCTGCCGCTCACCCCCGCGACCGACGGCATCCTGAATGCCGCGCTGTTCTCGAAACTGGCTCGCGGTAGCTGGCTTGTCCAGATCGGGCGGGGCGAGAACCTCGACGAGGCAGACCTCGTCTCCGCGCTGGACGACGGGCAGCTTGCCGGTGCGACACTGGATGTCTTCCGGCAGGAGCCGCTGCCACAGGATCATCCGTTCTGGCAGGACGCGCGGCTTCGCATCACGCCGCATATCGCAAGCGACAGCGTGCCCGCGGTGGTCGCCCAGCAGGTGGTCGAGACGGCACGGCAGCTGCGCGATGGCGCGCAGCTGAGCATGGGTGTCGACCGCACGCGCGGTTACTGACCCCGCGCGCCAAGAAAAAAGGAGAGTTCCGATGAACGAGACAGTGAAAAAGGCCCCTTCGGGCATGAGCGAGGCGGAATGGCAGGCGCGGATCGAGCTTGCCGCCTGCTACAGGCTCGCCGCGCATTTCCGCTTTACCGACCTGATCTACACCCACATCACGGCCCGCGTGCCGGGCGAAGAGGGCCGCTTCCTCATCAATCCCTACGGCTTTCGCTGGGAAGAGATCACGGCCTCTTCACTGGTGAAGATCGACGTGGATGGCAACAAGGTGGGCGACAGCCCCCACCCGGTGAACCCGGCCGGCTTCACCATCCATTCGGCGATCCACCGCGCCAGCCATGACGCGGCCTGGATCATGCACACGCACACGCGGGCGGGGGTGGCGGTCTCGACCCTCGAAGAGGGCCTGATGCCGCTCAACCAGATCGCGCTTCAGTTCCACGGGCGTGTTTCCTACCACGATTACGAGGGCATTGCCCTGGACCTGTCGGAACGCGACCGCATCGTGGCAAGTCTCGGTGACAACCAGGTGCTGGTCCTGCGCAATCACGGGCTGCTGACGACGGGGGCCTCGGCGGCGGCCATGTTCAACAACATGTTCTACATGGAGCGCGCCTGCGAAATTCAGGTTGCGACGCTTTCCACGGGCGCGCCGTTGCGACCGGTGGCCGAGGATGTCGCGGCGCATGTCGTCTCGCAATATGCCGGCAACATGGGTGAAGAGGACGACGTCGCGCTGGAATGGGCCGCCCATTTGCGCCTGCTGGAGCAGATCGCGCCCGATTACCGGACCTGACATCGCAGCCGGATCAGGCTGACAGCGCTCATTTGGGGCCGGCCTGCGATGCCGGCCCCTTTTTTGTTCAGGCTCCGCCGACCTTTCGGGCTTCGCAAAGCCGGGCCGCAAGGGCTGCGATCCGTCGGACCGCTTCGGCCAGTTCGTCGTCCGGCAGCGTGAGCCCGAGGCGGATCAGATGCGGCGCCTCGGACCCGAAGGAATTGCCAGGCATGACGGCGACGGCTTCCTCTTCCAGAAGGCGCCAGGCGAAGGCTTCACCGTCAAGCCCGGTGCCCGCGACGTCGACCATCATGAACATGCCGCCTTGCGGCAGATGCGCCGAGAGGCCCCGGGCTGCGTTGAGCGCGTCATGCGAGGCGCGCGCGCGCCGACCCAGAGAGGTGCGCAGCCGTTCGGCAGTATCGTAGTTTCCCTTCAGTGCAGCCTCGGTCATGTCCGCGATGAAGGGCTGATTGCCGAAGAGCATGGTTTCGGAAATCGGCAGCAACAGGCGCATGAATTCGGCCGGCCCGATGGCCCAGCCGCTGCGGAACCCGGTCGCGGCGTGGCTCTTCGAGATCGAGGAGACGACGATGGTCCGCTCGTGGAGCGGCTCGAACTCCAGAGGGGAACAGAATTCACCTTCGAAGATCAGCGATTCGTAGACTTCGTCGCAGACGATCCACAGGTCATGCTCAATCGCGACCTCGCCGATGGCGTGCATCGCTTCGCAGTCGATTACCGAACCGCTGGGATTGTGCGGGGTGTTCAGGAGAAGCACGCGGCTTTCGGGCGTGATGGCGGCGCGGAGATCCGCGGGCTGGGGGACGAAGTTATGCGCCATCTTCAGCGGCACATGCTGAACCTTGGCGCCGGTCGCTTCGACCACACCATCGTAGGTCGCGTAGTAGGGATCGCCGATCAGCACGCCGTCGCCGCTTTCGACTAGCCCGAGCATGACGGCAAAAAGCGCGGTCTGGGTGCCGGGAAAGCAGAGGATATTGTCCGGGGCGATCCCCGGCAGTCGCCCGGCGTAGGTGCCCATCAATGCCTCGACCAGGCCGGTTTCCCCGCGGCCGTTGGAATAGCGCGTGCGGCCCTTCCGCATGGAGTCGGCGCAGATCTCGACCAGTTCGGGATCCGTCGGGATATCCGGTTCGCCGATGGACAGCTCGATGATCTCTTCGCCGCGCGAGATGCGCTCGCGGGCGGCATTGTGGACCGCCCACTTGTCGCCCCCGAGGTCCTTCAGCCTTTGGGTGATCGCTGCGTAGTTCATGTTTCTTCCTTGTTCCTCAGGGCACTATGGCGCCCGATAGTGTCTCGTCTGGCAGTCGAAGGATGCCCTCGGCCGCGGAAAGGGCGATGCCTGGCAGGCGGTTCGGATCGTAGAGGCCGTGGTCCAACGACCCCTCGAGCCAGAGACCGTCGATCATCCCGTTGAGCGCTATGGCGAGCCCGTGACAGGTGGCAGGATCTGCCGGCAGGCCGTGACGCACGCGGACCGGATGGATCAGCGCCCCGAGAATTTCGAGGAACTCCCGGTAGCTTTCGCGGTGGATCTCGGCGTAGCGCCGCCCGGAGCGAACACGGCCGATGAACGTTGCCCAGAGCGAGACCTTGCGCGACGACAGGTTCGGCGCAGTGACGTTCGCGGCGATAAAGCGCGCCAAGGCTTCGTCTGGACCCTCGGACGCACGCTGGGCCGAGGCCGCCGCGCCGCCGGTAAGCCCGCCCATGAGGTGGGCGTAGGACTCGTGAACCATCTCGTCCTTGGAGGCAAAGTAGTGACGTATCAGGCCGGCCGATACGCCTGCACGCTCGGCGATCCGACGCACGCTCGCGCCGCCCATGCCGTCTTCGGCAAGGCAGTCCAGCGTCGCATCGAGCAATGCGTTGCGCCGGGCGTCTTCGCCCAGACGTTGAAAGCTTCGCCGTGTCACCGGGACTTTCCTCCATGTCTTGTACACCTGTGCCGAGCATGGGCGGGCCACCTCGGGCCGCCAAGGCGGCAGTGTCCATTTTTTCAGCGAGAGATGCCCTTGGCCCCGAAACTGGCGCTGTCCTGGGCGGCGGGTGTTTTACCTCTCGCGTTTCACTGCTATACAATTGTATAACAGTTCGGTAAATAGCTGTCCTCAAGACAGTCGTGCCGTCGCTCATACCCCCTCTCTGCCGACAGGAGGGGGTATGAGCGCCGGTGCCGGAAGAACCATGCGCGGCCTGCCGGTTCCGCGCTGAACGCAAGGAAAGCCATGACTGATTTCGCCAACGACCCCGCCCCGGAAATCGAAACGCTGGTGCGCGACGTCGAGGCGCGGCTCGTGGAGATTCGGCGCGATATTCACGCCCATCCCGAGACAGGCTTCGACACCGTGCGCACCGCGGCGAAGGTCGCCGAGGAACTGCGCGCCATTGGTCTTGAGCCGAAGACGGGGGTCGGGCGAACAGGCGTGGTGGCCGAGATCACGGGCGGCGCCCCGGGACCCTGCCTGATCCTGCGCGCAGATATGGACGCCCTACCGATCCAGGAAATGACGGGACTGCCCTATGCCTCGACCGTCGCGGGCAAGATGCATGCCTGTGGTCATGACCTGCATACCTCGGCACTGCTGGGGGCGGCTCATGCGCTGAAGGAGATGGCGCCGAAGCTGCGCGGCACCGTGCGTCTGGTCTTCCAGCCCGCCGAGGAAACGCTGGAAAGCGGCGCCGAGGCGATAATCGCCGATGGCGCGGCCGACGGGGCGGACATGGCCATCGCCTTCCACAACCGGCCCGAGCTCGAGGCGGGCAAGTTCCGGCTGAACCGCGGCGCGGGCACGGCTTCGAGCGACGAGTTCAAGGTGACCATCCGCGGCAAGTCCGGCCATGCCGCGCGGCCCCATGCGGCGGTGGACCCGATCGTCGGGGCGGCCCATGTCATTACCCAGCTTCAGACGATCATCTCGCGCGAGATGGACCCGGCCCAGTCGGCTGTCCTGACGATCGGCCACATCACCGGCGGCGAGACGCAGAACATCATTCCAGACAGCTGCATGTTCGAGGGCACGGCGCGTTGCCGCAGCCCTGAGTCGCGGGACCGCGTGGAAGATTCCTTCCGCCGCATCTGCACCAACGCCGCCGCGGCCATGAACCTCGAGGCCGAGGTCGAGTACATGCGCGGCGTGCCGGCGCTGATCAACGACGATGCGATGGTCGACCGGGCCGCAGCCGCGCTCGAAGCGCAGTTCGGCATCGCGCCGCTTGTCTCCGAAGAACCCAACTTCGGCGCCGAGGACTTCTCGCTCTTCAGCGAGCGCATGCCCTCGATCCAGATCCATGTCGGGGCACAGACGCCCGGCCGCGACGATCGCGTCCACAACTCCGACTACCAGCCCAACGAAAGCTGCATCGCGGACAGCGCCATCGCGCTGACCCGCATGGCCACCGAACTGCTCGGCTGAGCGGTTCCAATCATAGACCCAACAGAGGACTAGACATGATCAAGATCACCCGCGCCCTTGCCGGTGCCGCCCTTTCCGCCACGCTTCTGGCCGCCGCAGGCGCCCAGGCCGACGTGACCGACCGAACCATCGTCATCGCGACCGAAGGCTCTTTCCCTCCGTCGAACATGACGCGCCCCAACGGTGAGCTCTACGGCTTCGAGATCGACATGGTGAACGAGATCGCCGAGCGCCAGAACCTGAAGGTCGAGCTGATCTCGCAGGCCTGGGACGGCATGATCCAGGGCCTGATCGACGGCAAGTACGACGCCATCGTCGATGGCGTGAGCATCACCGAAGCGCGCAAGGAAGTGGTGGACTTCACCCACAACTACACCACCGGCGGGTCGACCTTCGTCGTGATGAACGCGTCGGGCATCGACCTTCCGATGGATGGCGAGGTCGCGCAGCTCGATGACCCCGAAAGCATCGGCCCGGCTGTCGATGCCGTCGCAGAGGTGCTCGCCGGCAAGACCGTGGGCGTGCAGCAGGCGACGATCCAGTCGGCCTTCCTGGAAAAGTACCTCGAGGATCGTGATATCACCGTGCGCACCTATCCCAACGGCCCCGACGTCTATCAGGATCTCAGCGTCGGCCGCATCGACGCGGGTATCGCCTCGGTCACCAATGTCCCGGCCTTCCTTGAGAAGAACCCCGATACGGCAAGCGCGACCGGCCCGACCTTCATCGGCGGCGTCATGGGGGCGGGCTCGGGCTTCGCGGTCCAGAAAGGCGATGCCGAGCTGCGCGACGCGCTGAACGCCGGGCTGGAGAGCATCGTGGCGGACGGCACGCTGGCCGAGCTGTCCGAGAAGTGGTTCGGCCTTGTCGTGACCCCGCAACAATACTGACGGGCGCATGACTTCGGAACTGTATCTCCTGGGCTTCGGCCCCGAGGGATGGGGGCCGGTGCTTGTGCGCGCCGGCCTCATGACCCTCGCCGTTTCGATCTCGGCCTACCTGCTGGGCACCGTTCTGGGCACGCTGACCGTCTGGGGCCGGGTATCGGGCAATGGCTGGGCCCGCAGGATCGCCGAAACCTATGTCGTGGTCCTGCGGGGCGTGCCGGACCTGCTGGTCATCTTCCTGTTCTACTTCGGTGGCCGGCAGGTGGTGACGGTTCTCGGCACGGCGCTGGGCCTTGAAGGGCCTTTCGACATCAGCGGTTTCGTCGCAGGGATGCTGGCGATCGGCCTGATCTCCGGGGCTGGCCAGTCCGAGGTGCTGCGCGGTGCCTACCAGGCAGTGCCGACCGGCACGCTGGAGGCAGGCCGTGTCGTGGGCATGACCCGCTGGCAGCTTTTCCGGCGGATAACGGCGCCGCAGGCGATGGTCACGGCGATCCCGGGCATGGGCAACCAGTGGCAGTCCGTCATCAAGGAAAGTGCGCTGGTCTCGGTCACGGGGCTCGTGGAAACCATGCGGCAGGTCTCCATCGCCGCGGGCACCACTCAGGAGCACTTCCTGTTCTATGCCGCGGCGGCTGTGATCTATCTCATCATCACGACGCTGTCCGACCAGGTCTTTCGCCTGCTCGAACGGCGCAGCATGGCCGGATACGGCGGGGTGTCCCGCTGATGGATACCACTTATCTCCTCTCCGTCTTCAGGGCACTCCTTGCGGGGCTGCCCCTGACGCTGAACCTTGCCTTCTTCGCGCTGGTGGGTGGCTTTGTCATCGCCCTGCTGCTGAACCTCGCGCGCACCACGCGCGTCGGCAACGGCGTCGCGGGCTTTTACGTCTTCATCTTTCGCGGCACGCCCCTGCTGGTGCAGCTGTTCATGATCTACTTCGGGCTGGCGCAGTTCGAAGCCATCCGGTCGAGCTTTCTGTGGCCGCTGCTGCGCGAGCCCTACTGGTGCGGCCTGATCGCGCTGATGCTGAATGATGCCGCCTACACCGCCGAGATCCTGCGCGGCGGGCTGCGCGCCGTGCCAACGGGCGCACAGGAGGCCGCGCGCGTCAGCGGCATGTCGAACATACAGGTGCTGCGCCGCGTGACGCTGCCGATCGCCATACGCCAGGCCCTGCCGGCCTATTCGAACGAGATCATCTCGATGCTGAAATCCACCGCGCTGGTCAGCATGATCAGCCTGATGGATGTCACGGGCATCGCGCGCGAAGCCGTCGCGGAAACATGGCGCGCCGTCGAGATCTTCCTCTGCGCCGGTCTGATCTACCTGGTGCTCTCGCTGATCATCACCCGCGCCACGTCCCTTGTCGAACGCGCCCTCTCTCCCTGGCAATTCGGAGCAAGACAATGACTTCCAATCTTCCCGCGGTCTCGGTCGAGGGCCTGCACAAGAGCTTTGGCGAGAACGAAGTGCTTCGGGGTATCGATCTGACGGCCCATGACGGCGACGTCATCTCGCTGATCGGGGCGAGCGGATCGGGCAAGAGCACGCTTCTGCGCTGCATTCCCATGCTGGAGACGCCCGACAGCGGCGCCATCTCGGTCGGCAGCGCGCATATCGCGCCCCAGGGCGGCAAGCTGAACCGGGCCGAGATGCGCACCGCCCGCGCGATCCGCCGCGACCTGGGCTTCGTGTTCCAGAACTTCAATCTCTGGCCCCACCGCACGGTGCTGCAGAACGTGACCGAGGCGCCGCTGGTCGTGCAGCGCCGCAACAAGGCCGAATGCCGCGACGAGGCGCTGGCGCTGCTCGACAAGGTGGGCCTCGCCGACAAGGCAGGGGCCTGGCCGAACCAGCTTTCGGGAGGTCAGCAGCAGCGAGTCGCCATCGCCCGTGCCCTCGCGCAGAAGCCCCGGGCGCTGCTCTTCGACGAGCCGACCTCGGCGCTCGACCCCGAGCTTGTGGGCGAGGTGCTCAAGGTCATGCGCGATCTCGCGGCAGAAGGCCGGACGATGATCATCGTCACCCATGAAATGGGCTTTGCGCGGGACGTTTCGAGCCGCACCGTGTTTCTGCATCAAGGCCTTGTCGAAGAGGATGGCCCACCCGAACAGGTCTTCGGCAATGCCCGCTCGGAACGCTGCCGCGAATTCCTGAGCGGGTACTTCGAGCGCGCTTAGGCTGAATCCCCGACACGTGGGGATATCATTGGCGATATCTGGATTGAGAGGCGGAGGGACAGGCCCCCGGCTGCGCACCTCGGTTTCTTCAGCGGCGTTCCCCGCCCGGGCAGCTCAATCCGGCTAGGCCATCCGGTTCGCAGCTCTACCCGAAAAGCAGCTCCGGGTTTGCCGGAGATATGCTGATTGGCGGCGCGACAGATACGCTGCTCTGGGAAAGGGCTTTTGCGGTGGATGGACTTGACCAGGTTGCGTCCCTGCGCGGCTCGGGGCATGGAAGCTCCGACTGACAGGATCGCGCAGGTGGGAGGGTGACATGAAAGACTGGAAGACATCCGCGGCAGAGCTCTATGACGGGTCGTTCCGCCCGATGTTCATCGGTGGGAACTGGGTTGAGGCCCGGTCGGGGCAGACGATGAATGCCATCAACCCCGCCGATGGATCGCTCCTCGCCACCGTCCCGCAAGGCGATGCCGCCGACATCGACGCGGCGGTTGCCGCGGCGCGCAAGGCCTTCGAGGGACCTTGGGCGAAATGGACGCCTTTCGAGCGTCAGGCGCTTCTCCTGCGCATCGCCGAGCGGTTCGAGGCGGAATGGGAAAACCTCTGCCTTTCGGACACGCTCGACATGGGCATGCCGATCCAGCGCACGCTGGGCAACTCCCGGCGGGTGCTGGGCATGCTGCGCTTCTATGCCGGGCAGGCGGTCAGCATCCACGGCCAGACGATCCCGAACTCCTTCCCCGGCGAGATCTATTCCTCGACCATGCGCGAACCCGTCGGCGTGGTCGGTGCCATCATCCCGTGGAACGCGCCCATCGCGGGCTCGATCTGGAAGATCGCACCCGCCATCGCCACCGGCTGCACCGTGGTGCTGAAGCCCTCGGAAGAGGCCTCGCTGACCGTGCTGATGATCGCGCGGCTGATGCAGGAGGCAGGGCTGCCGGAGGGGGTCCTGAACATCGTGACCGGCACGGGGGCCGAGGCGGGCGCCGCGCTGGCCGAGCATCCCGGCGTCGACAAGATCGTCTTTACGGGGTCGACCGCGACCGGGCAGGCCATCGCACGCGCTGCGACCGGCAATCTCAAGCGTGTTTCGCTCGAGCTTGGGGGGAAATCCCCGGTGATCGTCTGTCGCGACGCGGACATGGACAAGGCCGTGCCCGTTGCGGCCATGTCGGTCTTCGCGAACTCGGGGCAGATCTGCATCGCGGGATCGCGGCTTTTCGTGGCGCGCGAGATCCATGACGAATTCGTGCAACGGGTCGCCGACTACGCCGCCGGTCTGAAGATCGGCCATGGTGTCGAGCCTGACACGGATATCGGCCCCATTATCTCGGCCCGCCAGGCGGAACGCATTCAGGGGTATCTTTCGGCCGGGCCGACAGAGGGCGCCGAGATCGTGACGGGCGGCGGTCGGGCCACCGGCACCGGGCTCGACGAGGGGCACTTCTTCCACCCTACGGTCTTCGGCGGCGTCACCGACGAGATGTCCATCGCCCGCGAAGAGATCTTCGGGCCGGTGATCTCGGCCCTGCCTTTCGACACGCTCGACGAGGTGGTGACCCGCGCCAATGCCACGCCCTACGGTCTGGCCGCGGGTATTTTCACGACCCACCTTGGCACGGCCCACAAGCTGGCCAACCGGATCAAGGCGGGATCGGTCTGGGTGAACATGTACCACGCCATCGACCCGGCGGTGCCTTTCGGCGGGGTCAAGATGTCGGGCTACGGCCGCGAGGGCGGGACCGAGCACATGGAAGAATACCTCGACACCAAGGCGATCTGGATCAACGCCGATTGATCCGCTGCCCCTGACGCCCTTGAAGGGCAGGGGGCGTCCTTCCAAGACCGCGCCACGGCGCAAGGAGACCTGAAATGCACGTCGGTATCATCGGTGTGGGCCTCATGGGCCACGGCATCGCACGCAATGTCCTGTCGCGCGGCGGCTTCGCGCTGAGCTTTCTCGATCACCCCGGGAACCAGCCGGTGGACGAGATCGCGGGGCTTGGTGGCAAGCCGCTCGGCACGCCGGCCGAGATCGCGCAGGTCGCGGATGTGATCATCCTCTGCGTGACCGGGTCGCCGCAGGTCGAAGCCATCGTCGCGGGGGAAAACGGTCTCGCGGGCGCGCTGCGCCCGGGCGCCGCCGTGGTTGACTGCTCCACCGCGCTGCCCGAGTCGACCCTGCGGATGGGAGAACTGGTCCGCGAGGCAGGGGGCGACTACCTCGACGCGCCGATGACCCGCACGGCCAAGCACGCCCACGAGGGCACGCTCAATCTGCTCGTCGGTGGTGAGGCCGCGACCCTCGAAAAGGTCCGCCCCGTGCTGGCCTCCTTTACCGAGGCGGTGTCGCACGTGGGCCCGCTTGGCCACGGCCACCGGATGAAGCTGCTGCACAACTACGTCTCGGTCGGGTTCATGACCCTGCTGGCCGAGGCCGCGGCACAGGCGGCCGACGCCGGGATTGACCCGCAGGTCTTTGTCGAGGTGCTCGCCAATGGCGGCGGGGCCAGTGCGGCGCTTGATCGGCTCGCGCCCTACATCACCGCGCAGGACCGTGACGCTCTGCCCTTTGCCGTTGCGAACGCGCAGAAGGATATCGACTACTACCGTGCCATGGCCGAGGCCGCGGGGGCGCAGCAGACGGTGGCCGACGGGGTTTCCAAGGCACTTGGGGCAAGCGTCGAGGGTGGCCACGGCGCGGCCTATGTGCCCGAGCTCGTGACACTCTTCCGCAAGTCGTCCGCCGACTGAAAGTGACACAAATTCCGGGCTGTGCGCAGGGTTGTCACTCAAAACTCGCTTGTGTAGCAACAACCGGAATACACTGGGAGGAAATCCATGACATTCGTTATTCGTGGGCTGGCGGCTGCCGGCTCGCTTGCTGCACTCGCCCTGCCGGCATACGCGCAGACCGAAGTGAAGATCGGCTATGCCCTTGCGCCCGACAGCCACTATGGCGTCGCCGCAAAGACCTTCGAAGAGGTCGTGAAGGCCGAAACCGGCGATGACTTCGAATTCAACCACTTCCCGTCCTCCGGTCTGGGCGGTGAGCGCGAGGTGATCGAAGGCCTGCAGATCGGCACGATCGAGGCGACCATCGTGTCGTCGGGCACGCTGGCGAACTTCGTGCCGGCCACCGGCGTCTTCGACATTCCGTTCCTGTTCCGCGATCTGGAGCACGCGCGCGCGGTGCTTGACGGCGAGATCGGGCAGGAGATCCTTGGCCGGTTCGACGACGTCGGTCTGCATGGTCTCGCCTGGGGCGAGCAGGGCTTCCGCCACATCACCAACAACCGCAACCCCATCGAGACGCCCGAGGACGTTCAGGGTCTCAAGATCCGCACGATGGAAAATCCGGTCCATCTTGCCGCCTTCAACGCCATGGGCGCCGCGCCCACCCCGATGGCCTGGCCCGAGGTGATCTCCTCGCTTCAGCAGGGCGTCATCGACGGGCAGGAAAACCCGCTTTCGGTGATCGTGTCGGTCAAGCTCGACGAAGTGCAGAAATACCTGACGCTTTCGGGCCACGTCTATTCGCCGGCGATGCTGCTTGTGTCCAAGCCCTTCTGGGAGAGCCTCGACGACGATCAGAAGGCGGCCTTCGAGAAGGCGGGCCAAGCCGCCGCCGAGGCGATGCGCGGCTTCGTGGACGAGGTCGAGACCACCGGTGTCGCGACGCTCAAGGAGCGCGGCATGGAGGTCAACGAACTCTCCGCCGAGCAGAAGGCGGCCTTCCAGGAGGATATCGCATCAGCCTACGAGGGCTACTACGAGACCTACGGTCAGGACCTCGTGGAATCCATCGTCAACTTCAAATGATCCAGCGCCGGCGCCCTTGGGCGCCGGCACTTTCCGGAGGCGGGCGTGAAGCGGCTCGAAAAGATATTTGTCAGCGCGAACGGCTGGTTCCTGATCCTCATCCTCGGGGCGATGCCGCTGATTGTCGGCGCCAACATCACCCTGCGCTTTGCCACCGGGCATTCGCTGCCCTGGGCTGACGAGGCTGCACGGTACCTGATGATCTGGATGACCTTCGGGGGCGCGGGACTTGCGCTGCGCGTCGGCGGCCACGTGGCCATCACCAACCTGCAGGATGCCCTTCCGGGCGCGGGGCAGAAGCTCTTGCGGGCTGCCATCGTGCTGGGGCTGCTCGCCTTCTTCTGCTTCATGGTCTCCGTCGGGATCGAATACGCCCAGCGGATGCAGTACCAGTCCACGCCCGCCATGCGGCTGCCCTTCAGCTATGTTTACGCGGCCATGCCCGTGGGCTTTTCCCTGCTTGTCCTGCACCTGCTTCTGATCGCGCGCGATTTCATCATGGCGGGCACATACAAGGACGACGGTTCGGGCGAAAACGATATCGCAGTCCGCGAGGGTGCCCATGGCTGAGATCCTGTTTCCCGCGCTCTTCATCTTGCTGGCGCTCGGCCTGCCCGTGGCCTTCGCCATGGCGATTTCCGTCTTTGCGGCACTGAGCCTCGCCTCGAGCTATCCCAACATCGTGGTCGTGAAAGAGATGTTCGCGGGGCTCGACAGCTTTCCGCTGCTGGCCGTCCCCTTCTTCATTCTCGCGGCCGAGATCATGACCGCAGGCGCTGTCACACTTGCCGTGCTGCGGCTGGCACAGGCGCTTGTCGGGCACCACAAGGGCGGCCTTGGTCATGCCAACGTGGTCAGTTCGGCCATGTTCGCGGGGATCTCGGGCAGTGCGCTGGCCGATGCAGCCGGCCCCGGCTCCATGATGATCCGGATGATGGAACGCGGCGGCTACGATCGCGCCTATGCGGGCGCGCTGACCATCGCGAGTTCGGTGGTCGGGCCGATCATCCCGCCCTCGATCACCATGATCATCTACGCCATGCAGGATCAGCAGGTTTCGGTCGGATCTCTCTTCATGGCGGGGGTCCTGCCCGGCGTGCTGATCACTGTCCTGGTCCTTGTGGCCAACGCTCGGGTGAGCCGGGCCCGCGGCTATGTCTCCGGTGCGCCGATGCCGCCGCTGGCCGAGATCGGGCGCATCGCCGTGCATGCGCTTCCGGCGCTTCTGCTGATCGTGCTGATCGTCGGCGGTATCCGCTTCGGGATCTTCACGCCGACCGAGGCCTCCGTCATCGCCGTATTCTACGCGCTTTTCGTTGGCATGTTCGTCTACCGTTCGATGAAGCTCCGAGATCTGCCGGAAACCATCCTGCGGGCGGCGCTGATCTCCGGCGCGGTGCTGCTGATTCTCGGTGCTGCGCGTGCCTTTGCGTGGATCCTGATTATCGAAGGTATCCCGCAGTTCCTGGCCGAGACGATCATCGCCTGGGACCTGTCGCCCGTGGTCTTCCTGCTGGCGGTGAACGTGCTGCTGCTGGCCTTCGGTCTGTTCATGGACCCGCTGCCCGGCGTGATGATCCTCGTGCCGATCCTCGCCCCGATCAGCCTGGCGCTGGGCATCGACCCCGATCACTTCGCGATCATCGTGATCGTCAACCTGACGATCGGGCTCACGACGCCGCCGGTGGGCAGTCTGATCTTCGTGGTCTCCTCGGCTGTGAAGCTCCGACCCTCGACCCTGATAGGCGAGATGCCTCCCTTCTTCATCGCGCTCGCGACGGCCCTGCTGCTCATCACCTTCGTGCCGGCGCTGTCGACCTGGTTGCCGGCGGTCAGCGGCTTCTAGGGGTGAGGCGCGGGCGGACGAGTGCCGGCCGCCATTCTAACCCCGCCGCTCGCGGCGGGCGGTATCTCGCCGTGGCATGAGCCGTAAGCCGGGGGCTTCGGGCAGTTGCCCGGGGCAGGTTTCGGTCGCGATGTCGATTACGGCCGGGCCGAGCCGTCCCGAGTGCAGTTGAATGCCGCCCGGGCACTTTGTAGTATCGACGTCCGGAAGCGATAGTCTTCCAGACGCCGACTTCATGCCAGCCCGCAGGTGACACAGATCACCGCCAGCCAGAGCCCGGTCTTGCTGATGCGGAGAGGAACACCCCTTGGGATTCATGCATTCGATGGTCGCCGAGACCGAGGGCATCCGGACCACTGCGCCGGTGCGGTGGCAATCCTATACCGGCTTCTGTGCCGTCCACTGGGAGGCTTGCGGAGAGGCGGGGGCAAGGGGCTACTATCGCTCGCCGGATCCGAGACTGATGCTGTTCTTCAATGACGTGTCCCATCGGATCGTGCTGTCTGAAAAGCAAGCCGAGCCCACCGCGCGGTGGCGGCCCATGTTGCGGGCGCTTTTCGTGCCGGCGGGGATGCCCATGTGGACCGAGTTTCGTGACGCCCACAGGTTTTCGCACCTCGACCTTCATCTGAGCCGCGACTGGTTGCTCGAGCGGCTGTCTCCGATGGTCGGGGCCGCTGTTGCCGAAGACGCCCTGCGCCGCCCGGTCGAGGTTCAGGATGTCGGCGCGCTTGCGGTTCTCGCCACCACGCTTGCGCAGGAGATCGCGGCAGCGACGCGTGGCCGGCACTTTGCCGAGAGCCTCGCCGTTGCCATGGTTGCGGGGTTGATCGACGCCCCCGAGGAGGAGGCTGTCGAGCCGCGGGTGCAGGGCGGCCTGACGCCGAGCCAGATGCGGCGCCTGCGACAACTGATCACCGATCACAAGGGACGGTTGACCAATGTGGAGCTGAGCCAGGCTGTCGGCTTGTCAGAAGGATGGTTCTGCCACGCCTTCAAGAAGACGACGGGCAAGACGCCGCTGCAATGGCAGCAGGAGTCGCGGATCTCGATGGTCAAGGAGTGCCTCGTGTGCAGCGACCTGACGCTGGCCGAGATCGCCTTGCGCCATGATTTCTCGGACCAGGGGCATCTGACCCGGGTTTTCCGCCGCTACGAAGGCACGACGCCCTCGGCCTGGCGGCGCGAGGCGCGGGCCCGCTAGGGCCGCGTCCCGTCCGGCCCGCGCGTGGCGGGCCGGGGTGGGTGTCCTCTCTTACCAGCTGTGCCGAAGCGAGAGGCTGACCTCGCGGCCCGCGTTGTAGTAGTCGGTCGAGAAACCGCCCTGGGCGATATGCTTTTCGTCCAGAAGGTTCGAGACATTCATGCGCATCTCGGTGCCCTCGACGATCTCGTAGCCGATGGCCGCGTCCCAGATCCAGGCCGAGTCGGTCTTGGAGGTGTTGCTGTCGGCTCTCCAGTAGGCGCCGGTGTAGCGCGCGCCGACTCCGAGGCTCAGATCGCCGATCCGGCCCTGACCGGGCACGAGGTAGTCGACCCAGACCGAGCCCGAATGTTCGGGCGTGTGGGCGAGTTCGTTGCCGTCGTCGGCTCCGTTGCTCGAGGCCACAAGCTCGCTGTCCATGTAGGAATAGGCTGCCGTGAGCGACAGCTGTTCGGTGATCTCGGCCTTGGCTTCGAGATCGAGGCCACGCACGCGGGATTCGCCCCGTGTCACCTCCAGCAAGGTGTCTGGGTCTGTGATCGTCTGGTTGAACTTTGTCAGGTCGTAGATCGACGCGGTGAAAAGTCCGCGGAAACCGTCCGGCCGGTACTTCACACCCAGTTCGTATTGCTCGCCGCGCTCCGGTTCGTTGCCTTGCATCCCGGCGGGCACGACGGATTCGGCGTAGCTGCCATAAACCGACACGTTCGGGGTGACCGTGTAGGTCAGGCCGATCCGGTAGGTGTCCTCGGTGTCATCGGTTTCAGTGGTGAGATCCGCCAGATTGTTGGTGATCTTCTGATCGATCCAGTCGCGGCGGAGACCGCCCTGCAGGATGAACTTGCCGTAGGTGAACTCCTGCTGAAGGTAGAGCGAGGCGACCTTCGTGGAAGTGTCCGTGTCCTCGTAGGGCGTGGTGCTGCCAAGGTCGAGGCCGCCGGAATAGACGGGGTCGGTCCAGTCGATGTCCGAGGCGGGGGCCCACCAGAGCGTGTTCTCGCGGTAGTTGTCCCGGTATTCGACGCCACCCAGCGTGCGGCTCCAGACCGGGCCGAGGTTGGCGCGGTAGAGCAGGTGGGCGTCTGCGGCGAAGTTCTCGAACTCGGAATCGTTCGCGAAGTAGAAGCGCGAGACCGTTGTATCGGCCTCGGAGGTCACCTCGTCGAGGTAGACGTAGCCGAAGCCGCCAGTGCCCTCGGTGTAGCGCAGGGTCGAGCCGAACTCGAGCCCGCCACCGAAGTCGTGCTCGGCCTTGAGGGTCAGCGTGTCGCGGTCGGTGTCGAGGTAATTGAAGTCGGGTTCGCCGAGGAAGAGATCGCGGTCGAAGTCTTCGCCCGTGGCCGGATAGCCGGAACTGTTGGGATAGCCGTCACGGAACAGGTGATCGTAGACGAGGCTGATGGTCGTTGCGCTGGAGGGCCGCCAGGCGAGACCTGCCATGAAGAAGGTCTCGTCATCGTTGGAATAGTCCGTCTCGGCCTCGGCGTCCTGCATCTTGCCGGTCAGGCGCCACGAGAAATCGCTGTCCCCGAAGCTGTCGCCGACGTCGAAGCCAAGCTCCTTGTGGTCGAAGCTGCCGTAGGTGCCGTACACCTCGCGCAGGCGTTCGCCAGTGGGGCTCTTGGTGATGTAGTTGACCGCGCCGCCGGGATCGCCGACGCCGAAGGCAGTGCCGTTGGCGCCCTTGAGAACCTCGACCCGATCAAAGGCGAAGGGTTCTTCACGCACGCCGCCGAAGGCATCGCCGATCAGGATCCCGTCGCGATAGGCCGTCGCCTCGTAGCCGCGGATCTTGAAGTTGTCGAAGCGGTCGTCGCGTCCGTAGAAGTCGGTGACAACTCCCGAGGTGTACTGAAGCACTTGCTCGGTGCTGGTCGCGCCGCGGGTCTCGATCTCGCGCGCGGTGATGACGGACACGCTGGCCGAGGATTCCATGACGTCGCTCGGCAGGCCCGAGCCGCTGCTGATCTGATCGGCAACGATGGTTTCGCCGTCGCCGGTGCCTTCCGTCTCGGAGTCGATGAAGATGGTTCCGAGCTCGAAGCTGTTGTCCTGGGCGAGAGCGGGGCCGCCGACCGTGCCAAGCAGGGCGCAGCTGGTCAGAAGCAGGGAAAGGCGCGAGGGCGCGTAAGGGGTCTTGGGCACGATGGTGCGGCTCCTTCGTCCGGAAGGTATTCTTCTTGATGGGGATGCTTGGCTGGCTCTCCGGATAGGGATGGCTGCAAGACGTCTTGCGTGAGATGCGGAGGGATACCGGCCTGCATGAGGGGACGGGGCGGTCTCGGCCTTGCGCTATCGGGGACAGCGCCTACCCGAAGGTCGCCCCCGCCGTCTTGAACGAACTTGCGGTATTTGTTCATTCTTGTCTAAAAAAGTCAGGAAATGGCTTCGGCCTGCGCCGCAAG
>CAYNKL010000032.1:0-30412 GCA_964397775.1 uncultured Rhodobacterales bacterium | reverse complement strand
CAAATCGCCGCCGCATGGGAGCGCGGCTGCGATGCGCGGCGGGGCTGACGCCCCTCGATTCCGCGCGGGGAGCTTCGCGCTCGGACCTTGTTCCGGGCGGATCAGCGCGACGCTCTGAAAGCTGGCTCACGACAAACCCGCCGCTTCATCCCCCCGCCCAGACGCGCTAGACTGCCCACAACGAGGCAGGCAGAAAAACAGGAGCGGACAATGAAACAGGCAGCCGCACTCGCCCTCACGGTCGCGACAGCTGTGACAGCACTAACCACCCCGGCTTTTGCCGCGTGGCGCGACGTCTACGAAGTCGCCAACGTCGAAGGCGACGACCTTCTCAAGATGCGCGCCGGTCCCGGAACCGGCTATGTCGTGCTGCTGGGGCTGCCCAACGGCACGCCGCTGATCGTGCACGACTGCATGCAGACCGGCAGCACGCGCTGGTGCGACGTCTCGCTCGAACAGGCCCGCAACGTGCGCGGCCATGTCTCCTGGGCCTACATGCGCAAGCGCTGACTCATTCCTCCTGCCCGGCCAGCCGCTCCATGCGGTCGACCTGCGGCGCCATGGTGCACCAGCGGTCCTCGACCGCCACCCAGTGCACCTCGCGATCCGTGACCTGCAGGATGAAGCGGCCCGGTTCGCTCTCGACCGTGCCGAGGGGCAGCAGGTTGATGAAAAGCGCAAGCGCCTCGGCGCTCAGACACATGGGCTCTCTCCTTCCCCGGCCCCTGCGGGGGCCGCCACGGAAATCCTGACCGGTAGATGACCCTTGGTAAACCCGAACGCCCCCTCCTCACGCAGAGGTGTTGGGCCTGCGGACCGTCCGCCAGCGGCCAGACAGCGCGGCCGGTCAGGCGCTTTTCCGGCCATGCACGGCGCGCCGGCACGCCACCAGCAAGAAGGGCGCGCCGATCCCGGCACGCCCCTTCACGCCTCGATAGGTCCGTGGGATCAGAACTCGTACTTCACCGAGGCCTGCCAGCGGTTCGCATCGAAGCTGTCGCCGTCAAACTCGCGGCGGGTGCCGTTGATGTACTCCACGCCCATCGTCACCGGCTCGACCGGCTTGTAGGTCGCGGTGATGTGCACCGTCTCCAGTTCTTCGGTGTCGTTGGCCGCACCCGCGTCGATCTCGCGGTAGCCCCAGGCGCCCGCCAGCGTGATCTTGTCGGTCACCGCCTGGCTCAGCTGGATCTGCGCGGCATCCGTCTCGACCGCGTCCCCATCGTAGATGTCGTCGGTCGGGAAGACCATGTAGCTGCCGATGCCCTCACCGTGGATGTAGTTGGCAACCACCGAGCCGCCCTGCCAGAGACCGGCCGCCCCCGAGAGCGCGATGCCGTAGCCGCTTTCGCCCTCGATCTCGCGCGACACGACGCCAAGCCGGACGGAGGTGTCATCGTTGAAGGTGTATTGCGCCGCCGCCGTCACCGCGAAGCGGTCGGACTCGCCGTTCGGGTCATCCTCGACCGAGACCGAGGCCTCGACCGCGTCCATCGGCTCGAAGGTGTAGCGCAGCTGGGTTTCCCGCGCGAAGGGAATGCCCGCCGGGCCCTGGAAATCCAGCGTCACCGGGTAGGTCGCCAGCGGCATCCAGTTGGTCCAGTTCTTACCGGCCTGCAGGCCCATGAACTCGCCATAGGCCAGCCGAAGACGGAACTCGCCGCCGCCGTCACCGTAGAAGTCGCCCTCGATGGTGGCGCCCATGTCGCCCATCTCGGTGGGCAGCGTGGCGTTCAGGCCAAGCCGCGTCTCGTAGGCGATGGCATCCTGCGTGCCCCTATCGTCGGGACCGTCCGGCAGGCCGATCGACCCCAGCGAAAAGATCGTGTTGCCCAGCGAATAGTCCTCGTCGGCAAAGAAGTCGGCCTTCGCGTAGCCGTAGAAGTCCAGCGTGGCGCCCGCGGGCGTCTTCACCGCGGTGGCGTCCCCCTGTTGCGCCTCGAGCTGGGCGACACGGCGTTCAAGCTGACCAATACGGGCCTGGGGGTCGGCCTCCTGTGCCATGGCGAGGCCGGGAAGGGTGACAGCCAGCACGCCGCCGGCAAGCGCCGTGCGCGCTACGAGAGAATTCTTCATGATGTGCTCCGCTCTGGGAATGATCGTTACGTCCGTCCGCGACGCGACGGACACGCGACCTCAAGGAACCGCCGGTTCCGACAGTTCCTGGGTTCCCGAAGGTGCCTCGACGGAACCCGGAAAACTGCCGTCATCCCCGTGTTACCTTTGCAACAACCCCTTGACAGGATTGCCGATTTTTTCGGCGAAGCGTGAACAAAGCCCCCGTGGATCAGTCCGCGGCCAGCGCCGCGAAGCGTTCCATCCGGTCGATCTGCGGCGCCATGGTGCACCACTTGTCTTCTAGTGCGACCCAGTGCGCGTCCCGGGTCTCGGCATGGATCACGACGCGGCCCGGCTCCGACCCGATGATCGCGGCGGGCAGCAGGTTGAGGAAGAGGGCGAAGGCCTCGGCAGAAATGCACATGGGACGGATCCTCGGCGGTTGCATGAAACCGCTGCGTCCTCCCGCACAGCGCGCCGGGACGTTGATCTCCGGCGGCCCGATGATGCTGCGCTGCAGCATTTCTCGCAAGCGATGCGCGCTGATATTGCCCTCGAACGTGCCAGGTTTCTGAAGGTTTGGTTAACGATTGCGCCGTCCGGGCCTGATGCCGACAGTGGAACCGGTTTCAACCGGTCCTTCGGGCTTCGAGCCGCGGGACAATCCTAGCAAACGATGAATTTTCCAACTTAACCCATTGATTCATATGGGCCACCCAGATGTCCCGGCCCGGGACACGCCCCTACCGCCCCCCGATGACAGGCTGGTGAATGACCCACGCCGGTGATTGCGCACAGGCCGATTTTCGCGCAATATGGTCCCCGAGCAGCACGTTGGCAGAGACGGGAAAACCCGCGGCTGGCGGAAAACGGCGGCGAATGCCGCGCAGAAGGACAGGTGACATGCGCAAAGCGGTGATCTTGATGACGACCGGGCTGGCCCTTGCAGCCTGTGGCGGCGGCAACCGGGTCGATCGGTTCAACAGCGCCCCGAGGGTGCTCTACGCCAGCGGGCCGATCAAGTCGGCCTGCCAGAGCTCCGGACGCACCCAGGCCTCGAGCGCGCTCTGCGGCTGCATCCAGGCCGTGGCCGACACCACCCTCACCGGTGGCGACCAGCGCAAGGCCGTCCGCTTCTTCCGCCAGCCGCACGAGGCGCAGGTCGTGAAGATGTCGAAGACGACCTACGACGACGAGTTCTGGGACCGCTACGAGGCCTTCGCCAACCGCGCCGAGCGCAGTTGCCGCGCCTGAGCGGCTCAGCCCACCGCGACCCGTTTCGCCTTGGGTAGCCGCTCCTCCGCGGTCAGCGCGTGCCCGACCATGCCCTCGGCCCGGCTGATCGCCGCCGTGGCGCGTGCCAGCTCTGGCAGCGCCTCGGGATCGACCCGCTGCCAGGTCACCGTCTTCAGGAACTTGTGGACCGACAGCCCCCCGGTATAGCGCGCCGCGCCACCAGTGGGCAGCACATGGTTCGTCCCCGACGCCTTGTCGCCGAAGGCGGTCGTGGCATCGTGGCCAAGGAATAGCGAGCCATAGGCCGTCAGGTTCTCCAACCACCAGCCGGTGTCCTCGGCCATGACCTGAAGGTGCTCGGGCGCGTAGGCATCGGCGGTCTCCGCCATCTCCTGACGGTCCCGGCACAGCAACACCTCGCCGCAGGCCTCCCACGCCGCCTCGGCCGCGCGGCGGTTCTCGTCCGGCAGCCGGGCGAAGGTTGCGGGCAGGCGAAGCAGCACTTCGCGGGCGAGCGGTTCATGATCCGTGAGCAGCCAGACCGGCGAAGTGGCGCCGTGCTCGGCCTGCCCGACCAGATCCAGCGCCACGCGGGCGGGATCGGCGCTCGCATCCGCGCAGATAAGCAGGTCCGTCGGCCCCGCCACCATGTCGATCCCGATCGGCCCGTAGAGCTGCCGCTTGGCCTCGGCCACGTAGGCATTGCCTGGCCCGGCCAGCACGTCGGCGGGCGGCTGACCGAACAGTCCGAAGGCCAGCGCCGCGACGCCCTGCACGCCGCCGAGGCACAGGATGTCATCCGCCCCGGCCAGATCCATCGCGTAGAGGACCTCGGGCGCGATCCCCGCCCCGCCGCGCGGCGGCGCGCAGGCGGTCACATGCGTCACACCCGCCGCCCGGGCGGTGGCGATGGTCATCAGCGCCGAGGCGATATGCGCGTAGCGCCCGCCCGGCACGTAGCAGCCCGCCGAATGCACCGGGATCTGCCGCTGCCCGGCGACCAGCCCGGGCCGAAGCTCTACCTGCATGTCGGTGGCACTGGCCCGCTGTGCCTCGGCAAAGCGGCGGATGTTGTCGTGCGCATAGCCGATGGCCTCGCGCAGCCCCTCGGGCAGCGCCCGCGCCGCGGCGGCCCGCCGGTGCGGCGGCACCACGATCTCGCCCTGCCACCCGTCCAGCCGCATCGCATAGTCGCGCGCGGCCTCGGCCCCGCCGGACCTGAGCCGCGCCAGCATGATGCGCACGGTGTCCTCGATATCGGCGCGCGCTTCGGGGCGGAGGGGGCGAGAGGCTTTGAGAACGGTCGGGGCCATTGAAGAAAATTCCTGTTCGGGGCAGTGATGGTTTAAGTTCTGCTTAATCGGAGGTGGACATGCTGACGAAGGGGCTGACACTGCGCGGGCTCGAGGTGTTCGAGGCGCTCGCCGCCACAGGATCGGTCGCGGCGGCAGCGGCTCAGACCGGGCTGAGCCAGCCGGCGGTCAGCCAACAGATGCGCAACCTCGAAACCGCGCTCGGCACCGACCTTGTCGACCACGGGCGCAGGCCGATGATGCTGACCCCTGCGGGGCGCAGCTTCCTGGCCCGGACCCAGAGCATACTGCAGCAGCTGCGCCTCGCGCAGAACGAGGTCACGGTGATGGACCTCAGCCACCTTTCCGCGCTCTCGATGGGCGTCATAGACGACTTCGACAACGACCTGACGCCCCGGCTGGTCACCATCCTGGCCGAGAACATGACCGGATGCAGGTTCAAGCTGATCACCGCCCCCAGCCACGAGATTTCCGAGGAAATGAGATCGCGTCGTCTGCACCTTGCCATCGCCGCCTCGGGCGGCGAGGCGGTGAACGGCATCGTGGAACACCCGCTCGTCCGGGATCCCTTCATCTTCGTTTGCCCTGCAGGCGCGCTCGGCGGCGGGGCGATCAGGGACGTCATGGGCAAGCTGCCGTTCCTGCGCCACGACCGCGCGCAGCTCATCGGCCGGCAGGTCGAGGCGCAGCTTGCCCGCAACATGATGACCTTCGGCGAACGCTTCGAGATCGGCCCGCACCTGTCGCTCATGGCGCTTGTCGCGCGCGGCGTCGGCTGGACCATCACGACCCCGCTCGGCTACATGCGCGCGGCCCGCTATCACGAGGAAATGGAAGTCCATCCCCTACCCTTCGCGCCTTTCGCACGCACTATCTCGCTCTTTGCCGGGACGGACTGGGCCGACCGCGTGCCGCGCGACGTGGCCCAGACCATGCGGATGCTCGTGGCCGAGATGGTCATTGCCCCGGCGTTGACCCGCATCCCCTGGCTCGAAGGGGAATTGAAGGTTCTCGGGGGCTGAAAGGCCGTTGTCGCGCATTGTCGGATCTCCGGTGTTCCGGGTCACCTTGGTGGGCAACAGGACATGCGCAAGGGAGCGAGCCGCTCATTCAGGATCAGGGATCGGCAGATTTCGATAAGCTGAATTTGGCGGGCCTTGATCAGGCGAGAGCGCCGGGACGGCATCCGCCATCCATGCCACCCGGACGGCACAAGTGCGCTAGAGGTCCATCTCCAGGAAGGCCCGCACCGATTGCTCGAAGGCGCGCGGCTCCTCGGCATGCAGCCAGTGCCCGGCGTCGGGCAGCTTGGCAAAGCGGGCATGCGGAAACAGGGCGCGGATCCGGTCGCGGTATTCCGGCAGCACATAGTCGGACTTGCCACCCGACAGGAAGAGCGCGGGCCCCTCGAAGCTTCCCTCGATCTCGGGAAATCCGACGATCTTGTCCATCTGGTCGTCCAGAACGTCCAGGTTCAGCTTCCACTGCTTCTCGGTGACGTCCAGCGACTGCGTGAAGAAGGACTGCAGCGTCTTTTCCGGCACCGTCTCGGCCAGTTGCGCCGCAGCGTCCGACCGCTTGGAAACACTGGAGAGATCGACACCGCGCATCGCCTCGATGTAGCGGCCCTGATCATGCGAATAGGCCACGGGCGCGATGTCGGCGACCACCAGCCGCCGGACCAGCTCCGGCCGGGTCAGCGCCAGCACCATGGCCGCCTTGCCGCCCATGGAATGGCCGACCACGTCCGCTGGCGCACCGTAGTGCTCGATCACCTCGGCCAGGTCACCGGCAAGCGCGGGATAGCTGTGGTCGTCATCCTTGAAGCTGTCGCCGTGGTTCCGCATGTCCGGCGCAAGGACGAGCCCGCGGTCCGAAAGGCGCTTGGCGATCACACCCCAGTTCCGCCCCGAGCCGAAAAGCCCGTGGACGATGAGAAGCGGAGGATTCTGGCCCGGCTGGCCATGCTCGATGGTGTTCAGCATGTCTTCCTCCTATGCCAGCGAACCGCCGTTGAAAAGCGCCTCAGTCACCGCCGCGCAGGCGCAGGAAAAGGCTCTCTTCGTCATCGTTCCGGAAGAAGGGCACATGCGCGGGCGGTCCGGGTTCGTGCAGGCGCGCAATCACCTCGGCCAGAACGACTTCGGTGATGAAGGGCAGATCGAACCGCCGCACCTCGGAGAGCGGAATCCACTGTAGCAGCGACAGCTCATCGGAAGCCGCCGAGAAATCGTCCGGGTCGGAGGCAAGATGATCTGCGTCGAGAAGGAAGAACCGCGCATCGAAACGGCGGGGCCGCCCCGGTGGCGTGATGGCCCGGAACACGAACTGAAGTGCCGCGGCATCCGGGAGATAGCCCATCGCCGCGAAGGCCTCCCATCCGGGCGGCACCGCTCCGTCCCAGACGCCCCGCCGCCCGAGGATCTGGCCCGTCTCCTCAAAAAGCTCGCGAATGCCGGCGGCGGCAAGGGCCTCCGCCCGGCAGTCGGAGTTCTCCTCCAGACGCGTGCTGCACAGGTCACCGGGCGCCCCGGCGAGCGTCACCTGCCGGTCCCCGGGATCGACGGCGCCCCCGGGAAAGACAACCTTGCGCGGCATGAAGACGGCAGCATCACCGCGCTGCCCCATGAGGACGCGGGGCGCGGTGGCCCTGTCCCTGACTAGGATCAGCGTGGCCGCATCGCGGATCCGCTGCCCCTCGGCAGCTCTCTCATGTCCGCCTGTCTGCGATCGCTCAGTTGCCGCCCGTGAAGCCATGCATACCCCTTGCCCACTGGAAGCCCACCATGGCGCCCTTGAACCGGGGCAGAAGGTATAAGGACAGCCCGATGGTGCCAACGGCGAAGAGAGTGAAGAGCGTCAGCGGTTCGGGGCGCCAGGTCACGAAGGCCACATGCAGCATCGGGGCCATGATATGACCTACAACAAGGATCGTAAGGTAGGCGGGACCGTCGTCGGCGCGATGGTGGAACAGCTCTTCCCGGCAGACGGGGCAGTGATCACGCACCTTCAGATAGCCGGACAGCATCGGTCCTGAACCGCAGTTCGGGCAGCGGCGGCGCCAGCCGTTGCGCACGGCAGGCCATGTCGCACGGTCCTCGTGCGTTTCCACCTCGTCGGTCATCGGGATTCCTCTTCGCTCGCGCGCTGGAGAATGGAGGCGCAAAAGGAAACGCAAAAGGCGGTGCGATGTCCTTGCGGCCGGATGTCACAGACCGAAGTTTCGCCACGCGCGCAAAATAATTGCGACGGAAGCTGCCTGCCCGTCCGTGAAAGCTATCAGAGACGCGTTGCCGGACGCGACGCGGATCGCTTGAGTGCAGGAAGGAGAAAACCATGACACGCAAGGCAACTTACCTGGGCAGTGCCCTGATCCTCACGATGGGACTGGGCCTCGCCGGGGCCGCACAGGCGCAGGCTCAGCGGGGCGACGGCCCGATGGGCCCGAACATCGAGACCATGTTCCAGCAGTTCGACACCAACGGCGACGGAAACGTCAGCCGCGCAGAGATCGACGCCTACATGGCGCAGCGCTTCGAGGACGCCGACACCAACGGCGACGGCGTGTTGAGCCCAGACGAGACCTTCGCCGCCGCCGAGGCCCGCCGCGCCGAACGCGAGGAAATGCGCCGCCGCGCCCGGTCGGACGCGATGTTCTCGCGCCTCGATGCGGATGGCAACGGCTCCCTGAGCGCCGAGGAACTCGCCAACCGTCCCGGACCGGAACGCATGTTCGACCGGTTCGACACCGACGGCAATGGCGAGATCAGCACCGCCGAGATGGAACAGATGAAGCAGCGCTTCGCCGACCACCGTGGCCGGGACGGCCGTGGCTGGCACCACGGTGGGGACCGCCGCGGCGACCACCAGGGGCCGCGCTTCCACCAGCGTCCGCCGGCCGCGCCCCAGGGCGCCGCTCCCAAGCAGGACAACGGCTGACACGCCATCGCGCGGGCGGCGCTGCCGCCCGCGCCGTTGCGCAAGCGCCCGCGACGGGCTAGCGCAAAGCCGAACGCGGGACCCGGATGCCTTATGACGCGATGACCGAGCGCAGCGACGAAGACCTGCTTGCCGCCTATGCCCGCGGCGAGGCGGAGGCCGCACGCGCGCTGACGCAACGCTTCGGCCCGCTCGTCTTCGGTCACGCGGCACGCATGCTCGGCGGCGACCGGGCCGAGGCCGAGGATGTTGCGCAGGAAGCGCTGCTGCGGCTCTGGCGCGCGGCCCCGGGCTGGGAGCCTGGGAAGGCCAAGGTCTCGACCTGGCTCTACCGCGTCACGGCGAACCTCTGCATCGACAGGCTGCGCCGGGCGCGAAGCACCCCGCTCGAGGCAGCCCCCGAGCCCGAGGACCCGGCACCCGGCGCCGTGGCCGGCCTGCAGCAGAAGGCACGAGCGGATGCCCTGCAGGCGGCCCTCGACGATCTGCCCGAACGGCAGAAGCAGGCCGTGATCCTGCGCCACATCGAGGGTCTGGGAAACGAAGAGATCGCCGCGGTCATGGACATAGGGGCGCGTGCCGTCGAAAGTCTGACGGCGCGCGGGAAACGCAGGTTGACCGAGCTGCTCGGCGGACGCCGGGCCGAACTGGGATACGAAGACGATGAGTGAGCGCAAGCAAAGCGACGGGCTGGAGAGCTACTTCGAGGCCGCACGCGCCGATCCGCCCCTGCCAGGTGGCGACTGGCTCGCGCGGATGGAGGCCCGCGCCATCGCGGAGGCACCGCGTGCGCCTGCGCGCATGCCAGAGCGCCCCGGCTTGCTTGAACGGATCCGCGAAAGCCTGGGTGGCTGGCCCGGTATTGCCGGCCTCGTGTCAGCCTCGGTCTTCGGTCTCTGGCTGGGCGTGACTGGAACGCTGACGGCGGACGACCTCTGGTCCGGTCAGACGCAACTGCTGGTGCTGGATCCGGTCACGGCCTACGACCTGGCCTGGGCAGAGGAATGATCCGATGAGCAAGCAATCATCAGGCGTCCTGCGGGGGCGCGTCACACAGGTTGTCCTGGTGGTCTCGCTGGCCCTCAACCTCGCGGTACTGGGACTGCTGGGAGGGGCAATTCTGCGCGATGGCCCGCCGCGCCATCACCGACCGCCGCCGGACGTGGCCGGCGCCGCGCCCTACACCCTCGCGCTGGAGCCCGATCAAAGACGTGCACTCTGGGGCGAGTTGCGCAGCGAATTCAGACGCCCGCCGCGCGGCGGCATGGCGGAAACCTATGACCGCGCCGTCGCTCTTCTGAGGGAGGACCCCTTCGACGCCGAGGCATTCGCGGCGCTGCTCGAAGAGCAGGCGACCGCCGCCGAAGCACGCCGTCAGACAGGTCAGAGGGCGCTGACCAATTACATCGCCGGCCTGCCGGCCGATGCGCGGCAGGCCTACGCCGATCGTCTCGAGGAAAAGCTTGCCACCATCGCGGAACGGTTCCGTGGGCGTCGGGGAGATTGACGCTCAGCGGGTGACCGCACGGCGCAGCGGCTCGACCGGCGCCGGATCGAATGGATCCTGATCGACGAAGTCCTGCCGTTCAGCGTCGAAGATGCAGGCGGTGTTACGCCCCATCTTCTTGGCCGAATAGAGCGCGCGGTCGGCCCGTTCGAGCAGCTCTTCCGGCGTCAGCCCTTCGCGAGGGGCGGCAATCGCCACGCCGACGCTGGCCCCGATGCGCAGCCGCGGAAGGCCATGCAGATTGAACGGCATCCCGCCGATCAGATCCCGAACCCGCTCGGCCAGTTCACGGGCCTTGGCCTCGTCTGGAACGGAATAGCCGAAGACGAACTCGTCCCCCCCGATCCGCGCCAGAAGATCGGCATCGCAGAGCCTGCGCCGGAAGCGGTCCGCCACCTCGCCCAGCAGAGCGTCGCCGGCGGCATGTCCGTGGGTGTCGTTCACCTGCTTGAACCCGTCGAGGTCGACGAGGAACAGCGCATAGGGGCTCCTCCCACCACCGCCGATACGCCGGGCGAGATGCGACAGGGCGAAACGACGGTTGTTCAGATCCGTCAGCGAGTCCGTGATGGCAGCGCGCAGGCTGTCGCGCATCCCGGCCCGCAGCCTGTCCCTGCGGCGCTTGCGGGCGACCTGCCGCCTGAGCCGCACGGCGAGTTCATCAAGCTCCGGCTCCCCGGAAATCACCTCGCAGGCACCAAGGTCCAGCGCGCGCGCAGCAGATGAGGACCGCGCCGGGCCGGCGATGTAGATCAGCGACGAATGCCGCGTCGCGCGGTTGGCATGGAGCTGCGAAAGGAGCGCTTCGGCGATGGCGGGCCGCCCGGGATCCTCGGTGATCACGTAAACATCCGCCGCACCATTCGCCGCGGTCAGTGCCGCCTCCGGAGTGAGGGCTTCCAAGTGATCGTCGAGACGGGTGCCGAGTTTCGCTTGCAATCGTCTGAGGGCAATCTCGCAATCGCCGCCGACCAGTGCGATCCGCGCCGGGCGGAGAAAGGGCGATGCAGGCTCGCAGAAGCCGCCTGCCGGGGACTGCTCGAACTCGAGGCTCAGCTCGGCCTCGGCGGCCTGCTGGCGCAGGAGCGCCCGGACCCGCGCCAGGAAAAGCTGCTCGTCCAGTGGCCCGCTGAGAACCTCGTCCGCGCCTGCCGCGAGCCAATCCAGCCTCCGAGGCGCATTCTGTTCGGGGTTGCGCAGAATCAGCCGGACGTCGCGCCCCTGCGGAAGGGCACGTAATCGCTTGCAGAACGTCAGCGCATCGAGATCGGGGAGTTCCGTCGAGACGACCAGCACGTCGGGGCAGTTCCAGACGAGGGAGGCCAGCGCGGATTCACCGGTCAGCTCCTGACGCACGTTGTAGAAGGCCGAAGACAGCTTGACGCGCAAAACAATTGAGCTCGTCGGAACGGCATCGACGATAAGAATTGTCCCGCTCATCTGTGCTACGACTCCTCAAAGCGTTGCGGTAGGAGGAAGTGACCGCTAGGTCGCTTGGCAATCTTTGGAGAAGACTGGTTAACAAAGCATTTCATGGTGAAGGAAACATGACGTTAACACGAGATGCAGCAGAGATGATCGGCCTTCAGGCCGTGGCTTGGCTCGCCGGAGAGGACGAGCTTTTGCCGGTCTTCCTCGGGTCCACCGGGGCCTCCGAGCGGGAGTTCCGCGAGAACCTGCAGGACCCCGACTTCCAGGGCGCGGTTCTCGACTTCCTGATGATGGACGATGCCTGGATCAGTGCCTTCTGCGAAGCGGCGGGCCTCGGCTACGAAGCCCCGCGCCAGGCACGGGTCATGCTGCCCGGCGGAGCGGAAACGCATTGGACATGAACAGCCCTGCCATCTCCGCGATCCTGTTCGACAAGGACGGCACGCTCTTCGACTTCGCCGCCACCTGGAACGGCTGGGCCGCCAACCTGATCTCGCGCCTTTCCGAGGGTGACCCGGCACGCGCGCAGGCCATCGCGACGGCGCTGCATTTCGATCTCGCCAGGACGGCGTTCGAACCGGACAGCCCCGTCATCGCCGGCAGCGGCGCCGAAGTCGCCAGGCTGATCGCGGGCGCCCTCGCCAAAAGCGACACGCAGGCGATCGAGGAGATCCTCTCCGAAGAGGCCGAAACCGCGCCCCTTGCCGAACCGGTCCCCCTCGCGCCCCTGATGCTGCGCCTCCGCAGGAGCGGGCTGAAGATTGGCGTCGCCACCAACGACTCCGAGGCCGCGGCGCGCTCGCATCTTTCACGCGCCGGCATCGACGAGACGTTGCACTTCATTGCCGGATACGACAGCGGACATGGCGCGAAACCGGACCCGGGCCCCCTGCTCGCCTTCGCCGATGCGATGGGTCTGCCACCGTCGGCCTGCGCCATGGTGGGCGACAGCACCCATGACCTCGCTGCGGCGAAAGCGGCCGGATTCCGCGCCGTCGGTGTCCTGACGGGCCCCGCGCGGGCCGCCGAGCTCGCGCCCTTCGCCGAGGTTGTCTTCCCCGACATCGGGCACCTCGAAGACTGGCTCGCCCGGCAGCGCCCGCCCTCCCCCCTCTGAAAACGACGCAATCCGTCGCGAAACGGCATTCAGCGGTCCCGTCTCGGCGCTCTCCTGAACGTTGGGTCAACAGGGGGGCGGCAATGGCACAGTCAGAGGCGCAGGCGGCAAGGCGGCGGCGTAACGGCGGTCGGGCGGGCCACGCGCAGCGGCGCGGCGTCTCCGCGATCGAACAGGCCCCCTGGCGCCAGCCGATCAACATAGACGCCCCGACCGAGCCCATGTCGCCCGAGGCTGTCGCTCGGATGCACGACGCGGTCATGCGCATCCTCGAGGAAATCGGCATCGAATTCCTCCACCCCGACGCCGCGCGCCTGCTGGCCGAAGCCGGGGCCGAGGTCACGGGCAGCAACGTCCGGATGGACCGCGGGATGGTCACGGAGCATCTCGCTACCGCGCCCGAGAGCTTTACCATCACGCCGCGCAACCTGGACCGGACGATCACTGTCGGCGGCAGATCGCTGCTGTTCGGATGTGTCTCGTCGCCCCCCAATTACTGGGACATGGAAATCGGCCGCAAGGTCCCCGGCACCCGGCGGCACTGCCGCGAGCTGCTCATCCTCTCGCAGTATTTCAATTGCATCCATTTCCTCGGCGGCTACCCGGTCGAACCGGTGGACCTGCACCCCTCGACCCGCCATCTCGACGTGCTCTACGACAAGCTGACGCTGAGCGACAAGGCGATGCACGCCTACAGCCTCGGCCCGGAGCGGATCGAGGACGCGATGGAAATGGTGCGCATCGCGGGCGGCCTCAGCGAAGACGACTTCGCCGCCACGCCCCGGATGTACACCAACATCAACTCCACCTCGCCGCTCAAGCATGACTGGCCGATGCTGGACGGGTGGATGCGCATTGCGCGGCGCGGGCAGGCGCTGGTTGTCACCCCCTTCACGCTGGCCGGCGCCATGGCCCCGGTGACCATGGCCGGCGCCGTTGCCCAGTCGCTGGCCGAGGCGCTGTCCGCCGTGGTCCTCGCGCAAGTGATCCGCCCCGGCGCCCCCACCGCCATCGGCACCTTTACCTCGAACGTCGACATGAAGACCGGCGCCCCGGCCTTCGGCACGCCCGAATACATGCGCGCCACCCAGATGACCGGCCAGATGGCGCGCCACTACCGGCTCCCGATGCGGGCCAGCGGCGCCTGCACCGCCAATGTCCCCGACGCCCAGGCCATGTGGGAGACCGAGCACAGCCTATGGTCGGCAATCCAGTCGGGCGCCCAGATGGTCTACCACGCGGCTGGCTGGCTCGAGGGCGGCCTCATCGCGAGCCCCGAGAAGTTCGTCATGGATTGCGAAGTCCTGGGCCAGCTCATCCGCTACATGGACACCGAGATATCCGAGGTGAACGACACGACGCTGGCCCTCGACGCCATCGCCGAGGTCGGCCCCTCGGGCCATTTCTTCGGCTGCCAGCACACGCAGGACCGCTACACGACGGCATTCCACTCCCCCTTTCTGAGCGACTGGAAGAACCACGAGGCCTGGATGGCCGCCGGCGGCGTCTGGACGGCCGAGCGTGCACACCTCGTCTTCCGCAGGATCGTGGAAAGCTTCGAACCGCCCGCCATGGACATTGCCATCCGCGAAGAGCTCGACAGTTTCGTGGCCCGGCGAAAGGCAGAAGGCGGCGCACCGACCGACTTCTGATCCCTCCCCTCACGTATTCGGGATTTTTTGCATCGCTTTGAAGCTGTTGCGGTGATGTTAAGCTCCGTGGCCCAGCCTTGTGAGAAACAGCAGGGCAGAAACAACAACGATGCACGGACTGATCTTCCGAACGGTTCAGGTGTTCCTCCAGGACACCTACGGAGCACGCACATGGCAGGACGTCGTGCGCGCCGCCGCTCTCGACCTGACAGAGTTCGAGGCGATGCTTCACTACGACGACTGGCTCCTCGACGAGGTGCTGGAAGGCGCCGCCAGCGTTCTGGGCAAATCCCGCGCGGCCATTCTCGAGGATGTGGGCACCTACCTGATCTCGCATCCCAACCGCGAGGGGCTTCGGCGCCTGCTGCGCTTCGGTGGCGAGGACTTTACCGAGTTCCTCTATTCGCTCAACGACCTTCCGGACCGCGCGCGTCTCGCCGTGTCCGACCTCGACCTTCCCGACCTCGAACTCCGCGACTTCGGAAACGGGCGTTTCTGCCTGCAGGTTGCAGGCCCCCACGAAGGTTTCAGCTGGGTGCTCATGGGTGTTCTCAGGGCAATGGCCGACGATTACGGCACCCTCGCCATGCTCGATCACCACGGCATGGCCCGCGCCCGCGCGATGATCGATGTGGTGATCGTGCAGCAGGAATATGCCCGAGGGCGAAACTTCGAACTCGGCGCAATGCCCTACGACCAGTCGGCAGCATCATGATGGTCGATCCCGAAATCCTCATGCGGCTTTTGCCGATGCACGCCCGGCTGAATCCCACCGGTCACATCCTGCAGGCGGGCCCGACCCTCACCAAGCTCAGCGAAGGGCGCCGCCTCGTCGGCTGCCGCTTCCTCGAGGTGTTCGAGATCTGCCGCCCGCGGGCGATCAAGTCCATGGAGGCCCTCCTTGCGACCCCGGGACGCAAGCTGCACATGCGCCTCAGGGACAGGCGGCGCACGCAGCTCAAGGGATTTGCCGTCCCTGACGGATCGGGCGGCGCGGTGCTCGACCTCTCCTTCGGGATCTCGGTCGTGGACGCGGTGCGCGACTACGGGCTGACCTCGACCGACTTCTCCCCCACCGACCTCACGATCGAAATGCTCTACCTGGTCGAGGCGAAGTCCGCCGCGATGGAGGCATCGCGCACCCTGAACAAGCGGCTCGAGGGCGCCAAGATCGCCGCCGAGGAACGCGCCTTCACCGACACGCTCACCGGACTTCGGAACCGCCGCGCCTGCGATCACGTGCTCGAACGCCGCGTGCGCAACCGCGAACCCTTCGCGCTGATGCAGGTGGACCTCGACTACTTCAAGCAGGTGAACGATTCCTTCGGTCACGCCGCCGGCGATCATGTCCTGCGGCAGGTGGCAGGGATCATGCTGAACGAGGTGCGCCAGATGGACACGGTGGCGCGCGTCGGGGGCGACGAATTCCTGATCGTGCTCGACGGCCTCACCGAACATCCCATCCTCTCGTCCATAGCCCAGCGCCTGATCGAACGGATCGAATCCCCGATCCCCTACGAAGGACAGGATTGCCGCATCTCGGCGAGCATCGGCATCGCCATAAACCGCGGTGAACAGGGGCGCGACAGCCTCTGCCAACAGGCGGACCTGGCCCTCTACGCCTCCAAGCGCGGCGGACGTGGCCGCCACGAATTCTACCATCCCTCCGCCATCGGCGCGCCCGGCCTCCCCCCGGCGCCAAGCCTGACCGGCGGTCACCCTGAAGAAGGATGATTTTTCCGCGTATGGGTCTTGATCCCCCCGAAACAGCGCAGTAGATAGCGCGCCACGGTTGGGGTGTAGCCAAGTGGTAAGGCACCGGTTTTTGGTACCGCGCACCGCAGGTTCGAATCCTGCCACCCCAGCCAATGTCCTCGAAAAATTGCATACTTCCCAATGGGATAGCCGTTGATCAAGCGGCCAGCCTCCCGTCTCCACGTCGTGGTGGTTCACAAACTGGTTCACATCGTGCGGGGTGTAGACCGCGCGAACCGTCGAGAAAGTGGGGGCTTCACCTCGTTCCCGGGAGGCCATGAAGCCGCCCATGCTGCTGTCGGAGGCGATTGAGAAGGCCTGCGAAGAGGCCCCGCATGACGTGGAAATCAAGATCCGGGTTATCGGGAAAGTCGCCCTGGCGTATTTCGGGGACGTGCCCGTGGCTTCGATCGTGCTCGAGCAGTCCTTCGAGTTCCTCTTCCAGGTCTGGATGCTTCCGAAGCGCTGGGGAAAAGGCCACGGCCGAAACAGGCACGAGAAGATCGGCAAGGACTTGTGCCCTTTGCAGGAGATCCGCGACGCCGATGCCAGAGACGCTCAACTGCTGGAGGAAATAAAGAATCTCGACACGCTGTCGGTGCCTGACAAGCGCCGCCGGCTTGTGCAGGGACTGATACCGCGGCTCACCGACGGATACCTTTTCAACCAGCGCGACATGCTCAATCGCATATTCCGCGCCGCGCTCGGGCGGAAACGGGTCGGACGGGATGTCGATGACGAGGATCGCCTCGTCCCCTCCCACGCGCAACTGAAGAACCGGTTGCGCGCCTGGCACAAGTCTCAGAAGACACCCTGCAAGCTTCCGAAACGCGTGTCGCGCCCGAAGCGCCGGTTGTCGTGGTCGCTCGAGCATGTCTCGAGGCTCCTGCGCTCGCCGATCTATCTCGGCACATCGTCACCGAAGCAGCGCAGCCGGAAGGCCACCGCGCGCAAACGCATCATCATCCGGGACGCGATCTACTGGGTCCCGCTCATCATGATCACCATGGGCGTGCGCCCAGAGGAAATACTTCAGGCCGCGGTGCCAGACGTGGTGCGCCGCGACGGGATCCTCTGTCTCTTCGTCGGAGACGAAGAGGACGCGGTGCTGAAGAACGAACAATCCCGACGCGTCCTACCGATTCCTGAGATCCTTCTCGAACTGGGGTTCCGGGAGTGGGTCGTGGCAAAACGCAAATTCGGGGAAACTTGGCTTTTCCCGGAGATCCAGCCCGACAAGAGCCATGGTCGTCGCTCCCAGATCTTCGGCGACCGCCTGCGCAACCTCCTGAAGACGCTGAAGCTCCACGACGCGCGCGAAGACATCTACGCCATGCGGCGCACGCTTTCTTCCAAGCTTTTGAGCCGCGGCATCGATACCGGCACTCGCCAGAGGATTCTGGGCCACCTCGAGGGCACGACTATCGACCGGCACTATTCGGATCACGGTCTTCTGGAGCTGAAGGACCTCTTGGATTCCGTGGATTACGGGATTGAGGTCGGCCGCGACAGGCGGTTCGATTTCCCGATCATCGTCGGCAACCGAACCGCCATGCAGACGGCTCTCGATGTCGAGGTGGCTTTGACCGATCGGCGGGAGGTCTCGGCCGTTCAACTCAGAGACTCCGAGACCGACGAGATCGTGTTCGAGGCCGCCATCTCTGGCCGGAAGGCCCCGGCGGAATACACGTGGAATGATTGCGAACCACTGGAGGAAAAGGATGTGGCCGCGCGGATCGTTTCGATCGGCCGGCAATACTCGCTCACGATGCCGGCAAGCGAAGAGGCCACGGCAGCACTCGAGCATCTGCTGATCCTGGTCGACGACAAACCATTCTACGCTCCCGCCACGAAGCCGAGCGTCGACAAGGAAAGGGAGGAAACCGAAAATCCGTCTGTGGTTGATGCCAAACCGATCGTCGACAACCCAGATAGCCGCCCAGTCGATCTCGAGGCAGGGGATCTTGTGGTGTGCGCTCTTCCGAGCCGACGTGCTGAACCCACCAAGTCCACTGCGCGTCCGGGAATTGTCGTGAACACCCGGACCATGGCTGGCCGTAAATTCCTCGATATCGCCTGGGGCGGCCCGATCGAGACTGCGGGTCCGGCACCGCATGAACTCGCGATAGCGCAAGCCGTCGAGATGGCTGAAGCCAAGCTCGACATTCCGACGCGCTTCAATTTGCGGCGGCGTTTCCTTGTGCCCGAGGAGGATACTGCAAGGCTGCATCATCGCCTCGGACGCATCAGCAAGAATGCCGAAAACAGACTGAGGGAAGGTCTCCTTTATGCAGGTGACGTTTCCCCGGAGCCGGTCGCAGAACCGACCAGAAAACAGCGGCCTTTGGTTGTAGAACGGAGACGCAGCAGGAGCGTGCGTCCGCCAAATTCAAGGTAGCGAACAGTAGTCGGCGGTCGACGAGCAGACCGAGCCCCAAGGCTGTCCTAATTGGTCTTGGCGCTGACACGCTTGAAGCGCCACCTTGGTGCGAGACCGATACCTGTGCCCGCTGCCCCTACGCCTCGGTCTGCAACGCCGTGATGCCGGACGTCCGCCAGGCCAAGAAACAAGCCGATCCGCAGGCCGGCCGCTGACGCGGCCCCTGCATCCAGAGAAGGAACGCCCCATGGCGGCACGCAAAAGCTCCCTGCGGGACCTGGCCGCGAAATCCAGGAAGGGGTTGGCAGCTGCCAACCCCGGGCCGGTGGCAGGCCGGATCGCCGAACTCGACCCGGGCCTGGTCCACGCCGGCGGTCTCGCCGATCGCCTCGATGTCAGTCAGGCCGAGATCGCGACCCTGGCCGAGAGCCTGCGCAATGCCGGGCAGAAGGTGCCGATCCTGGTGCGGCCGCATCCCGAGAGGCCCGGGGAATACGAGATCGTCGCCGGCCGCCGGCGACTCGCGGCCTGCCGGCTCGCGGGGATCAGCGTCCGTGCCGAGATCCAGGACCTCGACGATACCGCCCTGGTGATGGGACAGGCGATCGAGAACATCGCGCGCGAGGACCTGACCTATATTGAGCGCGCGAAGCTGGCGGCGCGGATGGTCGACGAGGCCGGACTCGACGACAAGGACATCGACACCGCCTTCTCCTGCGGAAAGACAGACAGATCACGGTATCTCAAGATCGGCCGCGGCGTTCCGGACGACATCCTGTCCTTCGTGGGCAAGGCCCCCGGAATCGGGCGGCCCCGTTGGGAGAAGCTCGTGGCCCAGATGGCGGCGGACGAGACGGCGCTCCCCCGGATGCGGGAAGCGTTGGCAGCTGCCAACACCGAGGATGGCGGCGTGGGCGACTCCGATGCCCGCTTCTCCCGTCTCTACGAGGCTGCCTTCCGGTCCGATGCCAGCTCCAAGCCGACCGAGGCCAAGCCTCCGGCTGGGCACGAGATCTGGGTCCCGTCGCATGACAAGCCCGTGGGGACGATCAAGCGGACCGGGTCCGGTGTTCAGCTGACGCTCCGCGATGCCCCGAAACCCGGGTTTCTCGACTGGCTCGCCGAGAACGGCGAGCTGCTCGTCGTGCAGATGCTCCGCGAATACGAGGCTCACCGTTTCGTCGAGGACATAAGCGACGCGGTGAACGGCGAGCAGGAGGACGAATGAGCCGGAAGACGAAGATCATCGCGGTCGCAACGCAGAAGGGCGGCGCCGGCAAGAGCACGATCTCGATCCATCTTGCGGTCCAGGCGATGCAGTCGAAGAAGTCCGCCCAGGTGATCCTGCTGGATCTCGACCCACAGGGGTCCGTCGCCGACTGGGCGAAGCTGCGCGAGCTCGAGGACCCTATCGTCCTGCAGGCCATGCCGGGCAACCTCTCCGCCTATCTCTCTCAGGCTGAGGAGGATGGCGCCGACTACGTGGTGATCGACACGCCGCCCCATGCTGGCGGCACGATCGACGCGGCGATCCGCGCGGCGGACCTGGTGGTCATTCCCATCCGGCCGGGCCCCTTCGACATCAACGCAGCCGCGGGCACGGTCGAGATCATGAAGCAGACCGGCCGGCCGGGGATCTTCGTGCTGAGCCAGGTGGCGGCCGTCGGGCCCGAGGGCGACGACACCGCGGCGGTGCTGCAGGATCTCTACCCGGACGTGCCGGTGGCCAAGGCCCGTCTGGGTCAGCGCAAGGCGTTCATGCAGGCTCTGATTTCGGGACAAGCGATCACGGAATTCGACCGGCCAAGCTCGAAGGCCGTCACGGAGATCAAGGCGCTGTTCCGGGAGGTGGGGAGCAGGCTGTGACAGCGAACAGTGCCGTCAACTTGATTTTTACGAGGAAGTTCGTATATTGACCAAGAAGATTGGATTCAAGGAGGCCAAGCGACGCGCGATAGAGGCCCTGCGCAAAAAGACCTACCAGGTCGCGACGCGCAGCCAGATCGAGACGAAGAACCTGCTCAACGCCAATGCGGTCTCGGAGGAGGATATCATCGCGGTCATCAGCAAGTGCCGCGGTCAGGATCACGAGATGCGTCCGCACGACATGATCAAGACGATCGACGTGCACATCCTTCGCAAGGACGGCTGGTACATCAAGTTCTACTTCCTCGATCCCGAGACCTTCTTTCTCAGCGTCCACAGGTGAAACGCCATGAAACTCTACAGTGCCGGCGACAAGTCCAAGGCGATCTGCGAGTCCTGCCAGGAACTGGTCGAGACGACGTTTCTCTATCGCGATGTCCCGTTCGATGACGGATCCGGAGAGGTGAAGGATATCCTGGCCTCCGTCTGCGATCGCTGCGGCGAGGTCGTGGCGATCCCGGCGCAATCCCTGCCCGCCATCCGGCGCGCACGGGAGAAGGTCGAGGCCTCTCTTGAAGCCCAGGTGCCGGCATCGGACATCGAGGTTCTCGACGCCGCGGCAACCCGCATCTCCGAGCGCGCGTCAGTGCGGCACCGCAAGTTTCTTCTGGCTTTCTATGTTCGGAAGATGGCCCGAGACCCGCAGGCTGGAGAAAGGCTCAAGCATCTCTTCTCGGAGGCCAAGGCCTTGAGGCCGAAAGCGAAGGTGAAGGTTCCCCGGAAGCGCCTGTCGTTCAAGGTGTCGCATGATTTCGAGGAAGAGTTCGCCCAGCTCGCGAAGATCTCTGGACTGAAGAAGACCCAGGTCCTGCGCGGTGTCGTTCACGAAATTCGCTCCGACCTGGTCTACCCGGAGCACCCGGCCTCCTTGCCGCAACTGCGGGAGATGGTGGCGACGCTGGAAAGCTGACGTATTCATGGCGGGTGACCTGTTGGCAGCTGCCAACGTCAGCCGGCAGAGCCCTCTCGGGCTTCCGAAACTGTCAGGAATCCAGCTTGCCGTGAGGCGGAAATCTGGAGCCAGTCACGCCACATGTCCTCTCCGCACTGACCAAGACTACGATATGCAAACTCCGGTAGGCGACATAGCTCGCTGCTTCGAAAAGCGGAGTCACCCGGCGCGCGGGGCGGCAAGAATTATTGTGGCGCCAGCCAAACACAGGATTGCACCTGCGAAATCCCAAGAGTCCGGCCTCTGCCCCTCGGCGGTCCACATCCAGAGCAGCGAGGCGGCGATGTAGACCCCGCCATAGGCGGCGAAGGCGCGTCCCGCGAAGCCTGCTTCGACTTGCGCCAGCAGCCAGCCGAAAAGCGCGAGGCTCGCGACGCCTGGCAGAAGCCAAAGCGCGGTGGCGTCGCTCCTCCACCAGGCCCAGATTGCGAAACATCCAGCGATCTCGGCCAGCGCGGCGAGAGGATAAACGAGAGCGGCCGACATCAGGCGTCTTTCGCCTCGTGATCGGCGAGACACTCCTCGTGGTCCCGCAGCACCTCGAGGATGCGGCAATCGGCAACCCTTTCGGCGCTGCACTGACTGATCATCCGTCGCAGTTCGATCCGGAGCGCTTCGAGCCGGCCGATGCGTGCCTCGACCTCGCGAAGCTGTCTGTGGGCCACCGCATCAACCTGCGCACAGGACCGTTCCGGGCTGTCGGAGAGCTCAAGAAGTTCCCGGATCGCCTCGAGCGAAAAACCAAGTTGCCGGGCGTGGCGGATGAAGGCGAGCCGGTCGAGATCCTTGTCGCCATAGCGGCGCTGCCCGCCCTCGGTCCGTCCCGGCTCGGGCAGAAGCCCGATCTGCTCGTAATAGCGGATGGTCTGCACCTTGGTCCCGGTGCGCTTGGCGAGTGTGCCGATCGGCAGCATGGGAAGCCTCCTGATTGCTACAGTCTGTGTAGGTTTAGTGCTCAGGTCAGACAAGAGTTTCACGAACCCGTCAGGATCGACGTCGCATCAGGGAAAGTTCTTGAACCTCTACCCACTGTAGCTTGTATGCATCCGCCAGACCGAAGAACTGCGAGGCCTTGCGGGCGGATGACGAGACTTCAGAAGGGACTATGGGCGGCGGTGGCCGTCGCCGCGCTTGCCGCGGCGGGACTTGCGGCCTACGGAACACGCGGGCCGGACGCAACGGCAGGCGCCGCCTCTTCGGTGAAAGCGGATTTCGAGCTGACCGGCCACGACGGCGTCGTGCGCACGGAGGATGATTTCCGGGGCAAGTGGACCCTCGTCTTCTTCGGCTTCACCAACTGCCCCGACGTCTGCCCGACCACACTGGCGGAGATCGCGCAGACCATGGATGATCTCGGTCCGCAAGCCGGTGCCGTTCAGCCGCTCTTCATTTCGGTCGACAGCGGACGCGACCAACCGATGGAATTGGCCGCATATGTACCGCAGTTCCATCCCTCGATCCTGGGCCTGGCCGGCACGCCGGAGCAGATCGAAGCCGCCGCCGGATCCTTCAAGATCTTCTATGAGCGCGTCCCCGAAGAGACCGCCCCCGACGGATATACGATGGGCCATACAAGCCAGGTCTTCCTCTTCGATCCCGATGGCACCTTCGTTCGACTCTACGGCTACGGCACGCCCGCCTCCGAGATCACCGCTGACCTCCGCGCGCGCATTGACGCGCATGGATAGCCTGCGCGGCGCCGCACACTTGTCGGGAAAGACGTCCCGCCGCTCGGGGACCTGAACGGACGATTCAAAGCATTTGGAGACTACGCATGAGAATTTCTGCTGGGGCAACTCTGGCCCTTGCTCTACTGACCGCGGCGCCGCCCGCCTTCGCCGGCGGAGAAGACGTTGTGGTCGAAGATGCCTGGTCGCGCGCCTCGATCGGGACGAGCCGCCCCGGGGCCGCCTACATGACGCTTCGCAACACCGGTGACGAGCCCGTCGTGGTGACTGGACTGAGCACCGACCTGGCGATGATGCCGATGATCCACGCCACCGCCACAGATGAGCAGGGTGTTTCCCGGATGACGCACATGGAGGAGCTTGAGATCCCGGCAGGTGAGGTCGTGGCGCTCGCGCCTGGCGGGCTGCACCTGATGCTCATGGACCTTCAGCGCCCGATGGTCGAAGGCGAGAGCTTTTCCCTGACCGTCGATTTCTCTGATGGCGAAAGTATCTCCGTAGAGGTGCCGATCCGCGGCATGGCTGCGCGCGGTCCGGCGGACTGATGCAAAGGCGGCGCTTTCTGATCTACGGCGTGGCAGGGATTGGCGCGATCGCGGCGACACTTGGGATCGGCTGGTGGCAGGTCGACGGGCCCGGCGCGGATGCGCAGGTCGGCAAACGCCCCCTGCCACTGTCCGAGATGTCCTTCCGGCTGACGGATCACGAGGGGAAGCCTGTCGGCCCGCAGACTCTCCTGGGTCGCGCCTCGCTCATCTTCTTCGGGTTCACCTACTGCCCCGAGGTCTGTCCGACGACGCTGTCTGACATCTCGGTCTGGCTCGACTGGCTCGGCGAGGACGCGACGGATCTGAATGTCGTGCTCATCACGGTCGATCCGGAACGCGACACTGTCGAGGCACTTGCCGAGTATGTCGGCTATTTCCACCCGGCAATCCGCGGCTGGACGGGGACGACGTTGCAGGTCGATCAGGCGACCAGGGACTTCCGGGTGCGCTACGAGAAAATGCCGATGGAGGGCGGAGGCTACACGATGAACCACACATCGGGTGTTTTCCTGTTCGATGCAGATGGGCGCCACGTGAGCATCATCGACTATCACGAGCCACGTGAGTTCGCTCTCCCCAAGATCCGGCGGGCGATGGACGAAGAAACAAAGGGAGCGACATGAAGCTGAGGTATCTGACAACGGGAATCGTGACTGCGGGCGCCGTGATCGCGACCACGGTCGCGCTTTCGGGTGCCTGGACCAAAGACCCTGTTCCGCCCGCCCTTGCCGAGGCCGGCCTTTGGGTTCCTGACACGCTTCCGGCTCCTACGTCTGCGCCCGCCGAGACACCCATCCTCTCGCAGACCGTCGCCCGAACAGACACCGCCCCGAGGGTCAGACAACCTGCGCGGCCATGTTGCGTAACCGTCGCAGCCTCATCGCCCAGTATCGAGTCTCCGATACAGACTTGGTCACGTGAGATTGCCGGGGGCGAGACACTCGACTCGGCTCTCGCGGAGGCGGGTCTCGACGCCCCAGTTCGCGCCGAAGTCGCGCTCGCGCTTGCGGCAGAGTTTGACCTACGTCGCTTGCGTCCGGGCCATGCCCTGAGCGTGGTGTCGGCACCGGACGGCAGCCCCCGCCGGGTAGTGTTGGAGGTGGACGACGGTATCCGTATTGAGACTGTCTTCGGCGCGCAGATGTCGACGCGCATCATGACCCCAGAACCTGAAATCGTCACCCGAGTTGGAGAGACCAGTATCGAAAGCTCTGTCTTCGCCGCGCTTGGCGCAGGCGGCATTCCAACACGCTTTGCGGTCGATCTGGGGCAAATGCTGGGCGGTGTCGTGGATTTCCGTCGCGATCTCTCTGGAGGCGAGACACTTCGTCTGATGTGGCGCGAGGCGCGGACCGGCGACGACATCGTCGGTCAGCCGGACTTGACCTTCGCAGCGCTGGACCTTGGCGACACGCTCTTCGAAATCGTGTGGCCTGAGGACGGTTCGGGCCGGGCCACGATATACCGCGACGGGGCCGTGATGCGGGTCTTCGCGCAGCCGGTTGAGGGCGCACGCCTCAGCTCCGTCTTTGGGCGTAGGACGCACCCCGTCTACGGCGACACAAGGATGCACACGGGCGTCGATTTCGCCGCAGCCCGCGGAACACCGGCTTATGCGACCGCACCCGGACGCATCAGTTTCATCGGTCGGCGGGGCGGTTATGGCCGCGTGGTCGAGATTGCGCATGGCTCGGCAACCATGACCCGTTACGCTCATCTCAGCGCGGTGCCGGACGGGCTTGCGAAAGGCGACCGTGTCGCGGCGGGCGACCTCATCGGGCGCGTCGGTGCGACGGGCACTGCGACAGGACCCAACCTTCACTACGAGGTGCGCGTGAACGGTCGCCCCACTGATCCTCTCTCGGATGAGCGTCTTGCCGAAGCGGCGAAACAGATTTCCGACGATAGCGCAGCTCTCGCTCGCCTGTACGATGCGCGCACCCGCCTTGAAGAACGGCTCGCGCGCCTTTTCCCCTCCGATAGCACCGAAAGGCTCTGACCCATGAACCGCACAAAAAAATCGGGCCCAGCACTCTTACTGGTTGCATCGTTGTCGACCCTCGCCGCATGTGCCGCCCCCTCCGTCGATCCGGCGGAGCCGAATTCGACCGTCTCGACCGAGGTGATAACTCAACTGAGCACGATGGCGGCAGCCCATCAGGATCTCCAGTCGGTTCGCTTGCGGCCCGAGGACGGCTGCTACTGGTATCGGCATGTCGGACCCGTAGAGACGACAATGCTCCCGCTCCGAACGGCGGACGGCCGACCGATCTGCACACAGCGCGCGGCACAGACCGAGGGTTGAGGAATTGGCAGGCCATCACCCCTCTGGTGCAATGATGATCTCTCCGGACTCGGGCGGCGGTCAGCTATGCGCCGTGACGGGTCCGTCGCCAGGGGCCGGGTAAAGGTGGGCCGTGACCCCGATCTCGACCTGCTCGTAGAGGTCGTTGATGTGGGGCATGACCATCCGCACGCAGCCGGAACTGGCCCGACTGCCAATCGACCGTGGGTAAGGAGTGCCGTGGATGCGCAGATAAGTGTCCCGTTCGCCGACATAGAGATAGAGCGCACGAGAGCCGAGTGCGTTTTTCGGGCCCGGCTCCATTCCATCTTCGACCTCTTTGTAAATGTCAGGATTGCGACGGACCATATCCTGCGTGGGCTTCCAGTGCGGCCACTCCACCTTGCGCTTGATGGTGTAGACCCCCGGTTCGTAGAGGCCGTCCCTGCCAATTGCCACCCCGTATCGCATGGCCGTTCCACCCTCTTCGATGTGGTAGAGGTAGCGGGCCACTGCATCGACATGGATATCTCCGGGCACAAGCCCGGGCCGGGCATTGACCCGCTGCGGCAGCAGGCGTGGATGTAGGTCCCAGGGGTTTGTTGTGGCCGGATCGTAGTCGGGAGGGGTGACCTGCGCGTCCCACGCGGCCTTCTGCTCATCGGTTGGCCAAGAGCTTGCGACAGCGACTCGCGACAATGCGGGCGAGAACAGGGCGGCGGTCGCGCCGATGAAATGGCGTCTTGTCAGCATGACTTGCAATCCTCTTGTTTATGTTCACTATTTCAAACTCGGGGTGGATGAGAAAGACCGGGCATGGTCAGTTCGTGCACGACCTTGTGAAGGTTGTTTCGATCTCGTTTTTGCTTCCTGCATAGAAGCGGACCCCTATTTGCAAATGATTATCATTTGTGATCTGCAACGGCCGTAGCCTTGTGGTGGAGCAATTCGTGATAGACATCTCTCCAATCGCACTCGGTTTCCTGGGCAGCTTGGCTGCCGGGTCGCTGACCGCGCTCGGAGCAATTCCGGTCCTGTTCGGCCGAGTTCCGAGCCGCGCGACACGAGATCTTTTGCTGGGCTTCGCAGCCGGTGTGATGCTCGCGGCCTCATTTTTCTCGCTCATTATCCCGGCACTGGACGCAGCCGAGCCGATGTTTGCGAATGGCGCGATGCCCGCCGCCGTCGTATGCGTCTCGATCCTGTTCGGCATGGGGGCAGTTGCACTGATGAACGAGCGCCTCCCTCACGAACACTTCAAGACCGGGCGCGAAGGACCTGAGGCGGTGGCGCTCAGGCGCGTCTGGTTGTTCATCATCGCGATCACGATCCATAACTTCCCTGAGGGTCTCGCCGTCGGCGTTGGCTTCGGATCGGGCGGCGTGGAAGGCGGTCTGCCTCTTGCGATTGGCATCGGGCTTCAGAACGCGCCCGAAGGACTTGCCGTAGCTGTCTCTCTCCTGGGCGAGGGGTATCCTCGGGTGCGCGCCTGGGGTATCGCTGCCCTGACCGGCCTTGTCGAACCGATCGGCGGCCTACTTGGCGCCGGCATTATCACGCTGTCCGAGCCGCTGCTGCCTTGGGGACTCGCATTCGCAGCGGGCGCGATGCTCTATGTCATCAGTCACGAAATCATTCCCGAAACTCACCGTAGCGGGCACCAAAACAAGGCAACGCTGGGGCTTGCCATCGGGCTCGTCATCATGCTTTTCCTTGATGTCTGGTTGGGTTGACGGGCGTAAAAGCACCCTGAGCGCCCGAGGTGAGTAGCTGCGGCCGGATCCGGACAAATTCGGCCACTGTGCCTTCGATGAATTTACCGAGCCCGGGAAACGGGGCCAGCCCGCTGGCGATCCAAAAATTCTCCACGCATCCTCCTCAGGCTTTCCGAGGAGAGGCCTCGCTTGCATGATCCGTCAATAGGCGAGGAGGTGGTTGGAGTTCAGAGAGGCGGGGCACCGACAGAACCTTGCCGACGCGAATCCGGCTGACCCGTGCGTTGATCCAGCGACTGTACCCGCTCGGGCAAGCGCAGGCCTTGTAAGTTGAACCATGCGGGCCGTTCCGGTTCGGGGAAAATACTTATAAGCCCTTGAACCTACAGTTGCTGTAGGTCGTATATCCATTCCCGATTGGGAATCAGGACGGAGAACCATCATGGCCGACGGTAGCTCAGAACAACGCGAATGGCGCGTGACGGGCATGGATTGCGGCTCCTGCGCGGCGAAGGTGCGCGGTGCGGTCGAGCGCCTTCCCGGGGTCGAGAGTGTCGATGTCGCACTCATGGCCGAGCGGCTGCGGCTGACCCTGGATGAGACCCAGACCTCGCCCGAGCGGATCGAGATGGCCGTGCGCGGCGTCGGCTTCGGCATCGTACCCAAGGGGGCGAAGCCGGAGAAACCCAAGGGTGGTTTCGTCCTGCCGGACGGGGCGTTTCCCGAGGCGGTTGAGCCTCCGGACACTGACGGCGCCACAGAGGACGGAGCGGAACCGCCAGAGGATGCGACGGTCCCCTCGTGGTATCAGACCTCCAAGGGCCGACTGGTAATTGGCACCGGTGCATTGCTCGCTACGGCATGGGCGTCCCGCCTCGTCTTCCCGGCAGAGATCGCCCACTGGGCCTTCGTCCTGGCTACCTTGGTGGGGATCGTGCCCGTGGCGCAGCGCGCCTTTGCCATGGCGCGGGCGCAAATGCCTTTCACTATCGAAATGCTGATGACGATTGCCGCCGGCGGTGCGCTGGTAATCGGCGAGCCGGAGGAGGCAGCGCTGGTGGTCTTTCTCTTCGCCGTGGGCGAACTCCTGGAAGGCGTCTCGGCCGGCAAGGCGCGTGACAGCATCCGGGCTCTCTCTAAGCTCGTGCCGAAGACGGCGCGGCTCGAGGTGGGCGGCAGGACGCGTGAGGTCGCGGCCGAGAAGCTCCAGGTAGGCCAAGTGGTGCAGGTCCGTCCCGGCGACCGCGTGCCCTGCGACGGCGAGGTGATCGACGGCACGTCGGGTGTCGACGAGAGCCCGGTGACAGGAGAGAGCGTCCCGAGCCTCAAGGAGCCTGGTGCGGAGGTCTTCGCAGGGTCGATCAATGCGGAGGCGCTGCTGCGCGTGCGGGTGTTGAGGTCGGCCGAGGACAACACCATCGCCCGCATCGTCCGCCTCGTGGAAGAGGCCGAGAGCGCCCGTGCGCCGACCGAACGCTTCATCGACCGGTTCAGCCGGGTCTACATGCCCGCCGTGGTCGGGGCCGCTGTTCTCGTCGCCATCGTCCCGCCGCTGGCCTTCGGGCTGGCGTGGGGAGAATGGGTCTATCGCGCGCTGGCGCTGCTGCTGATCGGCTGCCCTTGCGCGCTGGTGATCTCGGTGCCGGCCTCGATCACTTCGGCGCTCTCCACGGGGGCGCGCAACGGCCTGCTGATGAAGGGCGGCGCAGTGATCGAGGCAGCGGCCCGCACGACCCACGTCGCTTTCGACAAGACCGGAACGCTCACGCATGGCAAGCCCCGCGTGACGGACGTTTCGGTGCTGAGCGGAAGCGAGGACGACCTCATGGCCCTGGCCGCCGGGGTCGAGAACGGCGCGAGCCACCCGCTCGGACAGGCGATCTGCGCCGAGGCCGAAAGGCGGGGCGTGGACGCGGCGGCGGCGACCGGCGGCCGCGCTCTTCCCGGCAAGGGGGCGGAAGCGTCCATCGACGGCGTGACCGTCAGCGTCGGATCCCCGAGGCTGGCAAACGAGCGCGGCGCATTCACGGACGACCTGCGGACCCGCGTGGCGGCGCTTGAAGCCGAGGGCAAGACGGTGGTCATCGTGCTCTGCGAAGACGTGCCCCAGGGCCTCATCGCGCTCAGGGACGAGCCGCGCGCCGATGCGGCGGACGCGGTCGCGCAGCTGCGCGGGCTCGGCATCTCTTCGGTCATGTTGACGGGGGACAACCCGCGCACGGCCCAGGCCATCGCCGGGGGGCTCGGGATCGAGCATCGCGCCGAACTGATGCCGGAAGACAAGGTGACGGCGATCCGCGATCTGACGACAGGCGCACGGGTGATGATGATCGGCGACGGGATCAACGATGCACCCGCGCTTGCCGCCGCCCACGTCGGCGTTGCCATGGGGTCGGGCACCGATGTCGCGCTGGAGACGGCCGACGCGGCGATCCTGCGCAACCGCGTGGCAGACGTGCCCGGGAAGATCCGTCTGGCCCGCGCCACCATGTCGAACATTCGCCAGAACATCGCTATCGCAGTCGGGCTCAAGGCGGTCTTCCTCGTGACCACCGTGCTCGGCATCACCGGTCTCTGGATCGCGATCCTCGCCGATACCGGAGCGACCGTCCTGGTCACGATGAATGCTCTTCGGCTGCTGTTCTTCCAGCCGTCCGACGCGCGCGCGATGGCAGATCCTTCCGCAGGACTTACATCGGATGCAGAGCGCGAGAGCGCACCTGCCACCATCTGAAAGGAGACGCAGATGACCTTGACCCGCCGTGCCATGATGGCAGCCACCGCGAGCTTCGCGGCATTCGTTCCGCTCGCGGGATCAGCCCAGGGCGGGCCCGCGATCCATGTCCTGAAGGACCCCAATTGCGGATGCTGCACGGCCTGGATCGAGATCCTGCAACGCGAGGGCTACACC